>JACCXZ010000091.1 GCA_013696745.1 Nocardioidaceae bacterium | reverse complement strand
ACGTGTACTCAGGGTTGTTCGACGACGACCTCGAACGGGGTGGCGGAGCGGCTGGACGTGGCGCGGGCGATTGCTCCCGTGTCACCAGCGTGTCACCAGGCCACCGTTCTGCCCATCACGCAGAGTGCAACAGGGCCCTGACCTGCACCGACGTTGAGCCGCCTTCGGGATTCGAACCCGAGACCTACGCATTACGAGTGCGTTGCTCTGGCCAGCTGAGCTAAGGCGGCAGGACCTCACGAGGATCACCCGCAAGGCCGGTCGCCGAGTCTAGCCGCCGCGCTCACATCCCCTCCAATCGGCTCAACTCCGCGCAGGTAGCGTCCCGACCATGGCGCTGGACCCGTACGACCCGGAGCTGGTGGCGTTCTGGTCCGAGCGTCACCTGTGCACGCTGAGCACGCTGCGCGCTGACGGATCCCCGCACGTGGTCCCCGTGGGGGTGACGTACGACCCGCAGCGGCAGGTGGCCCGGATCATCACTCGTGCGTCCTCGCAGAAGGTGCGCAACCTCGAGTGGGCGGTCACGAGCGGAGACCCGACCGGCAGCCGGGTGGCGGTCTGCCAGATCGACGGCGCGCGCTGGTCCACGCTGGAGGGCAACGCCCGGGTCAGCCACGACCCGGGCCAGATCGCCGAGTCGGTGAGGCGCTACGCCGTGCGCTACCGCCAACCGCGCGAGAACCCCACCCGGGTGACGATCCTGATCGACGTCACGCGGGTGCTCGGTCGCCTCTGAGCCGGCTCAGCACTCCAGGCCGTCGTCGGGCACGGTGTCGCCTGGGGAAGCGCTATGCGACGGAGGGTGCGCGTACCTTGGTGACAATGGGGTTCCATGAGCGCGGCGTACGGCGGGTCGTGGCGTCGACCATGGCGGTCAACATCGCGTCCCGGCGGGTGATGGAGAAGGCAGAGCTGAAATTCGTGCGGGCGTTCACCCAGCCCTGGCCGTACGTGGTCGAGGGCTCCGAGCACGGTGACGTGGAGTACGCCCTGGACAGGGCCGACTGGGAGCGGACGAACTGAGCCGGCTGACCCCGAACCGTGCCGAGCACGACTCGCACGGGCCTCGTAGTCTGCGAACCTCCCCTCGAACCAGAACCACCGAGCCGGGTCCTCGTCGATTCCCTTCGGGCGTGGTACGCGCACTCCTCCGCGCTGCAATCATGGCGCCTAGGGTTCGGCGCGAGGAGACGTGGCACGGGATGCGAAGCGAGTTGCTGGCCGTGCTCGGTGAGTGCCTCGACGCGGCGCTCCAGGGCCACCCACGCCTGGTCATCTGCCAGGGTGAGCCGGGGATCGGCAACGACCCGCCTGGCCGAGGAGTTGATGGCCTTGGCCGGCGCGAAAGGTGTCACCGGTGTGTGGGGTCGCGCGGTGGAGTCGGCGGGCGCGCCGCCTTACTGGCCGTGGCGGCAGGTGCTGCGCGGCGTCGGCGAGATCGTCGACCTGACTGCCATGGCCGACGAGCACCGGCTGAGTGCCGATCTGGCCCGGCTGGCCCCTGACGTATTCGTCGATCGCGAGACTCCAGCGGTCAGCGGTGGGTCGGCGGAGGAGCGGTTTCGGCAGTTCGATGCGGTGGCGGTACTGCTCCGGCAGCTGACGCGTCGAGGCCCGTTGGTGATCGGGCTCGATGACGTGCACGCGGCCGATCACGCCTCACTGCTGCTTCTGCAACACCTGGCGCGCGGCGTACGTGACGAGCGGCTCCTCGTGGTGGTGAACCACCGCGACACCGAACAAACGCATGGTGCCCTGGTCGCCGAGCTGTTGCGGGAACCGGTGACGCGTCACATTCATCTCGGCGGACTGGCGGCACGGGCGGTCGGCCGGCAGCTGGCGTCCGTGGTGGGGCATGACGTCGGCCACGCTGAGGTGGCGCGGGTCCATGACCTGACCGGCGGCAATCCGTTCTTTGTGGCCGAGGTGGGCAGGATGCTCACGGATCGCCGAGATGGGGTGCCCGCTGTGGTCACCACGAACCTGCGCGAAGCGATCGGCACCCGGCTGAGTCGACTGTCGGCGGACGCGGCGTGGCTGTTGCGGGCCGCCTCGATCGTGGGAAGGGAGTTCTCGGCGACCGTCGTGGCGGCGATGGTTGATCTGCCCGTGATGGACTGCCTTGGCCTGCTGGATGAGGCGGCCGCTGCTGGGCTCGTGGAGGTTCCCCCGGCAGCCGGAGAGCACCGCTTTACCCACACCCTCGTGCGGGACGCCACCGAGGCGACCTTGGGCACGCCCGAGCGAGTGCGGCTTCACCGGCTGGCGGCGGAGGCACTCGAGCAGCTATGCGGCGATCGGCTAGAGCAGCACCTGTTCGACCTGGCGCGGCATTGGGCCGTGGCTGCGGTGCAGGGCGACAGGGCCAGGGCGACTGGGTGGATCGAACGGGCCGGGGCGGAGGCGATGCGCCGTCATTCCTATGAGGAGGGCGCCCGACTCTTCCGGCTCGCACTCGACGTCGGCGCCGGCGAGCTCGACGAGGCCGCACGCTGCCGCCTCCTGTTGGGGCTCGGCTCGGCGCTGCATCTCTCGTCCGACACTCCTGGCGGGCTGGAAGCGTGCCTGCAGGCCTCAACTCTTGCATCTGAGATAGGTCGACCTGACCTCGTGGCGCAAGCGGCGCTCGTGGCTGAGCCCACCTTTCAACCGGAGACCGATCTCGTCATCAGGCAGCTCTGCGAAAAGGCGGTTGCGGCCGTTGGTTCTGAGCCTGCCGCTCTGCGGGCCCGGGTCATGGCAAGGTTCGCGCAAGTCTGCGATTACCTCGCGGACGTCGAGCCCGCCGGACCCGCCAGCGAAGAGGCGGTCGCCCTGGCGGAGCTCTCGGGTGAACCCGCTGCCTTGATCGCCGCCCTTCACGCTCGCCAGATGGTGTGCTCAGGGCCGGATGGATTGGACGAGCGAGCGTCGCTGGCCGAGCGCGTGCTGAGCCTGGGCCGCGAGGCGGGAGATCCGAACGAACAGATGTGGGCGCATCTGTGGTGGGTCGACGTGGCATTCGAACGGGGCGACTTCGGCGGCGCGGCTCGGGAGGTGGAAACCGTGGCCCCGCTGGCCAAGGAGGTCGGCGGGCCGTTGGCAAGGTGGCAGCTGCTGCGGTGCCAGGCGATGCTTGCCCAGGCCCAAGCGCGTTTCGACGACGCTCGTCGCCTGACGGATGAGGCCTTCAGCACCGTGGCCCCGACCGGACATCCTGCAGCGGGACTCATCCGGGGCGCCCAACTGATGGCTGTGGCTCGCCACACCGGCCACGACAACGAGTCGATTGCTGCGAACGGCATCCTGGGCCCCGGCAATCCAGTGCAACCATTCCAGACCGCAGGTGTGATCGGCGCGCTGGCTTCGGCAGAGATCCTCACGGAGATCGGTCGCCTCCGCGAGGCGGCGACGATCTATCGTTCGCTCGGCGCGGTGGCGCATTGGCGAATCTCACCGCACTCGACCCTGGCCACCTACAAGAGTGGCATCTGGGTCGCCGCCGCGCTGGACATCTCCGACGACGTGGGCTCCCTCCGCGAGCTGCTCAGCCCGTACCGCGGTCACCACGTGATCAGCGGAGCAGGGCCGCTCGGGTACTTCGGCCCGGTCGAGCTGTGGCTGGGGGTAGCGGCCGCGTACCTGGATCTGCTCGACGAAGCCGTCGCTGATCTGGAGACTGCCGCCAAGGCATGCGCGGTGTCCGGTGCCGCCGTTTTCACGCCGAGACGCAGTACGAGCTCGCCAGCGCCGTGGCGCGCCGGGCGGGGCCGGGGGACGTCGACCGGGCCCGTTCCCTGGCCACCAGGTCAGCTCGACAGGCCGCTGCGCTCGGTATGCCACCGATCGCTGCAAAGGCCAGACGGTTGCTCGAACAGCTCGACACCGCCACCCCACCCCTGCCGCTGACGCGCCGTGAGCGAGAGGTGGCCCAGCTGGTCGCACAGGGGCTGACCAACCGGGAGATAGCAGCACGCCTCTATCTGTCCGAGCGGACAGCCCAGAACCACGTCCAGCACATCCTCGAGAAGCTGCACCTGTCGAACCGAAGCCAGATCGCCGTGTTGATCACCAACCTGAAATGAGTACGTCGGCCGAGTAGTTCGGCGGATGCCACGACCGAGCGTGACGCCCAAGGCTTGAACCGCGCGAGACCAAGAACCGGCCAGCCGGCCAGGCCACCGCGCGAACGGCTGGAGGAGCCATGATCATAGTCTCGGCCGCCACGGGCGAGTTCGGACGTCTCGTCACTGATCGCCTGCTTGACCGCGTGCCTGCAGCGGAGGTCGCCGTAGCAGTCCGGGACGCCCGCAAGGCCGACGACCTGGCAGCCCGCGGGGTCGACGTTCGCGTCGGTGACTACGACCGGCCGGCGAGTCTTCGCTTCGCGTTCGAGGGCGCGGACCGGCTGCTGTTCATCTCCTCGCCGGAGGTCGACTCGACCAGGCGTATGACTCAGCACCGCAGCGTGATCGCCGCGGCACGGGACGCCGGCGTCGGAACCCTCGCGTACACCGGCGCTCTCGGAGCCGACGTCAGCGACGAGGGAGGTCTTGCCGACCACCATGCGACCGAGCGGATCCTCATCGAAAGCGGAGTGCCCTACATCGTGCTGCGCCACCCGATCTACTCCGACTTCTTCATCAACCCCGGCCTGCGCGCGGTGATCGAGTCAGGCGAACTGACAAGCAGCACTGGTGGCCGGGGGTTGAACACCGCGACCCGCGCCGATCTCGCCGAGGCAGCCGCCGCGGTTCTCACCACCGCTGATCACGCCGGCACCGGCTACAACTTCACCGGCCGCTTGTGGACGTACCGTCAGCTGGCCGCCGTTCTCACCGAACTGGGCGGCCGAGCCGTTGAGTACCGGGAGGTCGACGGTGACGAGGGCATCATGGCAATGATCGGTCCGTTCGTCCGGTCCGGTGCCTTCGAGCGGCAGACCGAGGATCTGGAGCGCGTCCTCGGCCGTCCGGCCGGCACTCTGGAGGACGCGGTCGCTGCCGCACTCGAGCCAGCCACCGCCGGCCGGCACTCGTGACCAGGTCCCGCCCGACGAACGCGCCGAGGCTCCAACCCTCACGGAGTGGCTCACCGGGTGGACGCCGTGAAAAAGGAGCTTCGATGGATCAGCAACCGCACGAGGTCATCTGGACCGTGACCAACGCCATCGTCCCATCCAGCTGCCTCCATGTGGTGGCGGAACTGGGAGTGGCCGACCACATCGGGGACCAACCCATCCCCGTCAAGGAGCTGGCGGCCAGGTGTGGCGCCGACCCAGACAGCCTCGACCGCGTCCTGCGTCTGCTGTCTACGTACGGCATCTTCGCTGACCGCTCCGGCGCCTACGGGCACACCGAGCCGTCTCGTCTGCTAGGCAGCGACCACCCGATGTCGATGCGGGCCCTCTCCCGCATGATGGGCCTGCCCGTCTTTTCGGCCGCCTTCGCCCAGCTCGACCATTGCGTCCGGACTGGCTCGCCGTCGCTGGAGCAGGTGGCGCCCGAGGGGCTGTGGCCCTACCTGCAGAGTCATCCCCGCGAAGCCGCGATCTTCGGCCAAGCCATGACGGCCAAGGCGGCGGCCGATGTCGCTGCGGTGCTCGGCGCCTACGGCTTCGGCCGGTTCGGCACGATTGCCGACATCGGCGGCGGTCGGGGCCATCTGCTGCGTGCCATCTTGGACGTCGTGCCCACCGCCGAAGGCATCCTCTTCGAGCTTCCTGATGTGGTCGCGACACTGCACATCGACTCGGAGCGGCTGACTGCACAAGCGGGGGACTTCTTCGTCGACCCGCTGCCCGCTGCAGACGCCTACATCCTGATGGAAGTGATCCACGACTGGGCCGACGCGGAGGCCGCTGCCATCCTGAGGGCGATCCGACGCGCCGCGCCGGCTGACGCCGCGGTGTTGATCATCGAGGGTGTCGTCATCGAGGACCAGACGGATCCACGCGTCCAGACGCTGGATGTCCTCATGCTTGCCGTCACGGGAGGACGCGAACGCTCCCCCAGCCAGCTGTCGAAACTGCTGGAAAGTGCCGGTCTCCGTCCGAGTACGGTCATCGAGACCTCTGGCGCCATGCGCATCGTGGAGGCCACCGCTGTCTGACAGGCCCAAGTCCGCGACGATCTGGCGGCGTTCGGTGCAGGTGCGAGCTGGCAGAACGAGTGGTGGCAAACCTGGGCGCGTTCCACCGGCCACCGCTTGGTGGCCGGCATTGGGGAGAGTCCTTTGCGGGCGATCGACTCGCCTGGGCCGGGACTGGTGCCTTGCTGAAACCTATCGATGACGAAGCAGTGCATCGACGTCTGGCAATCGCTCGAACCTGGAGAACGTCCCGTCGTCCGCGATTTCCTTTGCGGCTTGCAAGAATCCAGCCCACGCGGCGCGTGCGAGCGTGCCCCCCACGCTGATCCGCCGTACTCCGAGAGTCGCCGCCTCCGCAACAGTCATGAACGGGGCGTTGATCAGCAAGTTCACCGGTTTCGGTGACACCGCTGCGATGATCGCCGCAATGTGCTCGACGGATTCGATCCGCGGAGCGTAGAGGCAGTCGGCGCCAGCGTCAGCGTAGGCGCGCAGCCTGCGGATCGTCTCGTCGATGTCGGGACGTCCGCACACGAACCCCTCGGATCGACCGGTGAGAACGACGCCCGTGCCGCTCTCATCGATCGCCCGTCGCGCGGCCCGAACACGCTCCACGGCCAAGTCGAACTCATGGAGCGGACGTACCTCGTTGCCCGTGGAGTCTTCGATCGAGAGCCCGGCGATCCCCGTGGCCGCGGCGAGCTTCACGTTCGCGCCGACGTGCTGCGGATCGACTGCGAAACCGCCCTCGAAATCTGCGTTCACCGGCACCTTCACGGCGTCCACGACGACCCGCAGATGCTCGAGCGCCTGATCAAGCGTGACGTGGCTGTCCGCGCGACCCAATGTCCATGCGAACCCGCAACTTGTCGTCGCCAACGCCTTGAAGCCGATCTGTTCCAGAGCGCGCGCGCTCCCCGCATCCCACGGGTTCGCCATCACGAAACAACCGGAGGAGTGCAAGCGGTGAAATGCAGCGACACGCTCGTCATGCACGCTCATGCCACACCTCCTCCGGAAGCGCCCGGGTGCCAGCACCCTACTGCGGTCAGCCAGGAATGGTTCGTCGCTCGCCTGCAGGGTTCGCTGCTCAGCGATGCCGTGAGTGTGTGAAGGCGGTCATGTCGTGGCCGCCTTCGGGATTCGAACCCGAGACCTACGATGCCCGACCCACCTGGCCCACCGGGGTTGACGAAGATGGTGCCGATCCGCTCTCCCGTCGCCGGCAGCCTCGTCAACGCGAGCGTCCATGTCCGGCTGCTGGACCTCCGGATCGCCGCCCGATGAGGCCTCGTCCTGGGACGAGACCAGACGTGAACTGTCGGCGCACGCACCCGCGGCCAGGAGGGCCACCACCAGCGGCACCGTCCCGCGCCCCCGCCACGACCACATGACCATGGCCGGCTCAGCACTCCAGGCCGTCGTCGGGCACAGTGCCCTCGAGGAAGAAGGCGTCGATGGCTGCGTCGACGCATGCGTTGCCGGCACCGAAGGACGTGTGCCCGTCCCCGTCACGCGAGACGAGCACCCCCGACTCGAGCTGCTCGGCCAGGGCCACCGACCACTCGTACGGGGTGGCCGGGTCACGGGTGGTGCCGATGACGACGATCGGCGCCGCCCCCTCGGCACGGATCTCCAGCGGCTCGTACGACGACTCCACCGGCCAGTCCGTGCAGGTGACCTGGAACCAGGCGAACAGCCGGCCGAACGTCGGCGAGGCCTCGGTGTAGGCCGGGACCGAAGCCTCGATCTCCTCGACCGGTGCAGAGGTGGGGTCGTCGAGGCAGTTGACCGCCGCGATCGCCTCGGCGCTGTTGTCGGTGAACGACCCGTCGTCCTCACGGCTGAAGTAGAAGTCAGAAAGCCGCAGCAGCTCAGCACCGTCGCCCGCGAAGGCGCGCTCCAGCGCCGGAGTGAGCACCGCCCAGTTGGCCCGGTTGTAGAGCATGCCCCCGATGCCGAAGAACCCGAGTGACTCGGTGAGTGGCCGCTGCGGGTCGCCGGTCGGCAGCGGTGACGCGTCGAGCTGGTCGAGGAGGTCGCCGATCCGGCGCGCCCCCTCGTACCGGCCGGGCGGCAACGGGCAGCCCGGACTGGTCTGGCAGTCCTCGATGTAGGCGTACAGCGCGGTCTGGAAGCCGGCGGCCTGGGTCAGGTTCCGCTGCTCGGACGTGAGCGACGGGTCGGTGGCGCCGTCGAGCACCAGGCGTCCGACGTGCTCGGGGAAGAGCTCGGCGTACGTCGAGCCGATGGAGGTGCCGTAGGAGGCGCCGTAATAGGTGAGCTGCTCGTCGCCGACGACGGCACGCAGCACGTCGAGGTCCTGCGCCACCTCGACGGTCGAGACGTGCGCCAGCAGGTCGCCGGTGCGCGCTTCGCAGGCCTGCCCGAACTCGTCCACGGAATCCTCGACCTGCTCGATCTCCTGAGGCGTCGTCGGGTCGGCGTCGGCTGCGAGGAAGACACCGAGCTCGGCGTCGTCGAGGCAGTCGACCGGGTCGCTCTGTCCCACCCCACGCGGATCGAAGCCGACCACGTCGTAGGACTCCAGCACCTCCGAACGCATCAATGTCACGTACGTGTCCGCGAAATCGACCCCGGAGCCGCCCGGCCCACCGGGGTTGACGAAGAGTGTTCCAAGGGGCTCACCGGTGGCCGGGATCCGCTTCAGCGCCAGGGTCACCGTCTCGCCGTCGGGCTCCTCGTAGTCCAGAGGCACCAGGGCCGAGCCGCACTCACCGCCGGTGCAGTCGGTCCACTCGACCTCCTGCTCGTAGTAGTCCTCGAGCGCGTCGGCGTCGGGCGTCGGTTCGGAGGTCTCGGGCGGGTCGCTCTGCTGCGTCGTCTCGGACCCGGAGTGCTCCGCACGCAGGTCCCCGGTATCGGTGCATGCGGCAAGGGTCACCAGGGCGAGGACGCAGGCCACAGCACTCTGCTGGACCCGGAACTTCGGTCGTGCGGACATGGACGATCCTCTCGATCCCCGGACTCGATGCGTTCAGCCTAGGTCGACCAAGCCGGCGGTCTCCGGACCGTCCACAGGAGCGGTGTCCTCCGCACGGAGTCTGCCCGTCACAGCCGCAGCGAGAACATCAGCGACTCCAGCGCCAGCAACGGTGCAGCGTTGGCGGTGAGTGCTTCGCGGCACGCCCCAATCGCCTCCATGCGGCGCAGTGTCTGCTCAGCGCCACCACGGCGGGCGACCGCCGCCACATCCGCCCGCAGTTCCTCGTTCACGAGGTGGCCGGCGCTGTGGGTCTGCGCCATCAGTACGTCGCGGTAGAAGCCGAGCATCTCCAGCAGGGCGCCGTCGATGCTGTCGGTGACGACGCGGCGGCGGCGGCGCTTCTGGTCATCCTTGAGCTGGCTGACCGCGCCGAGGTAGCCGCGCGGCGGCCGGCGCCCCCCCGCGTCGGCCCCGTAGACCTCGGCCAGGCCCCGCAGCTCGGTCTCGTCGAGGCGCTGCGAGGTAGCCTCGCCCTCCTCCACCGCCGCCTCGTGCAGGTTGGACGCGGCGGTCATGCACGCCCCCAGGCCCACCAGCCGGGGCGGGATGGAGACGACCTCGTGCCGCCGATTGCGGGTCGCCTCGTCGGTGGCCAGCCGTCGCGCGCGCCCGACGTGGCCGTAGGAGGTCCGCGCCGCGAACGCCGCCATGCCCTCGGGCACGCCGGAGCGCTCGACGAGCAGGCGGGTGATGGCCTCGACCGAGGGGGTACGCAGCGACACCTGACGACAACGCGACTTGACGGTCGGGTACTCCAGGTCCTCCAACGACGGTGTGCACAGCATCCACACCGTGCGCGACGCCGGCTCCTCCAGGCTCTTGAGCAGGGCGTTGGCCGCCTGCTCGTTGATCCGGTCAGCGTCCTCCAGCACGAGGATCTGCCAACGCCGGTTGCCAGGGATCAGGTAGGACTTCGGTACGAGCTCCCGCATCTCCTTCACCGAGATGATGCTGCGGTCGGTGCGGACGAACGTGACGTCGGGGTGCGAGCCGGCCAGGACGGTCCGGCAGGCGTTGCACTCGCCGCAGCCGCCGCGCTCGCACTGCAGTGCCGCGGCGAAGGCGCGGGCGGCGTTGGAGCGGCCGGACCCCGGAGGCCCGGTGAACAGCCAGGCGTGGGTCATGCCGATGCCCGGCCCACCGGCGAGCCGGTCCTGTGCGGCGGTGACCGCACGCCGCAGCAGCTCGACGAGTGCCTCCTGCCCGACCAGGTCGGCCCAGACCCCGCGGGCCGCGGTGGCGTTCATGCCGGTCGCGTTCTCAGCAGGATGTCGACGCGCTCCCGGATCCGGGCGGCCAGGTCGTCGACGTCACCGGAGCCATCGAGGACCAGGTAGTGCTCCGGGTCGGCGGCCGCCAGGTCGAGGAAACCCTGCCGGACCCGGTCGTGGAACTCCAGGGGTTCGGCCTCCAGCCGGTCGCGACCCTCGAAGCGTCCGGTGCCGGTGCGGGGATCGACGTCGAGCAGGACCGTGAGGTGCGGGCGCAGATCACGCGTCGCCCACCGGGCCACCGGCTCGAGCTCGGCCACGTGCAGGCTCCGACCAGCGCCCTGGTAGGCCAGCGTGGAGTCGACGTAGCGGTCGGTGACCACCACCGCTCCGGTCGCCAGCGACGGTACGACGACCGCGTCCACGTGCTCGGCCTTGTCGGCGGCGTAGATCAGCGCCTCGGTGCGCGGAGACAGGTCCCCAGTCGCCGGGTCGAGCACGATGCCGCGCAGGCTTCCGCCGACCGAGGTGCCGCCGGGCTCGCGGGTGAGCAGGACGTCGTGACCGGCGCCGCGCAGCCAGTCGGTGAGCCGGCACGCCTGGGTGGACTTGCCCGCCCCCTCGCCGCCCTCGAGCGCCAGGAACAACCCGCGGTCGGTGAACCAGCCGGGGTGCCGACTCACGCGCTCGCTCCTTCGTCCGGGTGGCCCGGGGCCCGCCGACCCATCTGCCGGTCGGCGCTCACACCGACCACGACCGCCATCAGTGCCGCGATCGCGAAGGTCAGCTGCGCCCCACTGTAGGAGAGGCTGCCGACAGGTCCGAGGGGCACGCTCTGGCGACCGACCAGTCCGGCGATCAGCGGCGCCACCGCCAGCACGGCGGCGAGTACCAAACGGATCGCGGACTGCACGAAGGCGAACGTACGCCCGCGTACCGACTCCTCCACCTCCAGGCCGAGCAGCGTGTAGCCGGTGATCCAGCCGACCCCTGCGCACGCGCCCAACGCCACCGCGAGCACGGCCGACACGATCAGGTGCGGCGATACCGCCACCCCCACCAGCGGCAGCCCGGCGGCAGCGATGGACAGCCCGAACAACCGGTGCCGCGGCACCCTCCGGTTGACCCTGGGACCGAACCACATGCCGCCGGCAAGGCCGAGGAAGACCGCGCCGAACAGCACGCCGTACCCGGGGTCGCCGGCGCCGAGGTCGCTGACGTACACCCGGGCCAGTCCGATGACGACCCCACCAGCAGCGAACGCTCCCACGATGCCACCGACCAGGCCGCGCACCAGCGGTGTCCGGGCGATGTAGCTCCACCCGGCCACGATGGAGCCCAGCACGCTCTGTGCGCCGTCGCCGGCGCTCGCGCTGCGCGGCAGGTCGCGCAGCGTGCTGGCCAGGCCGGCGGCCAGCGCCAACAGGACCGCGTTGACCCACATCGCGAGGTCAGCCGGGTTGCCGTCGAGCCACGCCCAGGTGCCGTCCAGCGCCGTGGCCAGCGACGACAGCCCGGTGAACAGCGCGGCGGCGGGCAGCGCCGCCCCGTAGCTGGTCGCCAAGTTGAGCCGGTTGGCGTCCTCGAGCTGGTCGCGGGGCACCAGGTCCGGGATCAGTGCGTCCTTGGTGGGCAGCCACACCAGGTTGACCGCCTCGACGAGCAGCGTCGCCAGCAGCAGCCACCACAGGGCGCCCACCAGCGGGATCGAGGCGAACAGCACGGCCCGCAGGGCCAGGCCGGTGACCAGTGTCGTGCGCCGGTCCAGCCGGTCCGCGACGTACCCGCCGAGCGGCCCGACCAGCAGTGCGGGCAGCAGCCGTACGAACAGCACACTCGCGATGGCGACGTTGCGCTCGCCGTACCCACCACCGGCCAGTGAGTTCGCGTACGCCGTGACGGCGAGCAGCCCGATCCAGTCGCCCAGCGAGGCGCCGATGAGGCAGTGCCACAGCCGCGCGAACGAGGGGTACGCGAGGACCGCCCGGATGCTGCCGGCGGACGCTGACGGGTTCGAGGGCTCGTCGGGCGGCACGTGCGCAGCGTAGTCAGGGGGCCGGACACGGTGGCTGCATGTGGGGCGCCACTGTGGGTACGGGACCAACGACGAACCCCTCGAGGAGCGCACTGTGCCGACCATTCAGCGAACCGTCCGGACCAACACGCCGCCTGGGGTGGTCTGGGACTACCTCAGCGACTTCACCACGACGGCGGAATGGGACCCGAATGTCGTCCGCACCGTCCGGCTGTCCGGTCAGGGCGGCCCCGGTTCGCAGTACGAGTGCACCAACAACTTCTTCGGCGTGCGGATGACGTTGGTGTTCACGGTGGTGCACGACGACCCGCCGCACGTGCTGCGGCTGGAGGGCGAAGGGGCGAACATGCGAGTCACCGACACCATCGAGCTGAGCAGGCAGGGAGACGGGACGCAGGTGGCCTACACGTCCGAGCTGCGCGTGCGCGGCCTGCCCGGACTGGCTGATCCACTGCTCGGCCTGCCCGTGGTCAACCTGCCGTTCAAGAAGCTCGGAGACGACGCCGAGCGGGGCTTGCGCGCCGCCCTGGACCGACTGCCCTCACCAGTGCCGGACCTGCCGAACGGCGTCGGCGACCTGCACGTGGCCACCGTGGTGCTCGACGTGCAGGACATGACACGCGCGGTGGCCTTCTGGTGTGCCGCCCTGGGTTACCGACCGCGCGAGTACGAGCCGGACCCCGACTTCATGATGCTCGACGACCCGCGTGACCGGCACGTGACGATCTCCCTCCAGCGGGCCTCGCAGCCACCGACCGAGCCGGTACGCGTGCACCTGGATCTCTACACCCGCGACCAGGAGGGCCACGTGGACCGCCTGGTGGGCCTGGGTGCGACCCGGGTGCCCGACTGGCCGTACCCCGCGGATCCCGACTTCGTGGTGCTGCGCGACCCCGACGGCAACGAGTTCTGTGTGATCGACCAGTCGTGAGCCGCGACGAGGTCGGGGCTGCCGTGGACGGTTCACCCGCACGGCTGGCCGCGACCATCCTGGTCGATGC
Source organism: Nocardioidaceae bacterium (assembly GCA_013696745.1). Lineage (GTDB taxonomy): Bacteria > Actinomycetota > Actinomycetes > Propionibacteriales > Nocardioidaceae > JACCXZ01. The sequence continues at coordinate 1,162 of JACCXZ010000091.1, read as the reverse complement.
CCGCGGCTGGGTCCTGCTGCAGGAGCGCGACGAGCACGCGCCGCGTTCGCCGAACCAGTGGGGACTCGTCGGTGGACATGTCGAGCCGGGGGAGGACTTCGAGGCCGCGGTGCACCGCGAGCTGGCCGAGGAGACCGGGTTGCGCTGCGCCGGGCTCACGCTGTGGTTCGACGGACAGATCCATCGCAGCGGCCGTACGACGCCCGACCACTACCAGGTCTGGGTGGCCCGTACGGACGCGACGGACGACGACGTCGTGGTCGGCGAGGGCCGAAGGATCGTGTTCGTCGACCCGGCCTGCCTCGCCGAGCTCGGCGTGGGCGACTCCGCGGCGTACCTGCTGCCCCGCTTTCTGGCGTCGCCGTCGTACGCAGCCATGACCGCCGACGCGTTCGGCGAGCACCAGCGGGCGTGGGAGTAGTACCGGGCGACGCCGTGGGGAACGTTGCGCTACGCGCTGGTCGAGCAGACCCTGCGGCGACAGCTGGACGGCATGGGTCCCCTGCGCGTGCTGGACGTCGGGGGCGGGGACGCCGCGGACTCGGCCGAGGCACCCCGCGCCGGTGTACCGATCCGCGTGGTCCACGGGTCGTTGGCCGACCTGGAGCCGATCGGGGCGTACGACGTGGTGCTCTGCCACTTCGTGCTGCAGTACCTGGACGACACGGTGTCCGACGTCGCACGGCTCGTCAGTGTCGCGCGCCGCGGCGGTTGGTTCGCGGACCTGCTGCGCCTCGAGCTCGCCCTGCACGACCGGGAGCCGTTCAACCGCATCGGCCCCTACTGGCACCTGCTGGCCACCCGGGGCTGACCGGCGTTTTGACGCGGACAGCAGTCTCACCCGTCTCATCGGTCCCGTGCGTCACGTCGGTCTGGAAAATGCACCTGTTGGTGGCTCGGCGAGGTGTATTTCTCCCGCCCGACGGTGCTGCCGTGACGCATGGGGCGGGTGGGTCAGCCGGTTGGGCGAAAGGGGGCACTGGCGGGGGCCGACGCGCCCGACGTGCCCAGGCACCGCGACTACGGTGGGTAAGACGAACCAGGAGGGACCGAGTGACGGAGCCGGAGGACACCCAGCAGGCTGAGCAACCGACCCGGGTGCGCGTCACCGGCGACGGCCCGGTGGTGCTCGCCCGGGCCGCCGACGTCGCCCACGTCTACC
>JACCXZ010000062.1 GCA_013696745.1 Nocardioidaceae bacterium | reverse complement strand
GCGGTCATCGCGGACACCTTGACGGTAGTGCCACGTGCAGCGGTCTGCGCCTCCGGCTCGCGGCGGCCCAGCATCCTCGCGATGAGCGAGCGCGTGCGGTTCACCAGGCGTGCGATCGCCGGCTCTAGCGGTCCGCGTCCGTGCTCACGGTGGGCCAGCAGCAGAGCCCATCCGGCGCAACCGGCACCGGCCAGGTGAGCGTCACACCGAGGCCGTAGACGAGCAGAGTCCAGTACATGCCCTCACCCTGTCATCGCAGCTCAGGCGAGGAACAGCACCACGACAGGGCAACGGCAGTCCTCGACCAGGGTCGCCAAGAGCCGGTCCTCGACGTCGGTCCTCTGCAGCGCAGCATCGATGTACGCCGTGACAACCCGCGCCGCGGCACGTACGAGCGCTTCAGCCTTCCGACGGACTGACTCGGCACCCACACGGTTGACACTGGCTTGGCGGCGGTGAGAGCGACGAGGTCCGCGGTGTGAGCGGAGAAGATGTCCATCGGGTGTCCTTGGCCGATGCGCGCCGAGAATGTGAACGCGTCACCGGTGGCGGTGCTCTCCAGCGCTGCCGTTCGCGCTGCGGCGAGCAGATCGGTGTACACCGCCGGTTGCCTCTCCAGCCTTCGCTGCGTTGTGTCGCGTTTCCACCGCACCCGGTCGCCCCACCACGTGACAGCCGCGGTGAGGGCACCACCGATCAGGACACCAATCAAGGACTGCCACCTGCGGGCGCCCCTACGGTCAGCCCCCGCACAACGCAGCAGACCTCGCAGCCTCGGTGAGTGTCGGTCCGGTTGCAGCGCCCGGACGGCCCGTCCCACGACGTTCTCGAGCGGCCCCCTAGTCACAACTGACTATGGACTCGCCATGCCTTCGGGAGTATTCCAGACGTACTGACTGACCTTGCGCGTCTGCGCGGGCACAACGGCGAAGGGAACTCCGATGCGACGTGTTTTCGGCTTGTTCGGTGTGGCGATTCTGGCGGTGGTGATGGCATTCACCACCGCCACCCCAGCCGTGGCGGGCCATGACGATGACCGGTTCCAGGTCGTCCTGCGACCGATTCAGTTCCACTACGAGGACGTGGGGCGCCATGGGCCGAGCGCCGGCGACTACTTTGTGTTCAGCGAGAAGTTGTTCAACCAAGGCGAACGGGTCGGCCGGGACAGTGGTCGATGTGACGTGACCCGAGTTGGCAGGGACAAGTTCACCTTCCATTGCTTCGTGACCCTCACGCTACGCGGCCAGGGCAAGATCACGCTGCAGGGGGAGCTCAGGTTCCGGCGAAGTGGACCTGCCCCTGGCAGGTTGGCCATCACCGGAGGGACCCGTCGGTACGCTGGCGCGGCAGGCTCGGCGCGGCTGGTTGAGCAACGTGGGGAGCCGACCCGACTGCGGCTGCGGCTGCGCTGACGGAGCGATCCCGGGCGTGCCGATGGTACGCCCGGGGTACGGGGCCGGCTATCGCACAGGCTCGGTCAGCGCCGGTCGTGACGTACCCGGTCTGCGATCGACGCGAGCACCCGTTGTCGCTTGTCCGCGCGAGCAGCCGCTCGCGACCCTACTGTTGGCCCGCCGCACACGAGAACACCCTCTCCCCCACGTTTCCGCAGGTGAGAGGGTGTTTCTCTGTTGTAGCCCCGACGGGATTCGAACCCGCGCTACCGCCTTGAGAGGGCGGCGTGCTAGGCCGCTACACAACGGGGCCCTGAGCACATTCGACCTGAGCACATTCGACCTGAGCACGTTCGACTTGAGCGGTCTGAACCCTATCCGAGCCGCGGATCAGGTCCAACCGCTGGGGTACTAGGACTCGAACCTAGACTAACTGGACCAGAACCAGCCGGGCTGCCAATTACCCCATACCCCATGGGAGATCCGCACGACCCGAGCTGGTCGGGGCGGCGGAGCCACGCGCAGACTTTACCCGAGGGCCGGTGGGCCGCCAAAACCGGCCTGGGCGGCTCATCACCCGCGCAGTGCGGCCTCCAGACGCGCCAGCGACCGCTCCCGACCGAGCAGCTCCATGGACTCGAACAGCGGCGGCGACACCCTCGCACCGGTCACCGCCACCCGTACCGGACCGAACGCGTGACGCGGCTTGAGGCCGAGCTGCTCGATCAGCCTCGTCCGAAGTGCCGCCTCGATCGAGGGGGTGTCCCAGGTGGGCAGGCCCGCCAGCGACGCGTGCGCCGCACGTACGACGTCGAGACCGACGGCATCCAGCGTCGTGGTCCGGTCCGCGTCGTCGATGCGGAAGTCGGCATCCCCCGCGAACAGGAAGCGCAGCATGTCGGCGCCCTCGGCGAGCACCGTCATCCGCTCCTGCACCAACGGCGCCGCCTGCGTGAGCAGCGCCAGCTCGGCCTCGATCGGCTCCGCACCGAGCGCTCCGCGAGTCTGCAGGTACGGGACCAACCGTCGAGCCAGATCGGCTGGGTCGAGCGAGCGTACGTGCTGACCGTTGACGGCCTCGGCCTTCTTCAGGTCGAACTGGGCGGGGTTCGGGTTGACCCGTGTGACGTCGAACACCTCGCCCATCTCGGCCAGGCCGAAGAATTCGCGGTCGCCACCGATCGACCAGCCCAGCAGCGCGAGGTAGTTGAGCAGCCCCTCGGGCAGGAAACCGCGCTCCCGGTACGTCAGCAATCCGCCACCGGGGTCGCGCTTGGACAGCTTCTTGTTGCCGGGGCCCAGCACGAACGGCAGGTGGCCGTACCGCGGGACCTCTCCGGCGCTGAGGCCCAGCTCGACGAGCGCGTGGTGCAGCGGGATCTGGCGCGGCGTCGAGCTGAGCAGGTCCTCGCCGCGCAGCACGTGGGTGATCCCCATGGTCGCGTCGTCCACCGGGTTGGTCAGGGTGTACAGAGGTTGCCCGTTGGCCCGCACGACCACGTAGTCGGGCACGTGCTCGGCCTCGAAGCGGATCTCCCCGCGTACCAGGTCGTCGAAGACGATCGGTTCGTCGGGCATCCGGAAGCGGACGACGGGTTTGCGGCCCTGAGCGACGTACGCGTCGACCTGCTCCCGGGTGAGGTCGCGGCAGTAGTTGTCGTAGCCGGTCGGCCCGCCTTCGATTCCGGCTGCGCGCCGCCGCTGCTCCACCTCCTCGGTGGTGCTGTAGCAGAGGTACGCGCGACCGGAGTCCAGCAGCTGTGCCACCGCCCCGGTGTAGACGGCCGAGCGCTCGGACTGACGGTAGGGACCGTGCTCACCGCCGACCTCGGGCCCCTCGTCCCAGTCCAGTCCGAGCCAGCGCAGGGACTCCAGCAGTCCGGCGTACGAGTCCTCGGAGTCACGGGCCGCGTCGGTGTCTTCCACCCGGAACACGAACGTGCCGCCGGTGTGCCGGGCGTAGGCCCAGTTGAACAGCGCGGTCCGAACGTTGCCGACGTGCAGGTTGCCGGTGGGCGAGGGGCAGAACCGCACCCGTACGCCGCTCACGAGGCCACCACCTGGTTGGTCAGGGTGCCGATGCCGTCGATGCTCACCGAAACACGGTCCCCGGGCACCATCGGGCCCACTCCGGCGGGGGTGCCGGTGAGGATGACGTCGCCTGGCAGCAGGGTCATGAAGCTGGACACGTGCGCCACGAGGGTGGGCACGTCGAAGATGAGCTGCGAGGTGCGCCCGTCCTGTCGCAGCTCCTCGTTGAGGGTCGTACGGACGGCCAGGTCGGTGACGTCGAGGTCGGTCTCGATCCACGGGCCGAGCGGGCAGAACGAGTCGAAGCCCTTGGCACGGGCCCACTGGCCGTCGCGGTCTTGCAGGTCACGAGCGGTGACGTCGTTGCCGATGGTGTAGCCGTGCACCACCTTGGGCACGTCGGGGACCGGCACGTCCCTGCAGATCCGGCCGATGACCACGGCCAGCTCACCCTCGAAGTGCAGGTCCTGGGTCTGCTGCGGGTACATCACCGGGTCGTTCGGACCGACGACCGACGTGTTCGGCTTGAGGAACACCAACGGCTCGGTGGGCAGCTCGTTGCCGAGCTCGGCCGCATGATCGGCGTAGTTGCGGCCGATGCCCACCACCTTGCTGCGCGGCAGCACCGGCGCCAGCAACCGTACCTCCTCCACAGGCACCTTGTCCCCGGTCAGGGACACGCCGGTGTAGAGCGGGTCACCGGCCAGCACGGCCAGCATCTCGGTGCCGCCTTCGACGCCCACCAGGGCGAAACGGGGCTCGTCGTCTGCTCGGGTGAATCTCGCGATACGCACGGCCCGCACCCTACCCAGGCGGCTCGGACCGCTGCGTGCCGCCGCCCACCGGTGCCGCGGGTACGGCTTGCGCGAGATCGAGCAGGGCGAGCACGGTGCGCCAGTTCCTCGCGGTGCCCTCGACCCCGAGCCGACGCTCGAACCACTGGCCACTGAGCCGGGACCCGTGCACGCTCTCGCCGAAGTCGACGTACAGGTCGGCGCCGACGACCCGACATACGTCGCGGCTCAACGGATCGGTGTGCACGACCTGCACCCCGGCCGGGTCCGGCGCCGCAGTCATGAAGGTCACGTGCAGGAGTTTCGGGCGGTCGACAGCCGCTTGCGAGTACGGGTTGCCGGTGATGACCGACTCGATCTGCTCCTGTGTGCGTACGATCACCGGCTGGTCGACGCCGAACTCGCGCCGGACCACGTCGCGTACAGCCCTCGACACCGCGGCCGGCCTACGGTGCCGCGACCCGAACGAGATGTTGCCGCTCTGCACGTACGTCCGGACGTCCCGCAGGCCGGCTTCGGTGAGCGCCGCGCGCAGCGCCGGCATCGGAACCTTGTTGCGCGCGCCCAGGTTGACGGCCCGCAGCAGCGCGATCCAGGTGGTCATGGCACCAGTCTTCAGCAGCAGCCACCCGGCCGCTGCGGGTGTGGCCATCGTGGCTTGCGCAGGATGAGGTCGTGTGATCGGCTGGGCGGTGGCCGCCGCCTCCCACTCCGCGAGGGGTGACGCTGCGCCGTCATGCCTGTCAGCCGGAGGTCGCTGGTGGTAGAGCAAGCAGCTTGGCCGACCGCGACCACGCTGAAGGATCACTGGCAGTGGCGCCCTGAGTGGGCAATCGAACGCCCCTGCCTGATGTGGTATCTCACGTTCGAGAATCAGCCTGAGTTGCATGAACTGGCGACCAGGGCGCAATCCTGCCTACAAGGTGTCGAGACGGTCGACCTTGTGCCGCCGCAATGGCTGCACCTCACGCTTGACGACGTTGGCTTCGTCGACGAGATGCCGCTCGCCCGGGTCGACGACGTCCTGGAATCAGCTCGCGTGGGCATGGAGGGATGGGAGGTGCCGTCCATGACGCTGGGGCCGGTGGACACGATGGCAGACGCGCTCGTCCTTCGGGCGGCTCCCGAAGACGAGCTCGGGCTCCTGCGTGCCCGACTGCGCAGCAGCACCGTGACAGCTCTCGGCGCCAAAGCCTCATCTGGTCCAGCCACCTTCTGGCCACACGTCACGCTCGCGTACATCAACGATGCGTGTGATCGGCGCACGGTCATGGAACCTCTCGCTGCAGTGTCGTCAGACGAGGTCGTCGTTGCGCGTCCCCAGCTCGCCTTGGCGGCTGTCACGCGTAGAGACCGGCACTATCAGTGGTGAGTGTCGTCGGCACCCACGGGGGCCACCCGGTGCATCCGCAGCCCGTAGGTCACCGCGTCGAGCAACGCCTGCCAGGACGCCTCGACGATGTTGGGCCCGATGCCCACGGTCACCCACGTGTCGCTGCCGTCGGTCGTCTCGATCAGCACCCGGATGACCGCGTCTGTGCCGTGCCCCTGGTCGAGGATGCGCACCCTGTAGTCGGTCAGGTGGAAGCTCGCCACCGCGGGATAGGCCTGCCCGAGCGCCTGGCGCAGCGCGTGGTCGAGCGCGTTGACCGGTCCGTTGCCCTCGCCGGTCACGACGATGCGCCGGCCGCCGCCCCGCAGCTTGACGGTGGCCTCGGACAGCGCCTGCTCCCCCGGCCGCGACGATGACTCAGTGATCACCCGCCACGACTCCACGTCGAAGTACGCCGGGCGTACCCCCTCGACCTCGGCAGCCAGCAGCAGCTCGAACGAGGCGTCGGCAGCCTCGAAGGTGTAGCCGGACTGCTCGAGCTCCTTGACCCGGTTGATCACCCGGGTCACCAGGTCGGCGTCACCGGACAGGTCGAAGCCGAGCTCCTTGCCCTTGAGCTCGATGCTCGCCCGGCCGGCCATCTCGCTGACCAGCAGGCGCATGTCGTTGCCGACCGCCTCGGGGTCGATGTGCTGGTACAGGTCGGGGTCGACCTTGATCGCGCTGGCGTGCAGCCCGGCCTTGTGGGCGAAGGACGAGACACCGACGTAGGGCTGGCGCGAGCTGGGCGGCACGTTGGTGACCTCGGCGACGGCGTGCGCGATGCGGGTCGCGTCACGCAGCGATCCCGGCGGCAGCACCGTACGCCCGAGCTTGAGCTCGAGGTTGGCCACGACGGTGAGCAGATCGGCGTTGCCGGTGCGCTCGCCGTAGCCGTTGACCGTTCCCTGCACGTGGCTCGCGCCGGCCTCGATCGCTGCCAGTGAGTTGGCGACCGCGCAGCCGGTGTCGTTGTGGCAGTGGATGCCCAGCCGGGCGCCGGTGCGGCCCGCGTCCGCCACGATCTGGCCGACCTGCGCCGGCAGCATTCCTCCGTTGGTGTCGCACAGCACGACCACCTCGGCGCCGGCCTCGGCCGCGGCCCGGATGACCGCGTGGGCGTGGTCGGGGTCATCGAGGTAGCCGTCGAAGAAGTGCTCGAGGTCGACGAAGACCCGCTGCCCGTGCTCGCGCAGGTGCGCCACGGTGTCGGTGACCATCGCCAAGTTCTCCGCCACGGTGGTCCGCAGGGCACGCTCGACGTGACCCACGTGGCTCTTGGCCACCAGGCAGACGACGTCGGCCCCGGACTCCCGCAGGGCAGCGACCTGGGGGTCTTCAGCAGCCCGAGCACCGGCCCGGCGGGTCGAACCGAAGGCGACCAGGGTGGATTGCTTCAGTCTCAGCTCGGTACGGGCGCGGGTGAAGAACTCTGTGTCCTTCGGGACGGCGCCGGGCCAGCCACCTTCGATGTAGTCGACCCCGAGGTCATCCAGGTGCCCGGCGACAGCGAGCTTGTCGGCCACCGACAGGTTCAGCCCCTCCTGCTGGGCCCCGTCACGCAGGGTCGTGTCGTACACGTGGAGGTCGGCGTTCACGGTGGCGTTCCTTCGGGATCGGCTCGGTGTGCTCCGGACAAGCAAAAGACCTCCCGTGGGTACGAGAGGTCGGCGCGTGCGGTGGGGCGGCTCAGCCACTCCTCCGCACGCGCTGGACGATGATGATGATTCTCCGGCGCTGCATGCGCACGAGTGTGGCAGCGAGCGTCCGCGATCGGGTAAGTCCGTCTCAAGATGCGGGCGGCAGCCGCTGTCCGGTCCACCGGTAACGTGGCCGGGTGCCCGAGCCCGTCAACCCTGCCGCCACGCTGCGGATCGTGCTGCCCGCACGGCAGGTGGCGACGGCGCTGGTGCTGCGTGCCGACCCGGTCGACGGTGATCCCGACCAGGTGATCTCGGCCACCGCGCACCGGCTGCACGCCGACGCCCGTGAGGCGCTGGCGATCCACGCCGGTGACCTGCGCACGATCGTCATGGACGACCTGACCCAGGCGCCGGTACCACCGGTGGAGCTGCTCGCTGTCTTCGGCGCCGACGAGCGGTCTCGGTCGCGGGTGCGGGCGGCCCGGTCCGGCATCGCGGTCGCGCTGGTCCGACCGCACGAGCAGTCGCTGTCCGCGCAGATCGCGGTCCGTGCCGCCGCTTCGCTGTTGACCCGTGACGGGGACGTCGTGATCGACACCGCGATCCCCCGCGTCTGGCAGGTCGCTGACCCGGGCACCGAGTCACCTCGTACCGTCGACTGGCTCGTCCTGGACCGGTCCCTCGGCGAGAACACCGGGATGGGCACCCGCACCCACGGACTGGCCCGCTTCGGACTCCCCGAGCTGAGTGCCGCCGGCCTGGATGCGGGTGACCTGCCGGCGTGGGACGCCACGCTGAACGGGCTGGCACACGTGCTCGTGCGGGGGCTGACCGTCGCCGAGTCACCGGAGGTGGGCGGCGCTCGTGAGCTCCGGCTGCCGGCGACCCTCACACTGTCGCTGGCCGACGTCGCCGCCGCGTACGCCGAGCCGGTGGACCCTGAGGACCCGACACTGGCACGGACCACGCAGCTGCAGCTGGTCTTGGAGCCCGACGCCGACGATACCGGCGTCCTGCGCGTCACCGGCTCGCCTGCGACCGATCTGTTCGGCGACTGAGCGATCAGGGCACCAGCCTGCGTGCGCCGAGCCACGGGGCCTCGGCGAGCGGGAACCAGGCGGTCCCCGTCGCCGCAGCCAGCGCGAGCACCAGGACAGCGAGCAGCAGCAGCACCGAGATGGTGGTCGCGGCCGCCGCGCTGGGCGTCAGGGTCGCGCGGGCCAGCGGATGCCCACCGGTGCGCAACGTCCAGGTCGCCGGACCGACGGCGATGGCCAGCGCGAAGGCAGCACCGCCCAGCAGTCCGGCCTCACGACCAGGTCCCGGGCCGACCATGCTGACCACGGCGTCCAGTCCGAGCGCGAGCAGCAATGCCAGCACCACCGCCAGCAGCGCCAGCGGCAGGGCCCGCAGCGCATGCACCGGCCAGCCGAGGACACTGATCGTGGAGTCCCGGACCCTCGGGCCGCGGCGCTGCTCACGTCGCCACCGGCTGCGGCGTGTGGTGATGTCGGCCCGCAACGACACGAGCGACACCGCGACCAGGACCGCGGTGAGGAATGGGACGACCGCGTACAGGGCCGCTGTGACCACGCCGATCAGCGCAGCTGCGAGCGTCCGTGCGGCTCGATATCCGGGTGAATCGGTCTGCGCCGGCCAGCTGCCGGCAGCGGGTTCCCCAGCCCCAGCCGGGTACGCCGGCATCCCGGTCCGAGTCGCTCCACCGGATCCGGAGGGCGCGGACGTCATGACCGGCGCAGCGGCTGCCGGCGCACCCAGCGGGTGGCCGACGGAACGGACCGAGGCCACCGCGGCGCCGCCCACCGGCGTTTGCGCTCCGACGTCCGCACCGGCACGCGACCAGGTCTGGGTGGCCTCGGCTGCCTCGGTGCTCACCATCGTGCCGACCCTTGCACACAGCTCGGCCGCGGTGGGGCGCCGGTGCGGCTGGGTGTCCAGGCAGCGCACCAGCAGCGGCACCAGTGGGTCGGGCACGTCGCCCAGCGCGTATTCCGCTCGTCGGATCCGGTCGAGCACGGCCACCGCGGGGCCGCTGCCGTACGGGCTGCGTCCGGTGGCAGCAAAGACCACCGTGGCGGCCCAGGCGTGGATGTCGGCGGCAGGGGTCGGGTCGTCGCCGAGCACGGTCTCCGGGGCGAGGTACGAGGGGGTACCGAACACCCAACCGGCGTGCGTCATCCGCGACTCGTCACCGGTCATCGCCAGGCCGAAGTCGATGAGGACCGGCTGGTCGCGATCCAGCAGCACGTTGGACGGCTTGATGTCCCGGTGCAGGACACCGGCGGCGTGCACGCTCGCCATGGCGTGCGCCGTCCCCTGAGCGAAGCGCATCAACCGCGTCGCCGGCATCGGGCCGTACTCCGCGACATGCTCGGCGAGGGACAGCCCGGCCACGAAGCGGGTCACGACGTACGGCGGCTGGCCCCAAGGATCGGCATCCAGGCACTCGGCGACGCGGGGGCTGCGGATGCGGCGCATCGAGGTCACCTCACGCTCCAGCCGCTGACGGGCCTCACGGTCCCCGATGACCTGAGGTCGCAGGACCTTGACCGCGACGCGACTGTTGTCAGGTGCCAGTGCGAGGTGGACGACACCCATGCCGCCCTCGCCGATCTGCCGCAGCAGCCGGTACGCACCCACCCGTTCCACCTTCACCACCTGGCCGATCTCGCTCATGCCACAGCGTACGGAATTTCCCGGCCTGCGGAGCCGCCCTCGGGTCCGGGATCGCCCTGAGGGAACCCGGGATCTGCAGCGCCTGAGTTCCGGTCCCCGGCCTCATGGGGCACCTCCGAATAGTTCGTCGGGGGTACGCGCGTCGTCAGGGAGCGCACCCGCGCACCCGAACCGGCCGAACGTCACAGCTCTGGTGCGGGTGTGACCACGACTCTCCGTTACGGGCGGGACCACGAGGCGCGGGGCAACCCCTGTCTCACGTGCCACACCTGCACCCTTGCCCTGGAGAATCGACCTCCCATGCGTGCCGCGCAGGTTGATTCTTCAGGGCGACGGTACGCATGAGCCTGATGTGCCGGTTCGACATGCTGGAACGGCCGTACTGGGGGGCTGCACGGCGAGGTCGCTAGCAGACCCGGTGCATCCAGTGGTGCGGATCCTCGGCGCGGCCGTACTGCACGTCGAGCAGCTGGTCGCGGATCGACAGGGTCACTGCCCCGGCCTGCTCGCCGGTGCCGACCTGTCCGCCGTCCCACTTCAGGGTGCCGACGGGGGTGAGGACGGCAGCGGTCCCGCATGCGAAGACCTCGGCGATGCGCCCGCTGGCCACCCCGTCGCGCCACTCCTCTATCGAGACGCGGCGCTCCTCGACCTTGTGCCCGAGATCCTCGGCCAACGTGAGGATGGAGCTGCGGGTGATGCCCTCCAGGATGGTGCCGGACAGCTCCGGCGTCACGATCGAGCCGTCGTCGAAGACGAAGTACAGGTTCATGCCGCCGAGCTCCTCCACCCAGGTGTGCTCCACCGAGTCCAGGAACGCGACCTGCTCGCAACCCTGCTCAGCGGCCTCCCGCTGGGGCAGCAGGCTCGCGGCGTAGTTGCCGCCGCACTTGGCGGCGCCGGTCCCGCCGGCTCCTGCGCGGTTGTAGTCCGTCGACAACCAGATCGACACCGGCTTCACGCCCTTGGTGAAGTACGCGCCAGCGGGGCTGGTGATGACGCAGAACGTCACCCGCTGGCTGGGTCGCACGCCGAGGAAGACCTCAGAGGCGAACATGAACGGCCTCACGTACAGGCTCCGCTCGCCACCGCTGGGAACCCAGCCGCGGTCGGTCCGGATGGTCTCGTCGACCGCGCCCACGAACCACTCGGTGGGTAGCTCCGGCAGCGCCAGCCGCCGGGCCGATCGCCGGAACCGGGCCGCGTTGGCCTCCGGGCGGAACGTCCAGATCGAGCCGTCGGCATGGGCGTAGGCCTTCATGCCCTCGAAGATCTCCTGGGCATAGTGCAGCACCGCCGTCGCCGGGTCGAGCGACAGCGGGCCGTACGCGTGCACCTGACCGTCATGCCAGCCCGCGTCAGGGGTCCAGGTGCCGGTGAACATGTGATCGGAGAAGTGCAGGCCGAACCCGGGTGCCTCCAGGATCTGGCGGCGTCGCTCGTCCGACGTCGGGGTGGGGGTGAGGTCGACGGTAAACGATGGTGCGGCAGTCATGGCGTGCACGGTAGCGGACCTCCGAAGCGGTGAGGGCGTCGCGCGAGGGACGAGCGGGAAGGGCCGAACGCGACCATGTCCGACTGAGCGGCGCGGATCAGGAGTTGACGGGTACGCCGTCCGCGGCCCGGGCCGCGATCGCCGCGCCGATCCGCTCGGTGCTTCGAGGCTCGCCAGATCGCCCTCCGGTCGCCCGGTCGCCGAGCTCGGCGCGAACCGCGTGTTCGACGTCGGCGGCCGCGAGTGGCTCGCCGAGGTGGTCGAGCAGCAGTGCAGCGGACAGGATCGCCGCGGTCGGGTCGGCCTTGTGCTGCCCGGCGATGTCAGGAGCCGAACCGTGGACCGGCTCGAACATCGACGGAGCCGTGCGGTCGGGGTTGATGTTGGCGCTGGCCGCCAACCCGATGCCGCCGGTCACCGCGGCGGCGAGGTCGGTGAGGATGTCGCCGAACAGGTTGTCGGTGACGATCACGTCGAAGCGGGTGGGTTCGGTGGTGAGGAACATGGTGGCCGCGTCGACGTGCAGGTAGTCGACGCTGACCTGCGGGAACTCAGGTGCCACCGCCGCGACGATCCGACTCCACAGGGTTCCCGCGAACGTCAGCACGTTCGTCTTGTGCACCAGCGTCAGGTGCGCGCGCGGACGGACACTGGCGCGTGCGAAGGCGTCGCGCACGACGCGCTCGACACCGTAGGCGGTGTTGACGCTGACCTCGGTGGCGATCTCAGCTGCTGTCCCTGTCCGGATCGAGCCACCGGTGCCCGCGTACGGACCCTCGGTGCCCTCGCGTACGACGACGAAGTCGATGTCGCCGGGCTCGGCCAGGGGTGACGCGGCTCCGGGCAGCAGGACCGACGGTCGCAGGTTCACGTAGTGGTCGAGCTCGAAGCGCAACCGCAGGAGCAGACCGCGTTCGAGGAGGCCGGGCGGAAGGTTCGGATCACCGGGACGACCGCCCACGGCGCCGAGCAGGATCGCGTCGTGGCCGCGGATCTCCTCCAGCACTTGATCCGGCAGCACCTCGCCGGTGTCGAGGTAGCGCCGGGCACCGAGGTCGTAGCGGATGGGGTCGAAGCTGATGCCATGACGTGGGCCCACCGCATCGAGCACGGCAAGCGCCTGCTCCGTCACCTCGGGGCCGATGCCGTCGCCGCCCACCACGGCGAGTGAGAAGTTGGTCATACCACCCACCCTAGGGATGCGTCTGGACCTGACGCTGATGGTCTGGCACCCGGCTCAGGTGTCGTCGGGACGCTCACCGCCGTTGTCCCGCAGGTCCAAAGCGGTTTGAACGGGGCGGTGCTGCGTCTCGCCGTCCGGGCGGTGCTGCGCCGGTCCCCACTCGGGGTACATGTCGTACATGGTCTGCTCCTCGAGAGCGATCGTGGTGGAGGTGGAGTTGCTCGGTGCTTGAACCGGCGGCAGCGTCCCGACCAGCGGATCGCGCCAGAAGGGGTGATGCTGCGGGATCGATGCGAAGGAGTGACGTGCGGGTGGCGCTTCGTCCTCGCGGCGGTTCCGGGCCAAACACCGAACTCCGCGGCGAGGGTGGCCCTAGTGGGTCTCGCCGCGGCAGTCGAGAATGGCTACGACAAAACTCCGCATGATGTGCCCAGGCTAAGCCTGGCCTCGGTTCGGTGCCCATGCATCCGGACAGACGTCTCGTATCTTGGACGGATTCGTCGCTCGGTGGACTGTGCGAGACTCACCGCCGTGAGCGCACCCACCGAGGTACCCCCGATCGTGGCCAAGGCGCTGGCCCTGTCTCACCGGCAGGGCTACCTGCGGTCGTCGCGCAACGAGACAGGTCGGCTGCTGGCAGCGCTGGCAGCCTCGCGCAACGGCCTGCTGGCCGAGCTCGGAACCGGCTGCGGTGTCGGCGCCGCCTGGTTGGTCAGCGGCAAGCACGCCGATGCACAGGTGATCACCGCCGAGCTGGATCCTGCCCTGGCCACGAGCGTGCAGAAGCTGTTCGCCGACGAGCCCGGCGTCCGGGTGGTCTCCGGTGACTGGACCGAGTTGGCCCTGCACGCACCGTTCTCCCTGCTGTTCGTCGACGCCCGGGACGCCAAGCAGAATGTCGACGCGCTGGCGGACCTGATGGAGACCGGGGGCATGGTCGTGCTCGATGACTTCACGCCGACCACCAGCTGGCCGCCGATCTTCGAGGGGCGGGTGGACACCCTGCGCGAGCAGTGGCTCACCGACGAGCGGTTCACTGCCGTCGAGGTCATGGTCACCGACGACTCATCGGTCGTCCTCGCCACGCGCCGCTGAGTCCCGGCGCGCGCCAGGATCCGTCTCGGGCAGCTCGACGACGCAGTACGGAAGGAACAGCTGCACGAGTGGTCCGATGGCGAGTGCGTACAGAGCGGTGCCTATACCAACCGTGCCACCGAGCAGCCACCCGATCCCGAGTACGCTGAGCTCCAGCCCGGTGCGGACCAAGCGGATGCTGCGGCCCGTCCGACGCACCAGACCGGTCATGAGTCCGTCGCGAGGTCCGGCACCGAACTGCGACCCGATGTAGAGGGCCCCGGCCAGCCCGTTGAGCACCACGCCCCCGACCAGCAGCGGCAGACGTACCGCCAACGAGTCCGGCTGGATCAGCAGGGCCAGGGACAGGTCGGTCACCACACCGATGACCATCGCGTTGCACAGGGTGCCCAACCCCGGCCACTGTCGCAGCGGGATCCACAGCAGCAGGACAAGAATGCTCACCAGGATCACGACGGTCCCGAAGGACAAGCCGGTCCGGCCCACCACGCCGTCGTGGAAGACGTCCCACGGGTCGAGGCCGAGGGTCGAGCGGATCATCATCCCCATCGACCAGCCGTACAGGATCAGCCCGAGGAACAGCTGCACGACCCGTCGGCCGGTACGGCCGGCGCTCAGCTGCTGGCGGGGAGTGAGGTCCGCCAGCTGGCGGTGGGCCGCAGGGGGACGGGGGACGGTGTTCTGCATGGGATCCATCCTGCAACTGATTGGTATGGATTTACATAGCCATTTGATGCACAGTGGCCCGCATGGCTTGGACGCGTGTCAGCGCGGAGCGGCTGGTGGAGCTCCTCGGTTCGCTACCGGACGGGATGCCGGCCTATGCGGCACTCGCGAGCCGACTGCGCCGGCTGGTCGCCGAGGGACGGCTCGCCGCCGACACGCGGCTGCCGTCCGAGCGGGAGCTCGCTGTCGGGCTGCGGCTCAGCCGCACCACGGTGACCCGGGCGTACGGCGAGTTCGTCGGCACCGGTCACGCCATCGCCCGGCAGGGCTCGGGCACCGTCGTCCGGGTGCCGGGCGACGGCCGCGGCGCGCTCGGTGGTGTGTTCGCCCCCCGTGACGTCGGTGACGGCGTCATCGACCTCACCTGCGCCGCACCCGCAGCCGTGCCGGCGGTGCACCACGCGTTCCAACGCGCGTTCGAGCAGCTGCCCGCACAGCTGCGAGGCAGCGGCTACTACCCCGAAGGACTGCCCGAGCTGCGGGAGAAGATCGCGGCGCAGTACGCCACGCGCGGCGTGCCCACCGACCCAGCGCAGGTCATCGTGACGACCGGGGCCCAGTCGTCGCTGGCGATCGTGACACGCCTGCTGGTCCGGCCCGGAGCACGCGTCCTCACCGAGAGCCCGTCGTACCCCAATGCCATCGAGACGATCCGCGGCGGAGGTGGCCGCCTGGTCGGACACGCGATGGGCGACGACGGCTGGCACGTACCGACGTTGGCGACCACGCTGGTTCGGGCGCGTCCGGTGCTCGGGCTGCTGACTCCGGACTTCCAGAACCCGACCGGAGCCCTGATGGACGCCTCGACGCGCGCCGCGGTGGCCGGAGCGTTCGACCGGACCGAGACCGTGAGCCTGATCGACGAGAGCAGCGCCGAGCTGCTGCTGGACGACCTGGCGATGCCGGCACCGTTCGCGGCCTTCCACCGTGGGGCGATCACCGTCGGCAGTGCGAGCAAGGCCCTGTGGGGCGGCTTTCGCGTCGGGTGGATCAGAGCCCCGCACAGCGTCATCCCACGGCTGGTGCGCGCCCGCGTCACGCTCGACCTCGGGTCCTCGGTGATGGACCAGCTCGCGGTGTCGTACCTCCTCGACGACCTCGAGAACGCACTTGAGGACCGCAGGTCGTCGCTGCGCCGGGGTCGCGACACGATGGCGCGCGAGTTGCGCCGGCAGCTGCCCGCGTGGTCGTTCAGGATGCCCGCCGGCGGGCTGAGCCTGTGGTGCAGACTGCCCGAGCCGGTCGGACCCGCCGTGGTCGAGGCGGCGGAGCGGCACGGCGTGCTGGGCGTGCCAGGCGGGCGCTTCAGCGTCGACGGCGGCCACGAGTCTCGCCTGCGACTGCCGTTCACCGGCGACCCGGCAACCTTCCGCGAAGCGGTGGCGCGGCTCGCGAGGGCCTACGCGGATGCTCTCGCAGGCAGCGGCCCCACCACCCGCGACCGCCGCCCCCTGATCGCCTGACCCGCCATGGGACACTCGCCGCGGCGGCGCATGACCCGATGGCAGGAGGGCGATATGACGAGCAGGATCGCCGTGCTGGCCATCGACGCGGTGGAGCCGCGGTCGGTGGCAGAATTCTGGGTGGCAGCCCTCGGATGGCGCATCGTCGAGGAGGACGAGGGCGGAGTCAGCATCGCCCCCTCTGACGGCGAGTGGCCGACCATCGATGTCTTCCCGGTGCCCGAGACCAAGACCATCAAGAACCGTCTCCACCTCGATCTCCGTGCGGACGGCTCTTCCACGCAGGACGAGGTCAACCGGCTGCTGGCACTTGGTGCTCGCGAGGTCGACGTCGGACAGTCCCCGGACGCAACCTGGACGGTCCTGGCCGATCCGGAGGGCAACGAGTTCTGCGTCCTTTCCCGGTCGGTGCAGGACCTGAACCGCGACGGTTGACGACGTCTCCCTCGGGGGTCACCCGGAAAGGTCGACCAGACGGACCGTCGAGGCGTCCATCGCCCGGCGCACCTGCTCGGCCACCTGCGGTGAGACAGCCGAGTCGACGGCCAAGACGACGAGCGCCCGGCCTCCGGCGCTGTCGCGGCTCACCTGCATGCCGGCGATGTTGATCTGCGCCTGACCGAGCACCTGGCCGACGACCCCGACCATGCCGGGACGGTCGACGTAGGTGATGACGGCGAGGTAGTCGGTGGGCTCGACGTCGATGTCGTAGCCGTCGATCTCGACGATGCGCTCTCTGTGGTTGATGCCGATCAGGGTGCCCGAGACCGAGACCGCGGAGCCGTCGGCGCGGGTGCCACGCAACGTGACCAGGTTGCGGTGGTCCTCGCTCTCGGCCTCGGTCAACAGGCGCACCTCCAGGCCGCGCTCGACGGCCAGCAGGGGGGCGTTGACGTAGGAGACCTGACCCTCGACGACGTCGTGGAACACACCCTTGAGCGCGGCGAGCTCCAGCACCTTCACATCGTGTTGGGTGATCTCGCCGCGTACCTCCACGTCGAGCTGCTGGGCGATGCCACCGGCCAGCGCGCTGAAGATGCGGCCGAGCTTCTCGGTGAGCGGGATGCCGGGTCGTACGTCCTCGGCGATGACCCCACCCTGCACGTTGACCGCGTCGGGCACCAGCTCCCCGGACAGTGCCAGGCGGACCGACCTCGCGACCGCGATGCCTGCCTTCTCCTGCGCCTCGTCGGTGCTGGCCCCCAGGTGCGGCGTGGCGACGACGTTGTCCAGGCCGAACAGTGGGGAGTCGGTGCACGGCTCGACCGCGTAGACGTCCAACCCGGCGGCTGCGACCCGGCCGTCGACGAGTGCGTCGAAGAGCGCCCGCTCGTCGACGATCCCTCCCCGGGCCGCGTTCACGAGCACCAGGTGTGGCTTGACCTTGTGCAGCTGCTCGTCGCCGATCAGCCCGGCCGTCTCCGGCGTCTTGGGAAGGTGGACCGTGACGAAGTCGGACTCGGCCATGAGGTCCTCCAGCGACACCAGCCGGACCCCCATCTGCGCCGCGCGTCCGGCCTGGACGTACGGGTCGTAGGCGATGACCCTCATGCCGAACGCCGACAGGCGCTGCGCCACCAGGACCCCGATACGACCGAGACCGACCACGCCGACCGTCTTCTCGTACAGCTCGGTGCCGTTGTAGCGCGAGCGCTTCCACTCCCCCTGCTTGAGCGCCACGTTGGCCGGCACCAGGTGTCGCGCGGCGGCCAGCATCAGCCCGACGGTGAGCTCCGCGGCACTGACGATGTTGGACGTGGGTGCGTTGACGACCATCACCCCGCTCTGCGTCGCGGCCCGGACGTCGACGTTGTCGAGCCCGACACCGGCCCGGGCGACCACCTTGAGCCGGGCGGCAACGGCTAGCACCTCGGCGTCGACCTTGGTCGCGCTGCGCACCAGAAGGGCATCGACATCGGCGAGCACCGCCAGCAGCTCGGCGCGGTCGGTCCCGTTGCAGTGCCGGATGTCGAAGTCGGGTCCGAGCGCGTCCACGGTGGCAGGAGACAGTTCTTCGGCGATCAGGACGACGGGCTCGGTCACGTCAGGGGTCCTTGTACAGATCGTGGGTGTGGGCCGGTGCGGCCAGCGGACACGTACCTGCACGACGGTGTGCGGCGTCGAGCATAACCGACTGTGCAGCGACGGTCGGCGTCAGCCACACTGCTGCACAGTGGTCCGCGGACCGCTGCCGTACGCGAGCTCGTCGGCGGCGGCGGCGCTGACGACGTGGGCCGCCGTGAGCATGGTCTCCTCGTCCACCAGGAACGCTGAGCCGGTGAAGCTCTCGCCGGCGGCATAGGGTCACCGCTACCCGTCCCCGGGTCGCGGCCAGGACTCGCCACGCCACGACGCGTCCCAGAACATCCACTCGTACCGGGTCGAGAGCGCGTACGCACGGTGCATGTCCTCGACCCGGGCAGCCGGCACGGGTGCGACCAGCCGGTCGGCGAGCTCCTCCGCAGCGCGAACCGAGGCCGCGAAGGCGGGATCAGCGTACGTGTCGACCCACGGCCGGTACGGGTGTGCCCACCCGTCGTCATGCGCGATCGCGGCAATGCGTCGGCCCACCTCCTCGTACACGCGAAAACACGGGAGCAAGCCGGCGACGGCGACCTCGACCGGTGCCAGCGCCGAGTCAGCGACGAGGGTTCCCACGTAGCTGCGACAGGTAGGAGTCGGCTCCACGACACCAGCGGCATCCGGGTCGACACCCACACTCGCCAGGAACGTCGTGTGCAGTGAGCGCTCGGCGGCGACGGCTTCGGCCGCCGACGAGGCGAGCGCCGCCAGCCCGTCCGGATCGGGCAGCCGCGCGGCGACCAGGGAGAGCGCGCGGGCGTAACCGATGAGGTAGTGCGCGTCGTCGATCAGGTACCGCACGAACACGTCCTGCTCGAGGGTCCCGTCGCCCAGCGCGACCACGAACGGATGCCGCACGATCGCGGTGAAGCAGGGCTGCACCCGGTCCCAGGCGTCAGCGGAGAACGCGCGGGCGCTCACCATGAGCCCCTGCCTGTGACCCACGCGTGGAGGTGGTCGACCGGGCCGCGGCCGTGCCCCACGCGCCGGCCGGCCCCGGCCAGCAGTGCCGCAGTGAGGAAGTCCTTGGCCTCGCCCACGGCCGCACGCAGCGGCATGTCGCGGACGAGCAGTGCGCCGATCGCACTGGACAGCGTGCACCCGGTGCCGTGTGTGTGGGGGGTGTCGATGCGTGCAGCGGCGAGCTCGAGTACCCCGTCGACGTCGACCAGCACGTCGGTGCTCGTCGGGCCACTGCGGTGCCCTCCCTTGACCAGGGCCGCGCCGGCACCGAGCCCGAGCAGACGTGCTCCCGCGGCCGCGAGGTCGCCCACCTCGTCCAGCCCGAGCAATGTCGCCGTCTCTGCGATGTTCGGGGTGACGACGTCGGACAGCGGGAGCAGCCGATCGCGGATCCGGGTGACGGTGTCGTCATCGACCAGACGGTCACCCGAGGTCGCCACCATCACCGGGTCGAGCACGACCAGCGGTGGAGCGGTACGCGCGGCGAGCACCTCGGCCACCACGGATGCCACCTCCGCCGTGCCGAGCATGCCGATCTTGACCACGCGCACGTCGAGGTCGTCGAGAACGGCCGCGAGCTGGTCGGCCACGAACGCCGCCGGGACCGGATGCACGCCGGACACGCCCTGCGTGTTCTGCACCGTGAGCGCCGTCAGGACGGCACCGGCGTACACCCCGAAGGCGGACGCGGTCTTCAGGTCGGCCTGGACCCCGGCGCCGCCGGACGGGTCGGACCCGGCGACAGACAGGAACGTAGGGACGCGGTTCATCGACGTGCTCCGTCGACGGCTGCCAGCAAGGCGGCAGCAGCCGCGCGGGGGTCGATCGCCGAGCACACCGCCGAGATCACCGCGACGCCGGTGGCACCGGCGTCGATGACGTCTGCGGCGTTGGCCGCGTCGATCCCGCCGATGCCGATGACAGGCAGCCACGCCGATGCCCGGGCCTGGATGGCCCGCACACCGTCGAGCCCGAGCGCCGGGGCGGTGTCACGCTTGGACGGCGTCGACCAGACCGGACTGACCGTCAGGTAGTCGCAGGCGGCGAGCTCGGCCCCTTCGTCGAGCTGGGCAACATCCTCGATCGACCAGCCCACCAACCGGCCAGGACCGACGACCTCGCGTGCCGTCGACGGCGACACGTCGTGCGGGCCGACGTGGACGCCGTTCGCCCCGGCGTCGCGTGCGGCCCAGGGGTCGTCGTCGATGAGCAGTGGGACGCCGTGCGGTGCCAGCACGTCGAGGAGCCCGCGGGCTCGTTCCACCAGGCCCGTCCGGTCGGCGGTCTTGTCGCGAAGCTGTACGCAGGTGACGCCACCAGCGACTGCCTGCTGCACCACCTCGGTCAGGGACCGACCAGGACCGACCGGTCCAGTCACCAGGTAGACCCGCAGGTCGGGAGTCACGACACGTCCCGGACATCGGCGAACGAGGTCAGATCCTCCGAGGTGAGTACGGCGAGCGCGTCGATCAGCCCCGTCCGCAGCGACGCGGGCCCGACCGCGCTCTCACCCGCACGCGCTCCGGCGACGGCCAGCAGCGCGCACGCGGCAACCGCCGCCTCGAACGCGTCCTCGTGCACGGCACAGCTCGCGGCGACCAGTGCAGACAGCGAGCAGCCCAGCGCGGTGATCAATGGCATCCGGTCATCACCGCCACTCACGATCGAGACGCGGTCCCCGTCGGTGACCACGTCCCGCTCCCCCGTCATCGCCACCACGCAACCGCTGTCGCGCGCCAGCCGCCGGGCCTGCTCGACCGCATCGTCGGAGGACGCTGTCGAGTCGACGCCGCGGGAGGCACCGGCCGCCCCGGCGAGGGCCAGCACCTCGCCGGCGTTGGCCCGCAGCACGGTGGGTCGCTGCGCGAACAGCTCGACCGCGACCGACGTCCGGTAGCCGGTGGCCCCCACGGCCACCGGGTCCAGGACCCACGGCCGACCTCGTTCGCGCGCCGCGGCCACCGCCGCGTGCATGCTCTCCACCCACGGCGGCGACAGCGTTCCGATGTTGGCGTACACCGCGTCGGCGAGCCCGGCGAACTCGGCGGCTTCCTCCTCGGCGTGCACCATCGCGGGTGACGCACCGGCGGCGAGCAGCACGTTGGCCGCGATGTCCATCGACACGTAGTTGGTCAGGCACTGCACCAGCGGACGCTGCTCGCGTACGGCTGCCTGGACGGTCTGGACGTTCATGAGGCTCCCCTCGGGTGGTGGCACGGGGAGCCTCATGGGGCGATCGACGGCTCCCTACGCCGGTACGAACCGGATCAGGTGGTGGCGGGTGTGATCTCAGCCCCGAAGGGCACCCCGGCCGTGTGATGTAGTTGTCGTCGAAGGCGGCAGGCTCAACGAGCCGACGAGCCCTCAGTGTAGTCGTCGTCGTGGCTCTTGACCCAGGCCATCATGCCACGCAAATCCCTGCCAACCGCCTCGATCGGATGGGCCGCTGCCTTCTCGCGCAAGGCCCTGAACTCTTTCGCGCCGTTGTCCTGGTCGTCGATGAAGCGCTGCGCGAACGAGCCGTTGCAGATGTCCTCGAGCACCTCGCCCATGCGCTGCTTCACCGAGTCGTCGATGACACGCGGGCCGGAGACGTAGTCGCCGTACTCGGCGGTGTCGGACACGCTCCAGCGCTGCTTGGCGATGCCCCCCTCGTACATCAGGTCGACGATGAGCTTGAGCTCGTGCAGGCACTCGAAGTACGCGACCTCGGGCTGGTAGCCGGCATCGGTCAGGGTCTCGAAGCCCTTCACGATGAGCTCGGAGACACCCCCGCACAGCACGGTCTGCTCACCGAACAGGTCGGTCTCGGTCTCTTCGGTGAACGTGGTCTGGATGCCACCGGCGCGCAGCCCGCCGATCCCCTTGGCGTAGGACAGCGCGAGCTCCCACGCCGTACCGCTGGGATCCTGCTCGACCGCGACGAGCACCGGCACGCCCCGACCGTCGACGTACTCACGACGGACCAGGTGGCCGGGTCCCTTCGGCGCCACCATGGCCACGTCGACGAAGGCGGGCGGCTCGATGTACCCGAAGCGGATGTTGAAGCCGTGGCAGAAGAACAACGCGTCGCCTTCGACCAGGTTCGGCTCGACGGCGTCGGCGTAGACGTGTCGTTGCACGTGGTCCGGCGTGAGCATGACGACCAGATCGGCCTCCTCACAGGCCTCGTACGGCGTGCGGACGGCCAGTCCCTGCGCCTCGGCCCTCGCACGGCTCCCGGAGCCCTCGGGCAGACCCACCCGCACGTCCACACCGGAGTCACGCAGCGACAGCGCGTGCGCGTGACCCTGGCTGCCGTAGCCGAGCACGGCCACGTTCCGGTCCTGGATCAGAGACAGGTCGGCGTCGTCGTCGTAGTACATGGTCGCCACGGGTCGGTTCTCCTTGCGCGAGAGGGATGAGTTGGCTGAACGGGGTCTCAGGAGGCGCTGATCATCTGGCGCAGGGTGCGGTCGGTGATCGATCGGCTACCTCGGCCGACGGCCACCTTGCCCGACTGGACCAGCTCACGGATGCCGAACGGCTCGAGGACCCGCAGGATCGCCGCGAGCTTTCCCGGGTCGCCGGTGACCTCGATCGTGATGGAGTCCGGTCCCACGTCGACTGCCTTGGCCCGGAAGAGCTGGATGATCTCGATGACCTGGCTGCGGGTGGCGGCATCAGCCTTGACCTTGACCAGGAGCAGCTCGCGCTCGACAGCGTCCGACGGGTCGAGCTCCACGATCTTGAGGACGTTGATCAGCTTGTTGAGCTGCTTGGTCACCTGCTCCAGCGGCAACGCGTCAACGTTGACGACGATCGTCATCCGCGAGACACCGACGATCTCGGTGGGCCCCACGGCGAGCGACTCGATGTTGAAGCCCCGGCGCGAGAACAGGCCCGACACCCGGGCCAGGGCACCAGGGGTGTCCTCGACCAGGACCGAAAGCGTGTGCTGGCTCATGTCAGGTCATCCGTCTCGAAGTCGGGCGCCATGTCGCGCGCGATCTGGATCGCGTCGTTGCTCGTGCCGGCGGCGACCATCGGCCACACCATCGCGTCGCGGTGCACGGCGAAGTCGACGACCACCGGCTGGTCGT
>JACCXZ010000031.1 GCA_013696745.1 Nocardioidaceae bacterium | reverse complement strand
CGTGTGGTGACTGCGGTTGTTTCACGAGCAGGATCACTACCCTGGCGACTCGCTCAGCGTCCCAGGAGGCGACCCATCTCGATCCCGTGGCGTCGGGCGTCCGTCTCGCGGTCCTGCTGGGCGGCCTGCTCGACGATGATCCGCCCGAGCAGCTCGTGCTTCCGGTTCAGCCATCCCTCGACCTGCTGCAGCGTGGCGCAGGGCTTGGGCAGATCCCGCATCAGGTCGGCGATGGCGTGGACGGTGGTCGTGGTGTTCATGGTGGTCCTCCTGAGCTTCGGAGGGACGAAACTGCCCGGATAACTTGGCGCACAACGCTCGGCATGCACCCGCGTTATCGCAGGTCACGGCGTGGGTCGCACAACGCTTTGGCGGTCGACACCCCGAAGATGCCGGGCGAGCCCAGTCGGGTGCAACCCAGCCGGGCGAACCCGCAGCTCTAGGAGAGTTCCCCACACTCTCGGTGCATCGGTCAGGCTCAGGCCTGGACGGGAACCTCGTACACCGTGTCCGCCGGGTGGCCGGCCCGCTCGTGGATGCGCTGCACGGCTTCAGCATTCGGTGCTTCCGACAGGCAGAAGACGGTGCCACTGCCAGGATCGGCCCATGCATGCTTGAAGTTGACCCGCTCGTCGTCCTGAATTGCCAGGTCCGCCTGATGCGCCTCGTTCAGTTGCTCCGGAGTAATGCCGGTCATTCCGGTGTGAACGTCCATGAATTCGGGCATGAGCGACCTCCTGGCTGCGAGTTACGTCGGTGCGGTCATTGAAGCACTCTGCACCCGTCACTCGATAGGTTCGTGACCGCGACGTACTAGTGTCGCACCATTCGCGGTGCGTGATGTCACCGCTACTGATGGTAGTCCTTCGCACCTTTCGGTCGGGCCGGTCCGTACGCGGCTATTCTCGGTTCGTGCCCAGCAGTGAACGCGACCCCTGGCCCGGGGACACGACGTCGACTGCACGCGCCCGATTGCGGATGGTGCGGGTGCGCGCCGAGCAGGCTCTGGGGGAGAAGGACAGGCGTGCAGACAGCGCTGCCCGGCCCCCCGTCGGGCGTGATGCGCGCTCGATCGCTCTCGCCCAGCTGCGCCAGATCGCCGACATGCCCGGTGACGTGATCGAGCCCCTCGTCCTGAACAGGTCGGCACTGCGGGAGTGCCCGGGTGCCGACGCCGAGGTAGTCAGGGCGTTCGCCGAGCAGATCCTCCAGCAGCGTCGCCGGCGTGAGGCCCAGGAGAAGGTCTTTTTCCGCCGCGAGGACATCGACACGCTGTCCCGGCTGCTGCAGTGCTCGGCCGACGGCGTCAATCCGTTGCTGGACCGGCTGGGCGTGCTGGCCTGACCCTCGGGCCGTCAGTGTGTCGCCACCGGAAGTTCGCCGGGGGGTCAGCTGCAGGCGGTTGGGTCGCTCAGGCAACGAATGCTGGCGGTGTCCAAGGTCGCCGCCTTGCAGCATGAGCATGTCCACGAGTGGCGCGATCGCGGCTCAGACCGCTGGCGGCGAGCCCGGTCGTGCACCACTCGCGGATGGTGGATGTCTCGCAGGTCGTCGACTTACATGTCACCGGAGTCACACCCCGCGTCGCTAGCCGGAGGTACGCTCCAACGGCTCGGCGACCACGACCGCGAGATCCTGGTAGCCGCCCTGCTGCGGGATGAAGTCACCCGCACAGGTGAGGAGCACTAGCTGGTGGGGCCCGCTGCTGGTGAAGAGATCGTCCCGCTCGGTCAGGGAGTCTCGAGGGATGCGCGTGACTGAGGAGACGACGTAGGTCTGATTCGCCTCCTGGGTCAGCGCCTCGACGGCATCGCCTTCAGCGGCCGACAAGAGCGCGGAAAACGGCCCGAGGCCCTGGATCTCTGAATCCACGTGAGCGGCGATGACCATGGTGCCGAACGGGTCGCTCACGCGAGCGCCGCCGTCCCACCACCCCGCGACATCAACGTCGTCGGGGACCACGAGTTCTCCTTCGGCATCGGTGGTTGCTTTCCTGACGTCCATCTCCTCACCGTCAGGCAGCCGGATCGCCGTCGGCTGCCTCGAGCTCGTGATGCCGGCCGGGATGCCCGGCCGTGCCGTCGTCCGCCATCGCGTGGGGGTGGAGGTGGGGCCAGGGCCGGGGTTCGACGGTTCGCTCGAGCGTTCGTCCGAGGGCTCACTCGAGGGGCCGTCGGAAGGATCGGTCGAGGCGGTCAGCCTTGCCGAGGGCTCGTCGCGTTGACCTGCCTGGACACTCACCAGCGCCAGTACCACTCCCGCCATGAGGACGAACGCCGACACGAGTATCGCGGTGCGCAACCGCCCGCGGCGCAGGCCGCCGCGGTGCCGGTGCTCCGTCGGCACGTCGTCAGACACGGCGGTAGCGGTTCCCCACAGTCGTCTCCTGTGACGTCACCACGGTGCGAGTACGTCGAGCCAGCAGCGTCGCACCGATGGTGAGGCCGGCCACGACCGGGACCAATGCGGCGGCCCAGCCGAGGGTCCAGGAGTCGGCGGACGCCGACCGGTCGGAGACCAGACCGGCGGAACCGGTGTTCACCTGCTCAGGTGCCTGCGAGCCGTTCGTCGACAGCGGCAGCGTAGCTACCACAACGTCCATGCTGTTGCCTTCGGGCTGTCCGATCGCGTACACGCGGGTCAGCGTTGCCGGCTCCACCTCGAGGTCCACTGGTCCGAGCAGTGCCGGCCCGGTCTGACCCGTGGGCACGATGGAGACGTCGTGGACCCCTGCGGGGACCTCCGCCGTCGCGAACTCACCGTTGGCGACGTTGGCGAACACGACGTCACCGTCGACAACGATGTCGGCAGGGGGGACGGTGGCGGTGTGCGCCACCTGCACGCGTCCCCGGTCACTGGTGACCGGTGCCCGCGGGTTCTCGAAGGTCGTGACTATCGGGTCGCCGTCCGGTGAAGCGGGACGGTGGATCACTACATCCGTACTGCCGCCGGCACGGAGGTCGACATCCACGTCCATCCTCCACGCCGTGTCCTTCCCGGTGAAGCTGAGCACGTGCTCGCCGGACGCGAGGGTGACACCGTCCGATACCGTGCCGGCGGCGAGCTCTCGCTCGGTGCCGCCGTCCACGCTGACACTGACGGACTCTCCTGGCAGGCCCTGGACCATGAAGACCTGACTATCGGCCGGGGCAGCAGACGATGCCGAGCCCACCGCAGGCAGCAGGAAGAATGCGCTGAGTATTCCCACGCTGACAATGCGTGATGGCTTAGTCATGAACAACTCCGAGTCTCTGCTTGAGCAAACTTGCAGGCACGCTGTGTGAATGCCAGGACGCGCGAAGAGAATGAGCATGCGACACTCAGAAACATACATTGTGTCCGCGCCCTCCGTTGGAGAGAAGGATTCCGGCCCGGGTGGGAAATGCAGGGAACGGGTGACGGCGAGGGCTCCAGGAAGGGTGCTGTCGATGCAGGGGGAACGGACACGGCGGCCGGTGCAACGGATGGCGCGTGACGTGGCGCGGGCGCGGACGGCGGCGGCGCGCGAGCGGCGGCGGGTGCAAGCCCGGGAGGCGCAGCTGCAACGGGCCGCGGCCGTACGCGCACGCATGGCGAGGTCCTCTCCAGGTGTCGACAGCGTCGAGAGCGCTGCGCAGCCGGCGCAGGACACTTCATCCGCGCCTTCAGAGGCCCCACTGCTGTGGGCCGGGGCGTTCGACCAGGACGAGCAACCCGGCAACGGCCGGCGAAGATGGGCGATGGTCTCGCTGAGCATTCTCGCCATCCTGGCGGTGGGGTTGGGTACGTGGACCGCACTGCGCTCCACGGAGCCTGCCTCCCCCACCGCTACGACGAACGGCGAGAACCGCGAGGACGTCATGTCGACGGATGGCCCGTCGCGCCGGACGCTTGTACGTGCCGACGTCAGGGCCAGCGGTGCGGTGCGAACCGAGGTGCGGCTCGCCGCCGGCGACGAGCCGATCCGTCAGCTGGTGCTCACTCTGCCCGACCTGCCGGCCGGCACCGGCGAGTTCGCACCGGTGGTGTCCGGGGTACGGATCCGCGCCGACGGCCTGGCTCTGCCGGGGGCACCGGATATGCTGTCTGTCAACCAGACTCGGAGGGTGGACCTGGCCGAGGGTGCACGCACGGTGCAGCTGCGCTATCGCACAGCCGGAGCGGTTGACCGGACGGCCGGATCCGGATCCACGCGCGCCCTGGTCCTGCTGAACGCGCTCCAGGTCCGGGCTGTGACCGGCGAGCCCGGCTCGTCGGAGCCGGCCGAGGAAGTCGTCGCGATGGCGAGCGAGGGTGTCTTGGCCTTGGCGTGCGTCGCCACCGAGGGCATCCCGCTGCGGCCGTGCGGTGCGCTCGACGGGGACTCCTGGGTTGTCGCCGCCCCCTCGGGGGAGCCGCCGACCGTCGTTGCCCAGGTCGACCTCGAGCGCGTCTGACCCTCGAGGTCGTGCGGTCAGCCGGCGACGAGCACGGTCGCGGACTCACCCGGCAGCAGCAGGGTGTCGCCGTCGATCCGGGTGCCCGATTCGTCCCAGGCCAGGAGCACCGACGCGGGCGTCCCCAGGCTCAGCTGCGCCGACGCCGCGCCGAGGTTGACCGCGACGAGGTGGCGTCCCCGGTGCACCAGGACGGTCCGGGCGTCCTCGTCGTGTTCGATGCGGACCCGGTCCAGCCGGGGGTCGACGAGGTCGTGGGCCCGGTGGCGCAGCGCGATCAGGTCCCGGTACCACGCCAGCACCCGACGGTGCGGCTCGTCGGTCAGCTCGTCCCAGGCGAGGCGTGACTGCTCGGCGGTACGGTCGGCCTGCGGGTCGGGGACCTGGTCGCGCTTCCAGCCGTGCGAGGCGAATTCGTCGCGGCGGCCCTTGCGGACCGCGGCGGCGAGGTCCGGGTCGGTGTGGTCGGTGAAGTACTGCCAGGGCGTCGACGCGCCCCATTCCTCGCCCATGAACAGCATCGGGGTGCCCGGACCGGTGAGCAGCAGAGCCGCGCCGCACGCGAGCAGACCGGGGGACAGGGTCGCGGACAGGCGGTCACCGGTGGCCCGGTTGCCGACCTGGTCGTGGTTCTGCAACGAGATCACGAAGCGCCAGCCCTGCGTCGTCGTACGGTTCACCGGGCGCCCGTGGGTGCGCCGCCGGAAGGTGGAGTAGGTGCCGTCGTGCAGGAACACCGACTCGAGGACCTTGCTGAGCACGCCCGGCTCCGCGAAGTCGCAGTAGTAGCCCTGGGTCTCCCCGGTGAGCAGCGCGTGCAGCGCGTGGTGCACGTCGTCGGCCCACTGGGCATGCAGCCCCAACCCGCCGGCTTCCCGCGGCGTCACGGTCAGCGGGTCGTTGCGGTCGGACTCCGCGATCAGCCACAGCGGTCGTGACAGCCGGGTGCCCAGCGCGCTCACCTCGGCCGACATCTCCTCCAGCAGCGTCACCGCCCGGTCGTCGAACAGCGCGTGCACGGCGTCCAGGCGCAGCGCGTCGACGTGAAGGTCGCGGAACCACATCAGGGCGTTGTCGATCATGAACGCCCTGACCTCGTCGCTGTCCGTGTCGTCGAGGTTGAGCGCGTCGCCCCACGGCGTGGCGTACCGGCTGGTGAAGTACGGTCCGAACGCCGACAGGTGGTTGCCGCTCGGGCCGAGGTGGTTGTAGACGACGTCGAGGCAGACCCCGAGTCCGCGCGCATGGCAGGCGTCGACGAACGCGCAGAACGCCTCCGGGCCGCCGTACGGCTCGTGCACGGCGTACAGGCCGACGCCGTCGTACCCCCACCCGTACCGACCCGGGAAGGTGGCCAACGGCATCACCTCGACCAGGTCGACGCCGAGGTCGACGAGATGGTCGAGCCGGTCGATGGCCGAGTGCAGAGTCCCACCGTCGGTGAACGTGCCCACGTGCAGCTCGTAGATGACCGAACCGGCCAGATGCACACCGCGCCAGGCCTGGTCGGTCCATTCGTGGGCGTCCAGGTCAACCACCTCGGCGGCACCGTCGGGACCGTCGGGCAGCCGCAGAGCACGCGGGTCGGGGCGTGCTGCTCCACCGTCGAGGACGAACGCGTAGTGGTCACCGACCTCGGCGTCCTCCTCGGTACGCCACCAGCCGCCTGCTTCGCGGCGCATCGGCCGGCTGCGCCCGTCCAGCACCAGGTCGACGCCGGTGTCCGCTCGCGGCGCCCACACCTGGAACCTCATCGGGACTCCTTCACCAGCAGGGCGACCGGCCGGGCGTCGAACAGCTCCGCGCACCGCAGCCGGTCGCTGAACGTGGCACCGGTGAGCAGGTCGGTCCAGGTGCCGGGCAGCTCCACGGTCACGTCGCCCCAGGACCCCAGCCGCCCGGGCCACCGCGTCACCACTGTGGCGATCGTGTCGCCGCGCACGAACCCCAGGACATGCGGCGACGCGGACGCCACCGGCTCGTACGTTCCACTGAACACCTCGGGTCGCTCCCGACGTAGACGTAGCGCCCTCGAGGTCACCAGCAGCTTCTCGTCGGACAGGTCCACCGGTGCCGCACCAGCATCAAGGCGCTGCAGGCGGGCCATACGGTCGGCGTAGTCGACGGGGCGCCGATTGTCCGGATCGACCAGCGACAGATCGACCAGCTCGGTGCCTTGGTAGGTGTCGGGCACACCGGGCAGGGTCAGCTGGAGCAGCGTGCTGGCCAGCGTCGTGGCCCGGATCTGCGCTGAAGCCACCGCCAGGACGCGCTCGACCTCCGTCGCCACCGGTGGGAGGAGGCACTGGCGGCACAACGCGAACACCCGGGACTCGTAGTCGTCGTCGACCTCGGTCCAGGTGGTGTGTTGCTTGGCCTCGCGCACAGCCTTGCGGAGGTAGTCGACCAGGCGTTCCTCGTCCAGCGGCCACGCGCCGAGCAGGGTCTGCACCAGCAGGTACGCCGTGGGCAGGTCGACCCGGTGGCGACCTGCTGCGGCCCGCACCGACGCCCATGCGGAGTCCCAGCCGTCGAGGTCCTCGGCCAGCGCGAGCAGCCGGGAGCGGACGTCGTCGCTGCGCTTGGTGTCGTGCGTCGACAACGTGGTCAGGGCGTACGGGTGGTCGGCCGCCTGCTGCTGCGCCCACCGGTGCAGGGCATCTGTGGCGGGACGGTCGAGCAGGGACGGGTCGCCGCCGACCTCGTTGAGCGCGACCAGCCGGTGCCAGCGGTAGAACGTCGTGTCCTCGACCCCTTTGGCCATGACCGGCCCGCAGGTCTGCCCGAACCGTACGACGAGCTCGGCCCCGGCCTCGGTGCTCGGGTGGCTGTCGAGCAGCATCCGACGCAGCTGCTCGAACGTCTCGGCCATGTCGGGGCGTGCCCTGCTCGCGCGCTCGCACAGCCGGTGGATCCGTTGCACCGAGTCGGTGGCCACGTCGTGCCCGGGACGCACGTACGCCCGGTAGGCATCGACGTGCACCAGCAGCTCGGTGATCTCCTCGCCGAGCCGCTCCGGGTCATTGTCGGACCCGGCCCCACCGGCCGCGGCGATCGTGACGCGCACCAGCCGGTCGACCTCCGGGCCGAACAGCCGCTGCACGACCTCCCGCTTGGATGCTTCCTCGACCGTGGCCAGGTCCGGCTCGCCACCGAGCTCGAGCCAGCGGACGGTCAGCGCCTCGCCCACGTCGGGCACCAGCGCCTGGGTGATCGCCTTCACCGCGTCGTAGCCTGTGCTCCCAGCGGTCGCCCACGACGTGGGCAGCAGCTCGTCGCCCTCCAGGATCTTCTCCACCACGACCCAGGCTCCGCCGGTGGCGTCACGCAGCTGCTCGAGGTAGCCCTCGGGATCGGCCAGCCCGTCGACGTGGTCGATGCGCAAGCCGTTGATCACGCCGCGCCGGTGCAGGTCCACCAGCACCCGGTGGGTGGCCTCGAAGACGTCGGGAACCTCCACCCGGACGGCGACCAGGTCGTCCACGTCGAAGAAGCGTCGGTAGTTGAGCACGTACGCCTTGTTCTGCCAGCTGTCCAGCTCGTAGTGCTGGGCGTCGAGGACGTCGGTGACGTCGTCGGTCTCGGTGCCGGGCGCCACCGGGAACACCTGGTCGTGGTACCGGACGACCTGGGCGCCGTCATGCCGGTCCAGGGTCAGCTCCCCGGCGTCGACCAGCTCCTCGACGAGGCCACCGAGCACGGGGAGGCCGAACCGACCGTCCAGATGGTCCCAGTCGACGTCGAACCAGTGAGCGTACGCCGAGTCGCGTCCGTGCCGCAGGACGTCCCACAGCTGCACGTTGAGGTGCATCGGCCGAGCCAGCGTCATGTGGTTGGGCACCATGTCCACGATGATCCCGAGCCCGTGCGCGTGGGCGGTGTCCGCCAGCGCTTCCAGCTCCGCCAGCCCACCGAGGTCGCGGGACACCCGGGAGTGGTCGACCACGTCGTACCCGTGCACGGAGCCGGTTGCGGCCTGCAGGATCGGGGACAGGTAGAGGTGCGTGACCCCCAGCGACGCGAGGTAGGGCACCTGGCCGCTGGCCGCGGAGAAGCCGAAGGCCGCGTGCAGCTGCAACCGGTACGTGGAGCCGGTCAGCATGTCAGGCCCGCCGGAACACGGCCACCGAACGGGCCTTGGTGGTCCGACGCCTGCCGGCCTTCAGGGACCTGCGACCGTTGCTCTCCTCGCCCGGTGCACGGGCGGTGTCGAGCACCGGTTCCCAGGTCCAGCCGTGCTGGGCGCCGGGCAACATGATGTGGGCGTCCTTCCACGACGGGTTGAAGAGCAGCAGGAACGAGTCGTCGGTGATCTTGTCGCCGCGCGAACCGTGCTCGGATATCGCGTCGCCGTTGAGGAACACAGTCAGCGGACCGACCGACGGTGCCTGCCAGTCGTCGGCATCCATCGGTGTCCCGTCCGGACGCAGCCAGGCGATGTCCGGGATTCCGTCCGCCCCCTCCTTGCCGGAGAAGTACTGGCGGCGCCGGAACACCGGGTGCTCGTTGCGCAGTGCTACCAGCTCGCGGGTGAAGCCGAGCAGGTTCTCGTCGACGTTCTTCCAGTCGATCCAGGACAGTTCGGAGTCCTGGCAGTACACGTTGTTGTTGCCCTGCTGGGTGCGGCCCAGCTCGTCGCCGTGCAGGATCATCGGGACGCCCTGGCTCAGCAGCATCGTCGTGAGCAGGTTGCGGTGCTGGCGGGCACGCAGACCCAGCACGACCAGGTCGTCAGTGGGCCCCTCGACGCCGCAGTTCCACGAGCGGTTGTGGCTCTCGCCGTCGTTGTTGCCCTCGCCGTTGGCCCCGTTGTGCTTGTCGTTGTACGACACGAGGTCGGCCATGGTGAAGCCGTCGTGCGCGGTGACGAAGTTGATCGAGGCGTACGGAGCGCGCCCGTCGTCCTGGTACAGGTCGCTGGACCCGGTCAGCCGTTCGGCGAACTCACCGGTCGAGCTGGGCTCACCGCGCCAGTAGTCGCGCACCAGGTCGCGGTAGCGGCCGTTCCACTCCGTCCACTGTGGCGGGAAGTTGCCCACGTGGTAGCCGCCCGGGCCCACGTCCCACGGCTCGGCGATGAGCTTGACCTGCGAGATGACCGGGTCCTGGTGCACCAGGTCGAAGAAGGCGCTCAGCCGGTCGACCTCGTGGAACTGGCGCGCCAGGCTGGCGGCGAGGTCGAAGCGGAAGCCGTCGACGTGCATCTCGGTGACCCAGTAGCGCAAGGAGTCCATGATCAGCTGCAGCACGTACGGGTTACGCATGAGCAGCGTGTTGCCGGTGCCGGTCGTGTCGTAGTAGTGCGCCGGGTCCTCGTCGACCAGACGGTAGTACGACGCGTTGTCAATGCCACGGAAGGCCAGCGTGGGCCCAAGGTGGTTGCCCTCGGCCGTGTGGTTGTAGACGACGTCGAGGATGACTTCGATGCCGGCACGGTGCAGCTCGCGCACCATCGCCTTGAACTCCAGCACCTGCTGGCCGGCCTGACCGGAGGAGCTGTAGGCGTTGTGCGGTGCGAAGAATCCGATCGTGTTGTAACCCCAGTAGTTGGACAGCCCCTTGTCGACCAGCGTCGAGTCGTTGACGAACTGGTGCACCGGCATCAGCTCGATCGCGGTGATGCCGAGTGAGGTGAGGTGCTCGATCATCACCGGATGGCCGATCGCGGCGTACGACCCGCGGATCTCCTCGGGGATGTCGGGATGCATCCGGGTCATGCCCTTGACGTGCGCCTCGTAGATGACGCTCTCGTGGTAGGGGATGCGGGGCAGGCGGTCCTCCTGCCAGTCGAAGTACGGGTTGACCACCACCGACTTCATGCTGTGCGGAGCCGAGTCATCGGTGTTGCGCTGCCCGCGGTCCTCGAAGTCGTAGGAGAAACACGCCTGGGCCCAGTCGATCTGACCGTCGACAGCCTTCGCATAAGGGTCCATCAGCAACTTGCTGGGGTCACAACGGTGCCCCGCCGACGGGTCGTAGGGCCCGTGGACGCGAAAGCCGTAGCGCTGTCCCGGGCTGACGCGGGGCAGGTAGGTGTGCCACACCAGTGCATCGCGTTCGGTCATCGGCACGCGGATCTCACTGCCGTCCGGGTCGAACAGGCAGAGCTCCACGCGCTGCGCCACCTCGGAGAAGAGGGCGAAGTTCGTCCCCGCCCCGTCGTAGCTGGCTCCCAAGGGATAGGCCGTACCGGGCCAGGCCTCCATCGTGCTCCTCACTTCGGTCGTGCGTCGGGACGTGCAGGCGGGGTTGAGGTCGCTACCACGGACGAGCTGTCGCGGACGAGACGGTGTGCTCAGAGGCCGGAGGAGCCCTCGCCACCACCGCGGCCCTGCTCCTCGAACGTCTCGTGCTCGAGCAGGTGCAGCACGGGGACGTCAAGTTGCCGGCGCGCCCGCGAGGTCCAGTCGAGGTGGAAGAACTCCGCAACCGTGTGCGGTTCGGTCAGCACGATGGCCTCGGCGGCGCCGACCTCGGTGACGTGCCGGGTGAGCGCGTCGATCGGATCGTCGGTCACGAGGGTGCCGTGGACCTCGTGACCGGTGCTGGTCAGCAGCGCGACGCTACGGGCCAGTCCGGCCTCGACCTGAGCGCGTGCGTCCTCGTTCACCCGCTGGACCATCTCCGGGTCCACCGGCGCGCTGGCTCCGGGCCCACCGGGGTCCAGCATGGAGCCCATCGAGGTGTGCAGACGCCCGCTCAGCTCCTCCATGGGCAGCAGGACGTGGTACGTCACGCTGTCGTCGATGTCGTGGTGCAGGCCGGTCACCTGCTCGGCGTCGAGCAGGGTCAGGTTGCGCTCGATCAGCAGGACCACGTCGTACATGGCCGCGACTCTACGGCGTGCCGCCCGCCCACACCTGAGCCAGGTCGTACGACACCGGTTCCTCGAGCTGGGCGAACGTGCACGAGCCGGGTTCCCGGTCAGGACGCCAGCGCTTGAACTGCGTCGTGTGCCGGAAGCGGACGCCCTCCATGTGGTCGTAGCCGACCTCCAGCACTCGGGACGGGCGCAGATGCACGTAGGACCTGTCCTTGCCGGCGTTCCAGCGGTTGGGGACGGCTTCGTGCGCGCCCCACGGGTGCTCGGAGGGGTCCACCACGAGGTCGGCCAGTTCCTCGACCAGCGAGGCCCGGACGGCCGACTTGAAGGATGCGGCCACCCCCACCTGGTGCAGCGTGCTCTCGTCGTCGAACAGTCCGAGGATCATCGAGCCGAGCAGCGGCGCCTTCGTCGTCGACGCCTTGTGCCGCCGGTAACCGGCCAGCACGACGTCGGCCGTACGCGCGTGCTTGACCTTGATCATGGCGCGTTCACCGGGCAGGTAGGGCAGCCGCTTGGCTTTGGCGAGGACACCGTCGAGTCCGGCGCCCTCGAACTGGGAGAACCAGTCAGCCGCCACGGCGTCGTCGTCGGTGATCGCGGTCAGGTGCACGGGCGCGACGCAGTCGGCGAGCGCCTCCTCCAGGGCTGCGCGGCGCTGCTGGAAGGGACGCTGGAGATACGACTCGTCACCCAAGGCGAGCAGGTCGAAGCCGACGAACGAGGCCGGCGTCTCAACACTGAGCCGGCGTACCCGCGAATCGGCCGGGTGGATCCGTTCGAGCAGACGCTCGAAGTCCAACCGGTCCACGCCGTCCGCGGTACGCGTGGCGACGACGATCTCGCCGTCCAGGACGCAGCGGGAGGGCAGCTGGTCGAGCGCGGCCTGCACGATGTCGGGGAAGTAGCGGGTCAGTGGCTTCTCCTTTCGCGAGCCGATGACCACCTCGTCCCCGTCCCGGAAGACGATCGCGCGAAAGCCGTCCCACTTCGGCTCGTACGCCAGCCCCCCGTCGATGGAGTCGGCGGGGGGGATCCGGGCCGCGGTGCTGGCCAGCATTGGGATGATCGGGAACGCGACGGGCAGCTGCATGCTCAGCTCCGCTCGGTGGTGGACTGGTCTGCTGTGGTCCAGCGTAGGAACAGGTCGGACCCGTCCGCGAGCACGTGGCCCAGGTCGAGCTCCAGCCCGGGAACCATGGCGTCGCCGTGCAGCACGCGTGCCCCGTCACCGGCCACGAGCTGCGCGCGCAGGGTCAGGCACAGGTCGTCCAGGTGGCCGCCCGCGGCAAGTGCCGCGGCCAACGACGGGCCGCCCTCGGCGAGCACGCGGGTGAGCCCCCGCTCGGCCAGCGACCGCATCAGCACCCCGAGGTCGAGCGTCCGGTCGCCGGCCACCACCACCTCGGCGCGCTCGGCGATCCGGTCCCGCCGGTCCGCCGGAGCAGCCGCGGTGGTCACCACGATCGTGCGCGGTGCGCCCTCGCCGGCGTCGAGCAGATGGTCGGGCAGATCGAGCCGGCCACTCACGACAGCCAGCGGTGGCACCGGCCCCAGCCGCAGCTGCCGCCGCAGGGCGACGTCGACCTCGTGCGGACGGACCGGCCGGTAGCGCTCCGCGCGGGCGGTGCCGGCACCGACCAGGATGACGTCGCTGAGGCTGCGCAGGAGCGCGAACACCTCCCGGTCC
>JACCXZ010000021.1 GCA_013696745.1 Nocardioidaceae bacterium | reverse complement strand
CCACACCGAGCGCCGCCGCGAACACGTCCCTGACGAAGCCTGGATCTTTCTCGGTCGCCAGCGCGAGGAGTTCATCGCGGCCGTAGCGCTGTAGCAGCACGTCGATGTCGACCAAGTCACGGGCTAGCGCCCGGCTGAACAACGCGAGAGTCTTTGACGCGGCCACCTCATCCGGATGCAGCACCGGCCCGAAGGCCAGCGTGACCGGAGCTCGCATCCGCGAGTCCTGCCCCAGCTCGACGAGCACGCCGCGCTGCTGGTCGTCCCGTACTTCGACGCGTGCGAACGTGTCGCTGCTCCTGATCCCGTGCGCGTCGTACCCCAGCCGCCTCAGCTCGCGCACCAGAGCGGCCGCGACGACGGGGACCTCACCTGGGACCGGGGTGAAGAGGTCCACGTCGTGGGGTCGAGTGCCACCTACCGCGCCGCCGCGCTCACCGGGAAGTGCACCGACCACGCCCTACGGACGTATCCGGGGAGCCAGAGGCGCGGCCACAGGCGGCGCAGTTGCTCGCCGTCGACGAGCGAGCAGACCTCCTCCACGGTGTTCGCGTCGCTGAGCACGACCTCGTACAGACCGACCAGCTGGTCGTCCTCGTCCACGTCGAACCGGCGCTCGGGTCCAGCGCCGGATGCGTAGACGCTCAAAGGCAGGCTCACCAGCCCGTGGCGTGGACCGTGCAACGCGGCAAGGTCCGGAGGAACAGCGACTGGCCTGCAGAAGCCGCCCTCGCCCGCGAAGACCGCTTGCTCAGACACGACTCCCCACTCTCCCCTCAACGTCACGTCCCACCTGGTTCGCAGTGAACGATCGGCCCGATTCTACCGTCCACGGACGATCCGCAGCCCTACCTCGCGCAGCTGGCCCGGGCCGGGGAGGCGGGGGGTGGAACGCCGGACGCGTCGATCAGCGGTGGACCACGGCGATCGAGGACGGCGCACCGCCCACGCGGATCCGGCCCGTGACCTTGAGGTCGGGCAGTGACACCTCGGCAACCCTGCCCGTCCGCGGGTCGCTCACGTAGGCGAACTTGTCGCTGACGGCGAGTGCCGGTCGTGCGCCCGAGGTGCCGAACTCCGGGACCACAGTGCTCGAAGCCAGCACCGCGCCGGTCTCGGCGTCAACCGCATGCAGCTGACCGTTGGTGGTGAGCACGATCGCGGTGCCGCCGCGGGAGGGGTGTAGGTCGAACGACCGCACCGTCAGTGACAGCTCGATCGGGGTCAGTGCGTCGTCAGCCGGGTCGATGCGCACCAGCCCCTCGGAACCCCAGTTGCCGAGCATGAAGGGGACCCCGTCAGCCGCCCGCACGGTGCCGACCCGATTGTCCCCGGCGTCCTCGGGCTCGGCGATGAAGTCGCTGTCGAAATGGCCGCCGTGCCTCTCCAGCACGAGCACGCCGTCCTCACAACCGAAGACGACGAGGTCGCCGCTGCTCGCCTCACCGTGCAGCCCTGCGCAGTCGGGGAACCGCTGGACGACACGGTCGCGGATCGTCCGCGCCTCCACTCCGATCGGTAGCCCGTCCTCCTCGTCGGCCGGGTTGGGCATGCTCAGCAGGACGAGCCGCCCCATCGGCACCGCGACTCCGTGGTGCTCGCGCTCGGTTTCGAAGGTCCATGAGCGCGGGTGCGGCCGGTCCAGAGTGGACTCGTCGACGACGGTGGCCGAGCCGGACTCGTCGTGGAAGATCGCGACCTGACCCTCGTGAGCGGTGAAGTGGATGGGACGCTGCCCGCCGATGCCGTTGCCCAGCATCGTCGGCACGCGCGCAGCGGTGTCGATGACGCTGGTCCAGTTGCCATCGGCCTGGACGGCGTAGCCGTACTGCCCGGTTGAGCCGGTGTAGACGCTTGCGGTGGACGTCAGCGGGAAGGTCCCAGACACGCGCCGCTGACGAGTGTCGATGACCCGGGCCCACGGCGCTTCGCCGTCGGCGACGATGAGGGCCGGATGGTCGGCGGATCGCTGTGGTGCCGACATGTCGGGTCGCCCGGTCGCTGGGGCGGCTTCCGTCGGACGGGTCAACGTGCCGACGCCGAGGGCGACGGCAGCGGCCGCCAGGAGCGCGACGGCACGGCGGCGGGTGAGCGGGGTTCGCATGAGGGTGCCTCTCGATCACAGGAGTACTGGAT
>JACCXZ010000009.1 GCA_013696745.1 Nocardioidaceae bacterium | reverse complement strand
GGCATGCGAGGACGCTTACGGGAGTCTCTTCCCCGCTGGCGCCTCGGTAGACCGACTGGTAGGTGCGCGCCGAGTTCTCGGTACGGCAGGGGCTGCCCTGTGGGACCGGCAGCGGTCATGACTCAAGCCTACGACCAGGCTCAGGTCGGTCTGCGCCCGTCTTCCCTCTGGTCTCTGCCCGGCGAACGCCAGGCTCGTCTCCACGAGCGCCAGTACGACGGCGTTGCTCCCGGGCTGCGGATGTGGTCCTCGTCGTCGAGCAGCAGGGCCCGCGAGGTGGCCAAGGACACCTGGCTGTGCCCTTTGCGCCTACCGGGCAGCGTGGTGCAGGCGGGCGCAGGCGACTCCACAGCCTGAGCGGTGACTCTGGCTGACCCGATCAATCGGTCGTGTGCTCGTACCCGCGGCGCACTGCGTCGTGCAGCCCCTCGGCGGGGAACGGCCACTGCCCCTGCGCCAGTGCATCGCCGACCGGCACCCGCGCGTGCGTCAGCGCCCGGATCTGCTCGCCGACGTCGACGATGTCGAGGCGCTGCTCGAGCACGAACGCCTTGTCGACCGGCGGTCCGTGCCCGGGCACGACCACCGTGCCGGTGCCGATCAGGCTGCTCACCTGCTGCAGTGTGGCGCCCCACTCCAGCGGGTAGCAGTCGACACCGTAGCTCGGCGGGCCCGACGACTCGATCAGGTCGCCTGCGCACACCAGGTCTGCGTCCGGCACCCGGACGAGCACGTCCCCGGCGGTGTGGCCCCGACCGAGGTGGACTACCTCGACGTACCGATCGCCGAGCTCGGAAGCCCAGACGGAGGAGAAGGTGGTGTCGACCGGGACCGGATCGGTGGAGGCCACGTCGTCAGCAGGGTATTCACGCTTGCCGCGCTCGGTGGCCGCAGCCAGGTCGGTGAGCAGCGACTCGTGGCCGACCAGCGGCACATCGGGGAACGCTCCGTTGCCGAACCAGTGGTCGAAGTGGCTGTGGGTGTTGACGACGACACTGACCGGCAGAGAGCTCAGCCGGCGTACCTGCTCGGCGAGCTCGCGGCCCTGAGTCAGGCTGGCTCGGGTGTCCACGACCAGCACGCCCTCGCCGCCCACGATCACGGCGCTGTTGACGTCGTACGGTTGGTGACGGCCGATGAAGCAGCGGTCCGCGACCTCGATCCAGCCGGGCAGAATGTCGGAGGGGGCCACGCGTCGTAGACTGGCACTCATCCAGGGTGAGTGCCAACTGCGCCCCGACCCCGCGAAGGAGGACCGATGCTCGACGAACGCAAGCTGTCGGTGCTCCGTGCGATCGTCGAGGACTACGTGGACACCCGCGAGCCGGTGGGTTCCAGGGCACTGGTCGACCGGCACCAGCTCGGGGTGTCACCGGCCACGGTGCGCAACGACATGGCAGCGCTGGAGGAGGAGGGCTTCATCGCCCAGCCGCACACCAGCGCAGGGCGGATTCCGACCGACAAGGGGTACCGGCTCTTCGTCGATCGGCTGGCCGGGGTGCAGCCGCTCAGCAGCGCCGAGCGCCGTGCCATCACGACCTTTCTCGACGGTGCTGTGGACCTGGACGACGTGGTGCAGCGCAGCGTCCGGATGCTCGCGCAGCTGACTCGCCAGGTCGCCATCGTGCAGTACCCGTCACTCACACGCTCCACGGTGCGTCACGTCGAGCTCGTCAGCCTGGGCCCCACCCGGCTGCTCCTCGTGCTCATCACCAGCACCGGTCGGGTTGAGCAGCGGGTCGTCGAGACTTCTGTGGCGGCCGGTGATGCGCTCCTGGGTGACTTGCGTGCACGCATCAACACCGTGTGCATCGGCGAGCGACTGGTTGACGGCGTGACCAAGCTCGCCGAGATTCCTCAGACGTTCGCGGTCAACGACCGCCCGGTGGTCCACACGATCACCGGGGCCCTCATGGAGGCGTTCACCGACGAACGTTCCGACGAGCGCGTGGCGATCGGTGGCACGGCCAACCTCACCCGCTTCGGTGACGACTTCGATCGCTCGATCCGCCCGATGCTCGAGGCGTTGGAGGAGCACGTGGTGCTGCTGCAGCTGCTCGGTGAGGCGACCAGTCCGAGCCTGGTGACTGTGCGGATCGGCAGTGAGGTTCCGCACGAGGACCTCACCCGTACGGCGATCGTCTCCAGCAGGTACGGCAGCGACGTCGACGCCCTTGGCACCTTGGGGGTGGTCGGTCCGACCCGGATGGACTACCCGGGCACGATGGCATCGGTACGGGCCGTCGCGCGTTACGTCAGCCAACGGCTTTCCGACGGCTGACATCCGTCCCGATCCTTCCCGCGCACGCACCCCGAACGAGACAAGGCAGGCATGAGCCAGGACTACTACGAGACTCTCGGCGTCGGCCGCAACGCGACCCCGGAGGAGATCAAGAAGGCTTACCGGCGGTTGGCTCGCCAGCTCCATCCCGACGTGAACCCCGACCCGCAGACCCAGGAGAGGTTCAAGGTCGTCACGTCGGCGTACGAGGTCTTGTCGGACCCGCAGAAGCGCCGGGTGTTCGATCTCGGCGGCGATCCACTGGGCAGCGGTGGTGGCCAGGGCGCCGGCTTCGGCCAGGGCTTCAGCTTCACCGACATCATGGACGCGTTCTTCGGCCAGGGCACTCAGCGCGGCCCACGCTCGCGGATGCAGCGCGGAAAGGACGCCTTGTTGCGCCTCGACGTGGACCTCGCCGACGCGGCCTTCGGAACCGCTCGCGACCTCACAGTCGACACAGCCGTCGTGTGCGACACGTGTCACGGCTCCGGTGCGCGGGGCGACTCCGAACCGGTCGTGTGCGAGACCTGCCGCGGGCACGGCGAGGTGCAGCAGGTGCAGCGCTCGTTTCTGGGTGACATCCGCACGGCGCGGCCCTGCCCGACGTGCCGCGGGTTCGGCTCGGTCATCCCGAATCCGTGTGACGAGTGCGGCGGCGACGGCCGGGTGCGCGCCCGCCGCACGATCGCTGTCAAGATCCCCCCCGGCGTCGACACCGGCACGCGTGTGCAGTTGGCTGGCCAAGGCGAGGTGGGGCCCGGTGCAGGGCCGGCCGGTGACCTGTACGTCGAGATCCAGGTCGCCCCGCACGAGTTCTTCGTACGCGACGGTGACGATCTGGTGTGCGAGGTGACGGTGCCGATGACCGCGGCCGCCCTGGGCATGCAGCTCGACCTGCCCACCCTGGAGGCCGACACCGGCGCCTCCGACGTCGACAAGTCCATCCCGCTGGAGATCAAGCCCGGCACCCAGGCCGGTGAGCGGACGGTGCTGCGGGCTCGCGGAGTTCCCCGGTTGCGGGGGGTCGGACGCGGCGACCTGATAGTCAACGTGCACGTCGAGACGCCCACCAAGCCGGACGCCGCGCAGGAGAACCTGCTGCGCCAGCTGGCCTCCCTGCGCCGCGAGGAGAACCCGGACGGTCAGATGTCCTCGGCCCACAAGGGAATGTTCGGCCGGCTCAAGGACGCATTCGGCCAACGCTGATGGATTCCGGGCTGATGGGTCCTGGGCGGACGGGTTCGGGCTGATGACCTCCCTGCCGGTGTACTGGCTGCCGGCACCGGTGGGCCCGGATCCTGGACGGGTGCGCCTGGAGGGCCCCGAGGGGCGGCACGCCGTCACGGTGCGTCGGACCCGCGTGGGGGAGCAGGTCGAGCTGGTCGACGGTACGGGCTTGCGCCTGTGCTGCGAGGTCGTAGCGGTGGGCCGCGACTCGCTCGAGGCGCAAGTGGTGTCGGTGAGTCGAGAG
The DNA here is from genome assembly GCA_013696745.1 of Nocardioidaceae bacterium. Lineage (GTDB taxonomy): Bacteria > Actinomycetota > Actinomycetes > Propionibacteriales > Nocardioidaceae > JACCXZ01. The sequence goes on along the minus strand of JACCXZ010000009.1, from coordinate 12,013 downwards.
TCGCCGCCGTCGCCGCGGCTGGTCGTCGTCCAGGCGTTGGCCAAGGGGCAGCGCGCGGAGCTGGCCGTGCAGGCCGTGACGGAGGTCGGAGCGGACGTGATCGTGCCCTGGTCGGCGTCTCGCGCGGTGGTGCAGTGGCGCGGCGACCGGGCGGGGAAGTCACTGGCCCGGTGGCGCTCGACCGCTCGGGAGGCGGCCAAGCAGGCGCGTCACGCGCGTACACCGGAGGTCACCGAGCTGGCCGCCACCGCCGACCTGGCCACGCTGCTGACCGATGCCGCCCTGGCGGTGGTGCTGCACGAGGCCGCGACGGTGGCCCTGAACTCGCTGGAGGTGCCCGAGGCCGGTGACGTGGTCGTCGTGGTCGGCCCCGAGGGCGGTATCAGCGAGCAGGAGCTGGCGGCCTTCGGAGTGGAGCCAGTACGGCTGGGGCCCACCGTGCTGCGCACCTCCACGGCTGGTGTGGCGGCGTGCGCGGCGCTGCTGTCGCGTACGGCCCGGTGGGGCTGAGCCCGGATTGAGCGACGATGTCCACCGTGGCGGACCTGAGGCACAGGGGACCCCCTCGCCCATTCACGGGGATGCCCGACGCGCCGAGATCCGATCCGCGGGTCACTGATCTTGCGGCCGGTGGCCATCAACTCGGAAGTCGACGCGCCAGGGCTGCCGGGTCACTCCACCGTGATGTCGGTGTAGACGGGATACATGATCTCCGCGTACGCCTCGGGGCCGCTGGCTGCGTTGCCCGTGAAGGTCTTGAGCGTGTACTCCCCGGGCTCCAGGCCCCGTAGCGTCAGCTCGTACGGCGCGAACTCGCCGTAGCCGCCGCCGTCACCAATGTCCTGGGCGACCTGCCGACCGTCCTGATAGGCCCGCACCACGACGTTGGCCTCAAACGTGTCCGACTCGCCGGTGACGGTGACCGGCCCGGAGAACACCGCCCCCTGTTGCGGCGTTTCGGGGCGAATGCCGGCCAGGACCGACATGTCGGGCTCGACCGGTCCGTCAACTGGCTCGCCGAACACCGCGTCGGCCGGCTCGCCGTTGACCGTCACGAGCACTGGGTCGTCGGTACGCAGAGCGGAGGTGACCGTGTGCACCAGTTGCTGCAGCTGCGGACCCACTGGGCACACCGGGTCGGCGCCCGGGAACGGATCTGTGACGTCGCGGCCGAGGTCGACAGTGACCACCCCGTCCGTGTGGGTCACTGACGTCACCCGGGTGACCGGCTGCGGGGTCTCGCGGAGACCCGACCACAGGTTGCAGAACACCTCCGGGCGCGCGGACTGGTGCTGCAGCAGCGCGTTCACTGCGTCGACACCCACGTTGCCGGAGGAGGTGATGGGGAACTCGCCGGCGAAGACGTCGCCGAACGGTGCACCGACATCGCTGCCGGAGGAGTAGATCGCCATCGGGATCTCGCTGCCCGGCTCGACCGCCACCGATTCGCCGCGCGACTCGCCGACCCCGTCGTCGTCCGGCACCGGGTCCCCTGCCACGGGGGGAGCCGGAGCTGGTGACGGACCACCGCCCGTGCCGCCCACGACCACCACGGCGCCGGCCACCAGGCCGACCGAGGCAATCCCGATGCCCACAGCCGGCGCCCAACGTCGCGATGGTGATCGCGAGCGACCCGCGCGGTGCAGGATGCCCGGTAGCGCCGGGATGGGGCGGATCTCCTCGCCACGGTTGCGCAGGGCGTCGCGCAAGGCGTCCTCGGTTCGATCAGACATGTCAGTGCTCCCAGGTCGTACGGAGGGCGGCGAGGCCGCGTGAACTGTGGCTCTTGACCGCGCCGCGACTGATCCGCAGGGTGGCGGCGATGTCGGACTCCGACAGGTCCAGGTAGTAGCGCAGGATCAGCACCTCGCGCTGCCGGCCGGACAGGCCGTCGAGCGCGGCGAGCATCGCCCCGCGTTGGGCCCGGGCCAGCACGTGCGACTCGGCGCTGGCGCCGGCGCCGGGCGGGTCGGGCTCGTGCTTAGCGGCGACCTTGCGGTGCCGCAGCTCCGAGCGGGCGCGGTTGACGACGGCGGTGCGCAGGTACGAGACGGCCTTGTCCGGCTCCCTCAACCGCCACCAACGCCCGTGCACGCTGACGAAGGCATCCTGCACGATCTCCTCGGCCCGCCCTTGGTCGTGCAGCAGCATGGTCGCGAGGCGTACCAGCGCGACGTAGTGGGCGCTGTACAGCGCGCTGACCGCCTCGTCGGAGCTCAGGTCCCGGGACAGCGCGGCCGTGCTCGGCGGAGGTCCGGTCGAGTGGTCGCCCATGGCCCCCGTCTCCGTCGCCTGCGTCATCAGCTGCCTTTGCCTCATGCTGACACCACGCGCGACCGCGACCGCCGGTTGACACGTACGACCGGCGGATCGCTCGCGCGATACGTTGGCGGCACACCCGAACGCGATGCCACCGCCGCCGGTGGACGAGGAGTGCCCAGAGATGATGACGGCGATGACGACTGATCCCGACTGCGTCTTCTGCTCGATCGTCGCGGGGGAGGTGCCGGCCGAGGTGGTGCACAGCAGCGATCACAGCCTGGCCTTCCGTGATCTCGACCCCCAGGCCCCGACGCACGTGCTGGTGATCCCGCGCCGCCACGTCGCCGACATCGGGGCGCTGACCGCGGCCGCGCCCGACGAGGCCGTGGCGCTGTTGGCCGCCGTACAGGTCGTCGCCGAGCTCGACGGCATGGGCAACGCGTACCGACTGGTCTTCAACACCGGTGCCGCTGCCGGTCAGAGCGTCCCGCACGCGCACGCGCACGTCTTGGCCGGCCGCGACCTGGGCTGGCCCCCCGGGTGAACCTCGTGGCCGTGCGCGATGCAGCGCCGACCCCGACCCCGTGCGTACCATGGGTCGGGTCCGCCGTCCCACGGCGCGACGACCGACTTCGGCCGAGCACAGGAGGACGTGCCCGCTAGGCAGGGCGCCCATGTCTGAGCAACCCATCACCCAGCACACGGTCACGATCCCGAACAGCATCGCCATGGTGGCGCTGCTCGGCCCCGGCGACGCGAACCTCGCGGTCATCGAGCAACAGTTCGACGCCGATGTCCACGTCCGCGGCAACACCGTCAGCATCGCTGGTGCCCCCTCCGAGGCTGCTCTCGTCGAGCGCTTGCTGGACGAGCTGGTCACGATGATCCGGACCGGTCAAGGGATGTCACCCGAGACCGTCGAGCGCTCCATCTCGATCCTGCGGGAGGAGACCAAGGAGCGTCCCGCCGAGGTCCTCAGCCTGAACATCCTGTCCAACCGCGGGCGCACCATCCGGCCCAAGACGCTGAACCAGAAGCGCTACGTCGACGCCATCGACCAACACACGATCGTGTTCGGCATCGGTCCGGCGGGGACCGGCAAGACATACCTTGCGATGGCCAAGGCCGTGCAGGCGCTGCAGGCCAAGGAGGTCAACCGGATCATCCTGACCCGCCCGGCGGTCGAGGCCGGCGAGCGACTCGGTTTCCTGCCCGGCACGCTGAGCGAGAAGATCGACCCGTACCTGCGTCCGCTGTACGACGCGCTGCACGACATGCTCGACCCGGAGCTGGTGCCCAAGCTGCTGGCTGCCGGCACCATCGAGGTCGCGCCGCTGGCGTACATGCGCGGGCGCACCCTCAACGACGCGTTCATCGTGCTCGACGAGGCGCAAAACACCTCGCCCGAGCAGATGAAGATGTTCCTGACCCGGCTCGGCTTCGGTTCGAGCATGATCGTGACCGGCGACGTCACCCAGGTCGACCTGCCCTCGGGCACCCACAGCGGCCTGCGTGTGGTCGAGGGGATCCTGGAGGGCGTCAGGGACGTCGAGTTCATCCGGCTCACCGGCCAGGACGTCGTCCGCCACAAGCTTGTCGGGCGCATCGTCGCCGCGTACGAGAAGTACGACGTCGAGCAGCAGTCGACCACTACGTCGGCACCGTCGACCGGCCCGCGCCGGTCCGGCGCCTGACCGGGAGTGCGGGCATGAGTGTCGAGGTGCTCAACGAGTCGGGCACCGAGGTGGACGTCGTCGAGCTGACGAAGCTGTCGCGGTTCGTCATGCAACGGATGCGTCTGCACCCGGCCACCGAGATGTGTCTACGACTGGTCGACGAGGACACCATCGCCACCTTGAATCGACACTGGATGGGTCAGGACGGGCCGACCGACGTCCTGTCCTTCCCGATGGACGAGCTCGAGCCGGGGCGCGACGGCGAGGACCCGCCGGAGGGTTACCTCGGGGACATCGCCCTGTGCCCGGCCGTGGCCGGACGTCAGGCTGATCAGGCCGGGCACGATGCGATCGACGAGATCAGGCTGCTGACCACCCACGGGCTCCTGCACCTGCTGGGCTACGACCATGCCGAGCCCGAGGCTCACCGGGTGATGTTCGCCCTGCAGGCCAGGTTGCTCGCGGAGTGGCACGGCGTCAGCGGCGGCGACGAGCTTCTGGATGCCGGCGTCGTCGCTCCCGCCGACGCGCGACCCGGAGTGCTGCCATGAGCGGCGACCTGTGGATGCTCGCCGCCGCGGTGGTGTTGTCCCTGATCGCCGGCTTCTTCGCCTCGGCCGACGCGGCGCTGTCCTCCTTCTCCCGGGCACGAGCCGCTGAGCTGGTCACCGAGCAGCGCCCCGGGGCGCCACGCCTGCAGCGCATCACCGACGATCCCGCGCGCTACCTCAACACGGTGCTGCTCCTGCGCATGGTCGCCGAAACCACCTCGATCGTGTTGGTGGCCCTGGTCGTCGCCGACGCGTTCGGCGGCACCTGGCAGCGGGTGCTCCTCGCCGCCGGTGTCATGGTGGTCGTGTCCTACGTCGCGATCGGGGTGGCTCCGCGCACCGTGGGCCGGCAGCACGCCGAGCGGGTGGCGCTGCTGTCGGCGGGAACGGTCATCGCGCTGACTCGCGTCCTGGGCCCGGTGCCCCGGTTGCTGATCCTGTTCGGCAACGCCCTGACCCCAGGCAAGGGATTCCGGCAGGGACCCTTCTCGTCGGAGGCCGAGCTGCGCGAGATGGTCGACCTGGCCGAGGAGTCGATGCTCATCGAGTCCGGTGAGCGCGAGATGTTGCACTCGGTGTTTGAGCTCGGCGACACGATCGTGCGTGAGGTCATGGTCCCGCGCCCCGACATGGTCTTCATCGAGAAGCACAAGACACTGCGCCAGACGATGTCCTTGGCCTTGCGCAGCGGTTTCTCGCGCATCCCGGTGACCGGCGAGAACCTCGACGACGTCATCGGCATGGCGTACCTCAAGGACGTCACCAAGCGCGTCTTCGACAACCATGAAGCCGAGACGACAGAGCGGGTTGAATCGCTCGTCCGCGGCTGCCTCTTCGTGCCCGATTCCAAGCCGGTCGTGGCATTGATGCAGGAGATGCAAGCCAGCCGCACCCACGTGGCGGTGGTGGTCGACGAGTACGGCGGCACGGCCGGCATGGTCACCATCGAGGACATCCTGGAGGAGATCGTGGGGGAGATCACCGACGAGTACGACGTGGAGCCGGACGCCGTCGAGCAGCTGGCGGACGGCGCCGTACGGGTGAGCTCGCGGTTCGCGGTGGACGATCTCGGTGACCTGTTCGGGCTCGAGCTCGACGACGAGGACGTGGACTCGGTCGGGGGCTTCATGGCCAAGCACCTGGGGAAGGTGCCGATCCCAGGCAGCGAGGTCGAGGTCGAGGGGCTGCTGCTGCAGGCCGAGGCGCCCACCGGACGGCGCAACCGGGTGGGTACCGTGCTCGTTCGCCGGCCCGACACGCGGGAGAACCTCGAGGATCGCGCCGTCCCGGCCTGAGCCGCGCCCCAGGTGGTCGTGGCCGAGGTCGCCCGCACGGGGCTAGCCTTAGCCCATGTCCGACGATCTGAAGCTCGACGACGAGGATGCCAAGCTCGTGACGCTCGCATGCGCCAGCCGGGTCCGCAACGAAGCCCTGGAGGGTGCGGCCGTACGAGATGTCGACGGGCGGACCTACGTCGCGACGACGGTGCAGCTGGCCTCTCTGCAGCTCAGTGCCCTGCAGACCGCAGTCGCGATGGCGGTGTCCTCCGGCGCCGCCGGGCTCGAGGCCGTAGCCGTGGTCACCGACGCCGATGGTCCCCTCGACGTCACTGTCGTACGGGACGCCGCGAAGGCCGACGTCATGGTGCTCGTGGCCGACTCGGACGGCGTCCTGCGTACGACCCTGCAGGCCTGACCGTGGGTGAGGCCCTTCACCGATCGGGGTTCGCCTGCTTCGTCGGACGTCCCAACGCGGGCAAGTCGACGCTGACCAATGCGCTCGTCGGCGCCAAGATCGCCATCACCTCCTCCAAGCCGCAGACCACCCGGCACGCCGTGCGCGGGCTCGTGCACCGGCCCGACGGCCAGCTCGTCCTCGTGGACACGCCGGGGCTGCACCGCCCGCGCACGCTGCTCGGTGAACGCCTCAACGACCTGGTGCGCAGCACCTGGTCGACAGTCGACATCGTCGGCATCTGCCTTCCCTCCGACGAGCGGATCGGACCCGGTGACCGCTATCTGGTCTCCGAGGTCGCCAAGATCCGGCGCAAGCCCGCTGTGGCCATCGCGACCAAGACCGACCTGGTGACCTCGGACCGCCTGGCCGAGCACCTCAGCGGGATCGGTGCGCTGGGCGAGCAGCTCGGGTTGCCGTGGCGCGAGGTGGTGCCGGTGTCGGCCACCGGCGGCGACCAGGTCGAGCTGCTGCGCGACCTGCTCATCGGGATGCTGCCGGAAGGGCCGACTCTCTACCCCGAGGGCGACCTGACTGACGAGCCGGAGGAGACCCTGGTCGCCGAGCTCATCCGGGAGGCCGCGCTGGAGGGTGTGCGCGACGAGCTTCCGCACTCCATCGCGGTGGTCGTCGAGGAGATGGTGCCGCGAGCCGACCGCTCCGAGGAGCGACCCCTGCTGGACGTGCGGGCGTTCCTGTACGTCGAGCGTGACAGCCAGAAGGGCATCGTCATCGGACACCAAGGCAGTCGGCTGAAGCACATCGGCAGCACCTCTCGGACGGAGATCGAGAAGCTGCTGGGGACACCGGTGCATCTCGACCTGCGGGTCAAGGTCGCCAAGGAGTGGCAGCGCGACCCACGCCAACTGCGTCGCCTGGGGTTCTGAGCGCGCTCAGTCGGAGGTCTTCGCGAAGCACAACCCGAACCGGTCAGCGTCGCTCCACGTCCGACGCGGGGGCCAGGTGTAGCCGTACTGGTAGGTCCCGGTGGTGTCGACGTAGCTTCCCACCGCGACCTCGCAGATCCCCCGCATGCGTGTCCGCAGCCTCTGGTTGCCGGGGTACGTGTCGTCCGGTTCGCCCATGCGTGCGGCCGCGACCGCGCGCCAGTTGTGCTTGAGGGAACACACCTGGGTCGCGTTGCCGGCGTTGGTGATCGCCCCCCGTGCGCAGCTCTCGTAGCCACGGCCTCGTCGGGTGTCCAAGACGCCCTCGGTGGACCGGGTCAGCTCCAGCAGAGCGGTCCGGCGCTTGAGGACGTACGTCGTGCAGGCGAAGAAACCGGCACCGGCCGCCACCTGGTCGGGCAGCGGCACGCTCGGCAGGACGCGGAACTGGCTGATCTCCAAGCCCTCGTTGCCGGCGTCCAGCCAGCCGAGCACGTCGCGGCGGCATCGCCCGGACGTGAGCGACGACAGTGCGCTGGCGTCGGAGCTGTTCGCCGCCCTGCGCATGGCCGGGGTGAGGGCGCGCACCGAGGCGTACTGGCCGGTGGCTCCTCGGCACCTGCTCGGTTCCGGGAGGCCGACCAGCGCCTCGACGAACACGTCGGACCTGGTCAGCTGCACGCAGCCCCCGGCCGCTGGACGCGTGCGCGACGGCGGAGGTGCAGGCTCGGGTTGGCTCAGTTCCTCGGTCGGTTCCTCGGTCGGGATGTCGCTGGGCTCGCTGTCGGACTCCTGGGTCGGGGCGCTGTCGGTCTTGTCGGCCGGTGGGTCGTCGTCAGCCGCGGTGAGGTTGGAGGAGCTGGTGCAGCCGGAGCCCAGCAGGACGATGACGATGCTTCCCGCGAGCACCCGTGCTGCGAGGGTCAACAGCGGCGACTTCACCGAGCGGCCTCGTTTCGTCAAGACGGTCGTACGGATCAGGCTCCTGACCTGGTGCTCCCGTCGAGTGTAGGTGCCGCATGCCGACCCGCTCATCCAACCCGTGGCGGTAGACATCTGGCGTGACACGCCGGCGTGTCGTCGCACGTTCTCTACCCTCAGCGGGGCGGGTCAGAGCCGGTGGAGTAGCCTGTGTGCGATGTCTTTCGTGGCGCTCCTCCTTCGCAGCCGCGGCGAGGCCCTCTGACAGGCCGCCCCTCGCCGCGGAGTTCGTGCGTGCCGGCCAGTCGTGCCCCTGACGCACCCCCGCGAGGAGAAGCAGCACCATGGCGATCCATCCCCAACAGCCCAGCCCGATGCCGTACGGCAGGTACGCCGCGTTCCCGCCAGTCGGCCTCCCCGACCGCACCTGGCCGAACCGGACCCTCACCAGCGCGCCACGGTGGCTGTCCACCGACCTGCGGGACGGCAACCAGGCCCTGATCGACCCGATGACCCCCGGCCGCAAGAAGCGGATGTTCGAGCTGCTCGTGCAGATGGGCTACAAGGAGATCGAGGTCGGCTTCCCCTCGGCCAGCGAGACCGACTTCGCCTTCGTCCGCGAGCTGATCGAGACCGGGCTGGTCCCCGACGACGTCACGATCTCGGTGCTGACTCAGGCCCGCGAAGACCTCATCGAGCGCACGGTCCAGTCCCTGGTGGGGGCGCAGGACGCCAACGTCCATCTCTACAACGCGACGGCGCCGCTGTTTCGCCGCGTGGTCTTCGGTGTCGGGCGCGACGAGTGCCGAGCGATCGCCGTACGCGGCACCGAGCTCGTCATGAAGTATGCCGACGAGCACCTCGAGGGCACTCGTTTCGGCTACCAGTACTCGCCGGAGATCTTCACCGACACCGAGCTGGAGTTCGCCGTCGACGTCTGCGCGGCGGTGATGGACGTCTGGCAGCCCGGCCGGCACCGCGAGATCATCCTCAACCTGCCGGCCACCGTCGAGATGTGTACGCCCAACGTCTATGCCGATCAGATCGAGTGGTTCGGCCGACAGCTGCCTGGGCGTGACCACGCGGTCGTCTCGTTGCACCCGCACAACGACCGCGGCACCGCGGTCGCTGCCACCGAGCTGGCTTTGATGGCCGGTGCGGACCGGGTCGAGGGGTGTCTGTTCGGTCACGGTGAGCGCACCGGCAATGTCGATCTGGTCACCCTGGGCATGAATCTCTACAGCCAGGGCATCGACCCGCAAATCGACTTCTCCGACATCGACGAGGTACGCCGCACCGTCGAGTACTGCACCGGACTCCCGGTGCACCCGCGTCACCCGTACGCTGGCGACCTGGTCTACACGGCGTTCTCCGGTTCTCACCAGGACGCGATCAAGAAGGGCCTGGAGGCGCTCGAGCAGAAGGCGGCGGCAGCCGGACACACCGTCGCCGAGCACCCGTGGAAGGCACCGTACCTGCCGATCGACCCGCACGACGTGGGCCGGTCGTACGAGGCGGTCATCCGGGTGAACAGCCAGTCCGGCAAGGGAGGGGTCGCGTACATCATGAAGGCCGAGCACATGCTCGACCTGCCGCGCCGTCTGCAGATCGAGTTCAGCCGGATCGTGCAGCAGTTCACCGACGACGAGGGCGGCGAGGTCGGCTCGGACGAGATATGGGAGTTCTTCCGCCGCGAGTATCTCGAGCGGGACACGCCCCTGGCGCTCAACTCGGTGCACACCTCCTCAGCCGCCGGCCAGGACGACAGGCTCGACGTCGTCGTGTACGTGGGCGGCGAGCGCACGGAGCTGTCCGGTCGCGGCAACGGTCCGATCGCCGCGTTCTGCGACGCGCTCTCGAGCATCGGCCACCACGTGCGGGTACTGGACTACGCCGAACACGCGCTGTCGTCGGGCGGCGACGCGATGGCTGCGGCCTACGTCGAGTGCGAGATCGACGAGGACATCGTGTGGGGTGTCGGTCTGGATGCCAACATCGTCACCGCCTCGCTCAAGGCCGTCGCCTCCTCGCTCAACCGAGTCACCTGAGCTGGGGCTGCGGTTTACCAGGGTCCCCTGGGAAACCGCACTGCCCACGGGTTGCGTCCCATGGGCAGTGACAACATGCCATGGGGAGTGCCCGACGGGCCGGGTCGAGTGCCCGGCGGGGCGGGCCGCCGGCACGATTGTGACAGCATGCCGTGGTGAGTGACCTGCTGGGCGAGGCACGGGTGCTTGCCACGGGGCCGCGCCGAATCCTCGGCATCACCGGTCCGCCCGGCGCGGGCAAGTCGACGCTGGCTCGCGCCCTGGTCGCCTTGCTCGGCCCGTGTGCTGTCCTGGTCGGTATGGACGGCTTCCACCTGCTGAACGAGGAGCTGGTACGACTGGGCCGGCGGAACCGCAAGGGCGCACCGGACACGTTCGATGCCAGGGTGTACGTCGTGGCGCTGAACCGCCTGCGCAGTGGCGGCACCGTGCACGCCCCGGACTTCGACCGCGTCGCTGATGCCCCGGTTCCCGACGCCATCACGGTGCCGGGCAGCGTGCCGCTGGTGGTGACCGAGGGCAACTACCTGCTGGTGGACGAGGGCGCCTGGGCCGGCGTCCGGCCGCTGCTCGACGTCTGCTGGTACGTCGACGTCGAGGACTCCGAACGCCTGCGGCGCCTGGTGGACCGTCATCACGCGTACGGCAGGTCCGTCACCGACGCACGTGCGTGGGCGACCGGCAGTGATCAGGCGAACGCCGACCTCGTCGCACGGACGCGCGGTCGGGCCGACCGGGTCGTCACCGCAGCCGAGCTGGACGCGACGTTGGCAGCCGCCGGACGCGAAGACGCCCGCCGTCCCGAGGGAACAGCGGGCGTCTGCTGAGGTCGGGGGTCAGCCCTGGGGGGCCACCGCGAACTGCACGGTTCCCGACTCGTCCACCATGGCGTCCAAGGTCTTGTCGTCGAGCAGGGTCGCCGCACTCTCCTCGAGGAAGATGCGGGCGCCGGCCTCCTCGACCACCTGGTCACCGGGCAGTGGACCCTCTGCTGCTTCCAAGCCCATCTCACCCGGCTCGGCGCCCGAAGTGCTGATCCGCAAGCCTGCGGTCTCAACTTCGGTGCTCTGCTCGGTGATGGACTTCACGACGTGGCTCGCGTTCTCGGTCAGGGTGAGCACGTGTCTCTCCTTTGCCGTTGAATGCAGGAACCCCCACCGTGCCTCGTTCGCCGCGCAGACTCAAGTCGCACGCATCCCGGGCGTTTCGGCTGCTCAGTCGGCCTCGGCGACGCACGCCGTGCCGACCGGTACGAACCCGACCCGCTCGTACACACGAGCCACTGCGTCGTCACCTGCCGTCAGGAAGACCGTGTGCGCACCGTCGGTGACTGCGTCGTTCACCAGCGCCCGGGTGATGCTCGCTCCCACACCGCGGTGGCGCCAGGATGGGAGGGTGGCGATCCCGGTCAGCATCGGTTAGAGGTACTACTCTAGTCCCATGCCACCGATACGCGCAGCCATCTACGCCAGAATCTCAAGCGACGACGGGTCAGCCCTCGGGGTCGGCCGCCAGGTCCAAGACTGCACCCGCGAGGCCGAACGCCGCGGCTGGACCGTCGCGGAGACCTTCGTGGACAACGACGTCAGCGCCAGCACCGGCCGGAAGCGCCCCGAGTACGAGCGGATGGTAAAGGCCTTGCAGGGTGGCGAGTACGCCGCGCTGGTCGTCTGGGACGTCGACCGGCTGACCCGGACCCCTGCAGAGCTTGAGGACTTCATTTCACTCGCTGACGTGAGGTCGGTGGCGCTGGCGTCTGTCGGTGGGGAGATCGACCTCGGCACCCCGCAAGGCCGCCTGACAGCCCGGATCAAGGGCAGCGTGGCCCGCCACGAGGTCGAGCAGTCCTCTCGCCGGCTGCGCCGCAAGTTCCTGGAGCGCGCCGAGCAAGGCAAGCCGCACGGGCAAGTGGCGTACGGATACCAGCGCCAGGG
>JACCXZ010000193.1 GCA_013696745.1 Nocardioidaceae bacterium | reverse complement strand
CGAGCTCCACCCGCAAGGTGGCCGCAGGACCACCGATGAAGACGTTCTGCCGGTGGTTGCGCGGGTCGTCCGGATCGAAGCCGGCGGCGTTGGTGTTCGTCGCCGTGCGATCCTTCTCGTTGCCCGCCACCAGGCCGTTGCGTCCGGCCTTGATCGTGCCGGAGACGCCCGACTTGGCTCGGAACGTGAACGTGTCCTGGCTGGAGGACACCTCCGCCGGCGCCGCGATCTGCGCCGGGTTCACGACCACCGGGAAGCGGACCGTGTGACCACGGTCGCCCTTGAGGGCCAGGTAGCCCTTGGAGTAGTCGTCGTACGGCGCCTTCGGGCCACGGGTGAACGTGAGCTCGATGTCCCGGGAGCGACCCGGCCGGAGCCTGAAGGTCTCCGGCGACATCGAGAAGCGGATCCCCGGCAGACCCACGGAGCGGGTCAGGCGGTACGTGGCAGCCTTGTCGTCGACGTTGGTGACCCTGCGGGTCACCGTCTCCCTGCCGGCCAGGTCGTTGATCGCCACGGACGGACCGTTGAAGTTCGACGCCGCGACCGGGTTGTCGCTCAGGGGCAGGCCCTGGCCGGTGAGGAAGTCCTCCCAGTCGCTGAAGTCGCTGTCGAACACCAGGCCCGGGTCCATGAACGAGTTCGGCTCGACGAAGCCCGCACCCTGGGCGAACGGGTCCCGACCGTCGCTCAGGTTGCTCGCGGTGGTCATCATGGCCGACTTGATCATCATCGGGGACCACCGCGGGTGCTTCTGCGCGACCAGCGCAGCGAGTCCTGCGATGTGCGGCGACGACATCGACGTACCGGAGTAGAAGTCGAAGTTGCGGCCGTTGTTGCCTTCCGGCGCCACTGCGGCCAGCACGTCGACGCCGGGGGCGGCGATGTCCGGCTTGAGCAGGTCACCGTCAGCGGACAGTGACGGACCGCGGCTGGAGAAGGCTGCGATCGCCGGCGGCGGCGCTGCGGTGGAGCCGTCGCCCTGACCGGCGAGGATCGCGCCGGTCGGCTCCTCGGCAGTCTCGACATAGCTGTAGATGTCGGGACGGTCGGTGTCCTGCAGGTGCACCGAGGGCACGTAGTGCAGGTCGCCGTTCAGCGAGCTCGGCGTGACGTTCACCAGCACCATGGCGACGCCACCAGCGTCCCTGACGACCAGGCTCTTCTCGGCCCGGGCGTTGACGCCACGGTCACACACGACCATGTTGCCGGCGACCGCGGCGGGGTCGAGAGTGCCGGGCAGGCACAGCTGGGCGTCCTCCGGGTCGGCTCCGACGGCAGCAGCGTCGACCGCGAGCACCATGGGGGTGTCCTCGATGCCATCGGTCACCGAGGCGCCGACGTACTCCTCACCGTTGCCGAGCACCAGCGTGGACTCGTCGCGGGTGTGGGTGGTCGCCGCGACCGTGGTGATCCACGGGCTGGGGTGGGCGACCGTCGACGCGCCCGGACCGCTGTTGCCGGCCGAGGCGGCCACGAAGACGCCCCCGTCGGCGGCGTACATGAACGCGACCTCGACGATGTCGATGGTCGTGGTGAGTGAACCGGAGATCGAGTAGTTGATCACGTCGACGCCGTCGGTGACGGCCTGGTCGATCGCGGCCGCCGAGTCGCTGCTGAAGCAGCCGTCCGAGGTGGACTCCGAGGCGGACCAGCAGACCTTGTAGGAGGAGACCTTGGCCGCCGGCGCCATCCCGGACGCGGTACCGAAGTCGATTCCCTCGACGTTCACGTCGACGCCGCTCTTGCCGGCAGCGGTGGAGGCGGTGTGCGTCCCGTGGCCGCCGAAGTCTTCGGGGGAGAGGTACTCGCCCTCCCAGATGGCGTCGTCGCCACCCTGGCCGGCGGTGTAGTAGTGCCCGCCGATCAGCTTGTTGTTGCAGCTGTAGCTGCCGTCGCCAGTGTCACAGGTGCCGGTCCAGGACTCGGGGGGCTCGCTGCTGACCTGCCCGAAGGACTTGCTGTCGGAGTCGATACCGGAGTCGACGATGCCGACCACGACACCCTTGCCGGCGCCGTTGCTGCTGTCCGGGCCCCCGAGACGACGCCACAGGCCGAGGACACCACTGAGCCCCAGGAACCTGGGCGTGTTGACCGTGTCCAGCTCACGCTTCTCGTCCCGCACGACGGCGGTGACGTCGCGGCGGGCCTCCAGCCGGCGGACATCGGCGGCAGAGAGCTCGGCGGCGAAGCCGTTGAGGCTGGCCGTGTAGTGGTAGAACGGCTCGGCGTCGACCGTGGCCGCGACCGCGTCCTGGTGGTCCTCGAGCAGGTTGACGTAGCGTTCGGCGGCGCGGGTGTCGGCGTCGAAGCGGTCGCCGGCTGCCGGCGCGGTGGCGCGGTAGCCGGCGATGCCGCCGTCGTAGGCCACGGCCGGGGCAGCGTCCAACAGGACGATGTAGTTGCCGGCGGGGGCCGCAGGGGCCTGGCTGGGCATGTCGGTGGCGGCGCCGGAGGTCGCGGTCGCTCCGAGACCCGCGGCAAAGACGCCGAGGGCAAGGGTGGAGACGACGAGACGATTCCGTACGCGCGCACGCACTGGTGCGTGGGACAAGGGGATGACCTTCCGAGGGCAGGCCCGGATCACGGGCCGACAGTGTGAGACGTCAGATCACGCCACCGACGCGACAAGGTCAATGAATACATGACATACCAGGCGTTTCGTTACCTTATCGTGATCTGACCCACCGTTGCCTACCACACCTGCCTGGGATCAGTTCAGTTGACGATCCGGTCGCCGGACTCCTGGGAGAACAGGTGCACCTTGTTGGCGTCTGCGCACAGGGTCAGGGTGGCGCCTCGGGCCGGCACCGAGCGGGCCTCGTGCCGGGAGACCACCGTGGTGCCCGCCGAGTCCTCGAGACCCGATTCGGCGGTCAGGCTGGCGTAGACGAACGCGTCCGCACCGAGCTCCTCCACGACCTCCACCTCGACCTCGAGGCCGGACTCCCCGGAACCCGCCGAATTGAACGCCTCCGGACGGATGCCGACCGTGACCTGCTTCTCCGAACCCAGTGCAGTACGCGCATCCGGCGTGAGCGACACCGTCATGGACCCGACCTTGATCCCGTCGGCGTCGACCTTTCCGGTGAACATGTTCATCGCCGGGGACCCGATGAAACCGGCGACGAACGCGTTCTTCGGGGTGTCATACAGGTTCAGGGGGGTGTCGACCTGCTGGAGCAGCCCGTCCTTGAGCACCGCGACCCGGTCGCCCATCGTCATGGCCTCGACCTGGTCGTGCGTGACGTACACGGTGGTGATGCCCAACCGGCGCTGCAGCGACGCGATCTGGGCCCGCGTGGACACCCGCAGCTTGGCGTCCAGGTTGGACAGTGGCTCGTCCATCAGGAAGACCTGCGGCTCACGGACGATGGCCCGACCCATGGCGACCCGCTGGCGCTGACCGCCGGACAGGGCCTTGGGCTTGCGGTCGAGGTAGTCCTCGAGCCCGAGCAGCTCCGCGGCGTCCTTGACCCGCTTCGCGCGCTCGTCCTTGCCGATGCCGGCCATCTTGAGCGAGAAGCCCATGTTGTCGGCGACACTCATGTGCGGGTACAGCGCGTAGTTCTGGAACACCATGGCGATGTCGCGGTCCTTGGGCGGCATCGTCGTGACGTCGCGCTCGCCGATGGTGATGGTGCCGGAGCTGACCTCTTCCAGGCCGGCGAGCATGCGCAGGGACGTGGACTTGCCGCACCCCGAGGGGCCGACGAAGACCATGAACTCGCCGTCGGAGATCTCGAGGCTGAACTCGTCCACCGCTGGCGACTCCGCGCCGGGATAGACGCACGATGCCTTGTCGTAGATGACCTGTGCCATGACTGATCGTTCCCTTCAAACCGGCAGGTACGTGCCGGACGGTCCGTGGTTGGAAGGTGTGGGCCAGGTCACTCTACGCCTGGACCGTCTCCACCTCGCGGGTGAGGTTGTCCCCGGTCTCCGGGACGAACAGGTGCATCCGGTCGGTCTGCATGAACAGCTCGGCGTCCTCACCCGAGGTCACTCGGCTGGCCGCATCCAGGGAGACCACGATCTGGGTACGCATGGACTCGCCGTCGAGGTCGGCCTCGAGCTCTTTGAGCTTGTCGGCCACCTCTCGGGGCGCCTCGAAGGGCAGGTACGCGTACTGCTCGTTGCCCATCCACTCGATGACGTCGACCGGGGCGGTGAACCGCACACCCTTGGCATCGTCGTCGACCAGGCTGGAGTCCTCGAAGTGCTCGGGTCGCACGCCCGCGATGAGAATGTCGTTGCCCTTGACCTTCTCGGCGAGCTCG
Source organism: Nocardioidaceae bacterium (assembly GCA_013696745.1). GTDB lineage: Bacteria > Actinomycetota > Actinomycetes > Propionibacteriales > Nocardioidaceae > JACCXZ01. The sequence continues at coordinate 24,993 of JACCXZ010000193.1, read as the reverse complement.
GGCGACAGCGGCACCGTGACGAACGGCAGCTCGAGGCTGTCGCCGTTGACGTTGGCCGGCATGAAGTTCATCGGGGGCGACCCGATGAACCCGGCGACGAACAGGTTGACCGGCTGCTCGTACAGCTCGCGCGGGGTCGCGAGCTGCTCGAGGTTCCCCCGCTTGAGCACGGCGACCCGGTCGCCCAGGGTCATCGCCTCGGTCTGGTCGTGCGTCACGTACACGGTGGTGATCCCGAGCTTCTTCTGCAGTCGGGAGATCTCGGTGCGCATCTGCCCGCGCAGCTTGGCGTCGAGGTTGGACAGCGGCTCGTCGAACAGGAACGCCTGCGCGTCGCGGACGATCGCCCGCCCCATCGCGACCCGCTGACGCTGGCCACCGGAAAGGTTGGCCGGCTTGCGCTCGAGGTGCTCGTCGAGGTCGAGCGTCGTCGACGCCTCGCGCACCCGGCGGTCGAGGTCCTCCTCGTCCACGTTCTTGCCCAGGCGCATCGGGAAGGCGATGTTCTCGTACACCGACAGGTGCGGGTAGAGCGCGTAGTTCTGGAACACCATCGCCAGGTTGCGGTCGCGCGGAGCCTTGTCGTTGACCCGTTCACCGCCGATGACCATCTCTCCGGTGGTGATGTCCTCCAGCCCGACGATCATCCGCAGCAGCGTCGACTTCCCACAGCCCGACGGGCCGACCAGGATGACGAACTCGCCGTCGGCGATGTCGATGCTCACGTCGTTGACCGCGGCGAAGCCGTCCCCGTACTTCTTGACGATGTTCTTCAGCTCGATGGATGCCATGTGGGTTTCTCCTTGTCAGCCCCCGAGGGGTCAGCCCTTGACGGCGCCGTTGGTGAGGCCGGCGACGATCCGGCGCTGGAACAGCAGGACGAGCACGACCACGGGGATCGTCACCAGGACCGACGCCGCCGCGATGCCGCCGGTCGGGTCCTCGAACTGCGAGGCTCCGGTGAACGAGGAGAGCGCGGCCGGGACCGGGCGTGCCCTCTCGGTGGAGGTCAACGAGATGCCGTAGACGAAATCGTTCCAGGCGATGAAGAAGGCGATGATCGCGGTGGTGAACACCCCGGGCATGGCCAGCGGCACGATCACCTTACGGAATGCCTGCCACGACGTGGCTCCGTCGACCTGAGCGGCCTGTTCCATCTCCCACGGGATCTCGCGGAAGAACGCCGACAGGGTCCAGATGCTCAGCGGCAGCGTCAGCGACAGGTACGGGATGATCACGCCCGGCCAGGTGTCGTACAGGCCGATGGAGCGCCACAGGTTGAACAGCGGTGTCACGATCGAGACCACCGGGAAGATCGCGACGGCCAGTGCCGAGGACAGGATCAGCTTCTTGCCCGGGAAGTCCAGCCGCGCGATGGCATAGGCACAGAAGGTGGCCAGCACCACGGCGATGAACGTCGCGATCAGGCAGATGCCGAGCGAGTTGCGCAATGCGGTGAGGAACAGCTGGCCAGCACCGGTGTCACTCATGTCGAACAGCAACGTGTAGTTGCCCCCGGTCCAGTTCGTCGGCAGGAACGACTTGTTGGACAGGTCGGCCGCCGGCTTGAACGACAGCGACACGATCCAGGCGACGGGCAGCAGCGCGTACAGCACCACCACCAGTGCGCCCAGGATCCACAGCACCCGCTCACGCGTGCTCAGCGTGCTCATCAGGTGTCCCCCCTGCTCTGCGAGAGATCGACTCTGAAACCCTTGATGAAGATGAAGCTGATGATCACCACGGACAGGAACAGCAGCACCGACAGGGCCGAACCGAGCCCGATCTCCAGCCGGCTGATCGACTGCCTGTACGCCAGGAACGACACGGTCTCGGTGCCGTTGGCGCCCGCGGTCATGATGAACACGTTGTCGAAGATGCGGAACGCGTCCAGCGCCCGGAACAGCACGGCCACCATGATCGCGGCCTTCATGTTCGGGATCGTGACCCGCCATAGCCGCTGCCATCGGGTGGCGCCGTCGACCTTGGCAGCCTCCTGCAGCACCTCGGGCACCTGGGCGAGTCCGGCCAGCAGCAGCAGCGAGATGAAGGGGGTGGTCTTCCAGATCTCCGACATGGAGATCACCAGGAAGGACCCCCAGAAGTTGTCGAAAGGATTCGTGTTCTCGCTGATCCCGGGCAGCCATGCGAGCCAGGACTGCACGAACCCGGACTCGAGCGCGAAGGCGTACTGCCAGGCGAAGGCCGACACGACGGTGATGATCGCGTACGGGATCAGGATGACGGTCCGCAGCAGCGGTCGCAGCCCGCTGACCGCGCGGTGCATGACCAGCGCCAAGCCGAAGCCGAGGACCAGCTCGATGACCACCGTGAAGACTGTGATGAGCATCGTGAACCCGAACGCCTGCCACCACAGCGAGTCGCCGAGGATCATCAGGTAGTTGCTCAAACCGACGAACGCCTTGTTGCCGGGGTCGGTGAGCCGGTTGTCGAACAGGGAGTCGTAGAAGGCCTGCAGGATCGGGTAGGCGGTGACCAACATCATCACCCCGAAGGCAGGACCGGCAAGCATCCAGCCGAGCTTGCGCTCGGAGCGGGAACGGTCGCTGATCGTGCTCTTCTTCGAGGACGCCCGATGACTGGCGGTGCTCACAGCAGGGCCTCCTTGCGCAGCACGGCAGTGATGAGGTCCTCCGCCTCGGCCGGGTCGACCTCAGGGTCCAGCGCCGTCGTCGGGTGCCAGATCCGCTGGAGCCCTCCGGACACCTCGCTGTAGTACGGCGTCTGCGGCCGCGGTGCCGCCAGGTCCAGCGACTCCCGGATGACCGGCGCCATCGGGTACAGCTCGCGGACCTCCTCGTCGTCGTACGCCGCGTTCTTCGCCGGCGGATTGCCGTTGCTGACGAAGTAGTACGCCTGGTTCTCCTCGGTGACGATGCAGGCGATCGCGTCGTAGGACAGATCGACATGTTCGCTGAAGGCGCCGACGCCCAAGTTGATCCCACCGTACGGCGGAGCCGCCTCCTCGCCCTCGACCGTGCGGGGATAGATGCCCCAGCCGATGTCGTCGAGCTGCTCCTGAGCCGCTCGCGCACCCTCCTGGTCACCGGCCTCCTTGGCCGCGTCCAACGTGGCGCGCACGGCGGCGTAGACGAACGGGTAGTTGACCATGAAGCCACCTGAGTCGCCCATGAACAGGACGTTCGAAGCATCCTCGTCCGCGGTGGTCACGGCGCTGCCGGCGATCTCGGAGTCCTCGGTCACCTCGCGCATGATGGTCGCCGCGAGCCGGCCGGCCTCGGTGTCGAGCTGGACGTCCAGATCCTCGGGGTCGACGTCAGGGTCGGGCAGGATCTCCCCGCCGGCGGACTCGATCAGCGCGTTGGCCCACACGGTCAGCGACTCCGCGAGCGTGCCCTGCACGGCGACGGTGCTGCCGGATTCGCGAGCGGCCTCGAGGACCTGCTGCCAGGTGACCGGCTCCTCGAGATCCAGCCCGGCGTCCTCGACCGCGGACTTGCGGTACCAGAGCAGCTGGGTGTTGGCCCAGAACGGCACCGTGACCAGCTCGTCGTCCCACATGGCCCCCTCTTGAGCCGACTCGACGATGTCCTCGGTGCTGGACTCCGCGAGCTCTTCGGGCACCGGAGCCAGGAAGCCGGCCTCGGCGAACTCCGGGATGAACGGCGGGTCGATGCTCATGAGGTCGATCGAGCTGTCGTTGGAGGCCAGCCGGCGGACCAGCTGCTCGCGCTGAGACGTCGCGTCGCGCGGCAGCAGCGAGGTGTCGATCGTGTAGGCACCGTCGGCCTCGTCGGTGCAGCGGCTGGCGATCTCGGCCTGCCCTCCGGCGTCGGGGTTGATGTACCAGGTCAACGTCGGTGGCCCGGAGTCGTCGCCGAACGCGCCGCATGCGGCGAGTGGGGCGGCGACCAGCGCCGCCCCCGCCACGACGGCCGCGCGCCGGCGGAGCCGTTCCCCGATCCCCTGCCAGGTCTGTTTCCCGGGCGCAGGACCCGTGGTCTGGCCAGCGGTCGTCATCCATCCACCTCCGGTTCACCTGGTACGCCTGGGTGCAGCCTGTCAGGAGTCGAGGGAATTCGCACCCCTGAGGGCTACAGCTGGATGTCCTCGAGCATCTCGGTGACCAGCGCCGCGATCGGGGACCGCTCGGAGCGGGTCAGTGTGACGTGGGCGAACAGGGGGTGGCCCTTGAGCTTCTCCACCACCGCCACCACACCGTCGTGGCGGCCGACCCGCAGGTTGTCACGCTGGGCGACGTCATGGGTGAGCACGACCTTGGAGTTGGCCCCGACCCGGGACAGAACGGTGAGCAGGACGTTGCGCTCCAACGACTGCGCCTCGTCGACTATCACGTACGCGTCGTGCAGGGACCGTCCGCGGATGTGCGTCAACGGGAGCACCTCGAGCATGCCGCGGTCGATGACCTCGTCGATCACGTCGCTGCTGGACACCGCGCCCAGCGTGTCGAAGACCGCTTGCGCCCACGGCGCCATCTTCTCCGACTCGCTGCCGGGCAGGTAGCCGAGCTCCTGGCCGCCCACGGCGAACAGGGGGCGGAAGACCACCACCCGCTTGGGCTGGCGGCGCTCCATCACGGCCTCCAGACCTGCGCACAGCGCCAGCGCCGACTTGCCCGTGCCGGCCCGTCCGCCGAGGGAGACGATGCCGACCTCGGGGTCCAGCAGCAGCTCCAGCGCGACCCGCTGCTCGGCGGAGCGCCCGCGGATGCCGAACGCCTCGCGGTCGCCGCGGACCAGGCGTACCCGCTTGTCCGGACCCACCCGTCCCAGTGCGCTGCCCCGGTCGCTGAGCAGCACCATCCCGGTGTGGCAGGGCAGGTCACGCGCCTCGTCGAGGTCGATGACGCCGTGGCAATACAGGTCGTCGACGTCGGCGGTGGTCGTCTCCAGCTCGGTCATGCCGGTCCAGCCGGACTCCGCGACCAGCTCGGCCTCGTACTCCTCGGCGACCAGACCGACCGCACTGGCCTTGACTCGCAGCGGCAGGTCCTTGCTGACCAGGGTGACGTCGTGGCCTTCCAGCCACAGGTTGCGGGCCACCGCGAGGATCCGGGTGTCGTTGTCGCCGAGGCGGAACCCCGCGGGCAGTGACTCGGCGTCGGTGTGGTTGAGCTCGACCCGGAGGCTGCCCCCGTCGTCCCCGATGGCGACCGGCGCGTCGAGCCGCCCGTGCTGCACGCGCAGGTTGTCCAGGTAGCGCAGCGCCGAGCGTGCGAAGTAGCCGAGCTCGGGGTGGTCCCGCTTGCGCTCGAGCTCGGTGATCACGACGACGGGCAGCACCACCTCGTGCTCGTGGAACCGCAGGATCGCCCGCGGGTCGGCGAGCAGCACGCTGGTGTCCAGCACGTACGTCCGGCGGACGGCGTCATCAGCCGATTCGCCGTCGTCGCGCCGGGAGTCGGTGGTACCGGTGGGAGCAGCCACGGTCGGTCTCCTTCACGGACGGCGCGCGCACCCGGCGCCCGATCCTGGTGTGAGCACGGACCGGGAACGAGCCACCGGGTCCGGGTGCGGACCCCTTCTGCCGCCGACGTACGCAGCGGATCGTCCGCCCTCGCGGGGCGATGTCGTTGGTCCGTTGCACTTGGCACTTGCGGGCCTCCCGAGACGGCCGGCTTCCCCACCGACCGTCAACCCTGACGCTACGACCGCGCCGTACGGCTCCCCCCTCGACACGCCAGAACACCCGGTGAATGTTGCGTACTGCTCCGCTGGTGCTCGGGCCCCCGCTGACGGCGGGGGTCCTCAGTGGCCGAAGCGCCGCTCCCGAGCGGCGTAGGAGCGCAGCGCCCGCAGGAAGTCGACGCGGCGGAAGTCCGGCCACAACGCCTCGCAGAAGTAGAACTCCGAGTGCGCGCTCTGCCACAGCAGGAAGCCGGAGAGCCGCTGCTCCCCGGACGTACGGATGACGAGGTCCGGGTCGGGCTGCCCCTTGGTGTAGAGGTGCTCGGCGATGTGGTCGACGTCCAGCAGCTCGGCGAGCTCCTCGATCGTCGTCCCCTTGGCAGCGTGCTCGACGAGCAGGGAGCGCACCGCGTCGGCGAGCTCGTGGCGGCCGCCGTACCCGACCGCCACGTTGACCGTCATCCCGTCGATGTCAGCGGTGGTGTCGGCCGCCGTCTTGAGCCGGGTGACGGTGCTCGAGGGCAGCAGGTCCAGTGCGCCCATCGGACGGATCGGCCAGCGGGCCGTCCCGGCGAGCACGTCGACCAGGTCGGTGATCACCCCGAGCAGGGGGGTCAGGTCATCGACCGGACGACCGAGGTTGTCCGTGGACAGCACCCACAGGGTCACGACCTCGACGTCGAGCTCGTCGCACCACTGGACGAACTCGACGACCTTGTCCGCACCGGCCTGGTAACCGCCCTGCACGTCCGCGCCGGCCCACTTGGCCCAACGCCGGTTGCCGTCGACGATGGCGCCCACATGTGCGGGTCGACGTTCTGGCGGCAGCTCCCTGAGCAGGCGGCGCTCGTACAGCCCGTAGGCGAGGTCACGCAATCGCACGTCCGTCGTCCCTTCACTGTCAGGTGATGGCCAGCCGCCCGAGAGCGCACGTGAGCGCGTCATCCTCGCAGGTGAGGCTACTCTGTTGAAGCGAGGCGCTTCGGCCCTACGCCAAGATCTTCGTAATCGTATGCTTACGCTCCGATGGGAAACCGACGTGCCGCAGGACCGGGTCTCCTCGTCGCAGGACACCCCGCACCGGGACAACGTCTCGTCGTTGTCCGACGACGTCAGTGAGACGCTGCACGAGCTGGCCGCGGAGATCAAGCCGCGGCTACGTGGTTGGCTGCACGCCGGCATCCTGCCGTTGACGGTCGCCGCGGGCATCGTGCTCGTGTCCCTGTCGCCCGGCGTGGGAGCCAAGGTCGCCAGCGCGATCTTTATCCTGAGCGCGATGCTGCTGTTCGGCGTGAGCGCCGTCTACCACACCGGCACCTGGCAGCCGCGAGTGAAGATGCTGCTCAAACGCTTCGACCATTCCAACATCTTCCTGCTGATCGCCGGGTCGTACACGGCGTTCAGCGTGCTGCTGCTGGAGGCCGGCGACGCCACGGTGCTGCTGACCCTGGTGTGGTCCGGCGCAGTGCTCGGCGTGGCGTTCAGGGTGTTCTGGCTGGAGGCCCCCCGCTGGCTCTACGTCCCGGTCTACATCGCGCTCGGCTGGGCCGCGGTGTTCTGGATGCCGCAGTTCGCCGAGCGCTCCCCCACCTCGGTGGTGGTGCTGTTGGTCGTCGGCGGCCTGCTGTACTCCCTGGGCGCGCTCGTCTACGCCTTCAAACGGCCTGACCCCGCACCCCGCTGGTTCGGCTTCCACGAGATCTTCCACAGCTTCACGATCGCGGCGTTCATCGTGCACTACATCGGCGTGTCGATCGCGGTCCACTCGATGCGCTGAGCGGTGAGGGCGTCGCGCGAGGGACGAGCGGGAAAGCCCGAACGCGACATCCCAGGCTGAGCGTTAGCGCTCGAGCAGATCCGCGACCGTCTCGGACAGCTCGGGAGCGGGCCACCACACGCTCCCCAGGTGCAAGAGCTCGAGGTACGTCGGGATCCCCCGACGCCACCGCTGCTCGCCGTCGACGGTCACCATGTCGCACGAGCTGCCGTCCTGCAGCACCTGACCGGTCGTGCCGTCGTCAGCCACCACGTCGAAGACGTCCACCCGGGCGACGTACTCCTGCGCGGCGACGCCGACCAGGCTGTCCGCGGGCGCCAGCACCTCAGCCGACGCGGTCTGTGGCCCCGCGACACCGTCACACAGACGCACCTCGACGATCTCGGCCGCCGGCAACGCGGTGTCCGGACCAACGGGCGCGTCACAGGATGCCCCCGGCACTTCTGGGAGGCTCGGGTTGTCGGTGGCCACCACCGGATCTTCACGCGGACCGGGGTCGGCGGTGAGCGTGACCCCCGAGACCACGGCGAGCACGGCCACGACGCTGACGGCTCCGACGGCCAACCGCCCCCTCGTACGACGCGAAGCCGACCGGATCCTCGCCACGGTGCGTGGTCATCGCTCACCCCTCGCCCCCTGTCACGCTCTGGGTTCGAGGAAGGGTTGACACGTCACGGCTGCGAGGGGTGGCGGTCAGTCCGGACCGCGGCGGCGAACCTCGTCCACCTGCTGCATGGCCTCGCGTAGGTCGTTGAGCCATTCGTCGCTGTGCTGTCCGACGAGGCGGACGCACCAGGCCAGCGCCTCACTGCGCGAGCGGGCCACTCCGGTGTCGACCAGCGTGTCGAGCACGACCCGCTCCGGCTGTCGCAGGCGCGTCATGACCGGTGCGGCCAGCGAGGTGAAGAGCTCGCGACCGGCGGACGTCTCGACGCCCCAGGCGACCTTGCGGCCGGTGGATCGTTCGAGCTCGCGGGCGATCGTGATGCGAGCGTCGCGGGTCGACTCGCGAAAGCGGCGGGTGCGACCGGCGACCGCAGCGGCGTGTTCGTCGTCTGTGGCGTCCGCAGCGCGCTCGGGCTCGGGCAGGCGACCGACGATCACGACCTCGTCGCGGTCGACCTCGAGGGTGGGTGCCCCGTCGAACCAGTCGTCGGGGAGGCGGCCGGCAAGCCAGCCGCGGAGGTTCTCTGTAGTGATCATGTAATGATGATTACACGATTACGTGCATCAGCCAATCGGCCATCAGCGAACGCATCGAGTCGGGCCCGCGCGCCACCGCGAGCGGCGCCAGAGACGGCTCGAGTGCGCACGACTGCGCGGAGCGGGCCACGAGTGGTGCGGACGGGGGCGGACAAGCAGCCGGCGGCCCGTTCCTGCGCCACTCGCGGGTGTGCCCCAAGCCGCGAGCGTCACCGAGTCCTCGGCCGCGCCTCTCCCGTCCCCCGTCAGAGCTCGGGGACCGGGCGCTCACACACGAAGTTGCGGCAGACGTACGCGGCGGGGCGGCCGTCGAGCAGCCCGCGACCCTCGAGCAAGGGAATGCCAGTTGTCCCCGGTTCACCGCGTACGACCACCGTGCCCGGATGGGTCCGCATCAGTGCCGCACGGTGCAGGGCACCGGTGGCCGGGTCGTTCAGAGCGCCGACGACGGCAACCTCTTCGGGCCCGGCGAGCAGCGCCTCGGCCGCGGCCAGCGTCCAGCCGCCGAAGCGCGGTGCCTGCCGAGCCAGCGGTGCGGCTGACGCGACCGCTGACTGCGCTGCGCCGTGGTGCCGCGCGGACCCGGTGATCGCCGCGTAGTTCAGCAGGGCATCGGCGAGCGAGGACACTCCGGACGGGCTCGCGTTGTCCGAGGCGTCACGCGGACGGAGCACCAGCCGCTCGGCGTCGGCCGCGGTGTCGTAGTACCCGCCGGTCCCGTCCGCGAAGACGTCCAGGGCACGGTCGAGCAGTGCTCCGGCCCGCTGCAGCCACACCGGGTCACCGGTGGCACCGACCAGCGCCAGAAACCCGGCCGCCACGCACCCGTGGTCCTCGAGCACGCCTGCGTTGACGCCCCGCCGACCGTCGCGCGAGGTACGCCACAGCGTGCCGTCGGCGTCGACGTGCAGCGACCAGAGCAGCTCGCCCGCGCGTACGCCCGCGGCGAGCAGGTCCGGTCGCTCGAGCAGGACTCCCACCTCGGCGAGCGCGCTGATCATCAGGCCGTTCCACGCAGCGACCACCTTGTCGTCGCGGGCGGGCCTCGCCCGCTGCTCACGTGCCTGCAGCAACCGGCCTCGCACCTGCTCCCAGCGCCGTGGATCGGCGGGGTCGGTCGGCAGCTGCAAGGTGGAGAAGCCGTGCTCGAAGGTGCCGGCCTCGGTGACCTCCAGCAGCTGCGCCGCCCAGGCACCGTCGTCGTCACCGAGCACCTCATCCAGCTGTGATGGCCGCCACGCGTAGAAGGCTCCCTCGACGCTCATCCCGCTGGGGTCCAACGAGTCGGCGTCCAGCGCCGAGGCGAAGCCACCCTGCTCGGTCCCCATCTCGCGGAGGCAGAAGTCGGCCGTCTCGACGGCGACCCGTGCGCCGAGCGGGTCCCCGGTCGCCCGCCACCAGTGCAGGAACACGCGGGCCAGCAGCGCGTTGTCGTACAGCATCTTCTCGAAGTGCGGCACCACCCAGGAACGGTCGACCGAGTAGCGGGCGAAGCCCCCCGCGAGCTGGTCGTAGATGCCACCACGGGCCATCGCTCGGCAGGTCGCGGACACCATCGCCAGGGAGCCGGCGTCCTCCGTACGCGCGTGCTGGCGCAGCACGTGCTCGAGAACCATCGACGGCGGGAACTTCGGGGCTCCGCCGAAGCCGCCGGTGTGCGCGTCGAAGCTGGTGGCGAGCCGGTCGACCGCAGCGTCGAGCTCCGCGGCCTGCAGAGGGTTCCCGCTCCCGGCGCCAACCGCGGCGGTGGCCGCCTGCAGGCGCTCCACCACCTCCGACCCGATGCGGGTGACCTCGTCGCGACGGTTCTGCCACGCGTCGACGAGCGCCTGCAGCACCTGACCGAAGCCGGGCATCCCCTGCCGGGGTGCCTCCGGGAAGTACGTCCCGCAGAAGAACGGCTCGCCCGCCGACGTCAGCATGCAGGTCATGGGCCAGCCGCCCTGCCCGGTCATCGCCTGCGTCGCGGTCATGTAGACCGCGTCGACGTCCGGGCGCTCCTCGCGGTCCACCTTGACGTTGACGAAGTGCTCGTTCATGTACGCCGCGGTGCCCTCGTCCTCGAAGGACTCGTGGGCCATCACGTGGCACCAGTGGCAGGCGGCGTACCCGATGCTGAGCAGGACCGGCACGTCTCGGCGCTCCGCCTCGGTAAAGGCATCGGGACCCCACGGCCACCAATGGACCGGGTTGTCCTTGTGCTGCAAGAGGTACGGGCTCGTAGCGTCCTTCAGCCGGTTGCTCATCGAGCCATCACACCAGTCTTGGACAGCGGCCGCGACACGCAGGAGGCGGACGCGAAGCAGGACCTCTCGGCACGACACGACCGCGGGCTACCCCCGAGGCGACCCGCGGTCGTGTACGTGTCACAGAATCAGAAGCGCAGCCTCCAGATCGCCCCGCTCCATGCCGGGTTGCCGCCGAAACCCGTGCCCGGCGACGTCGAGAAGGCCGCCACGACGGCCCGCTGCCCCCTGACCGCGATCCCCGACGGGAAGGGCACCGGCAGGTAGCGGCGGTCGCCATCCGGTGCGACCTTCACGACCCGACCCGGGAAGCAGCTCGGGATCTGGTCGAACCCGCAGTTCCCGCCGAACAGCTCACTGACGTACAGCGTGCCGTCCTCGGCCCGGTCCACCCCGGTCACCGACGTGAAGCCACCCCACGAGCGCAGCAGGTTGCCGTCGCGGTCGAAACGGTGCACCTTCGCCTTGCCTCTCTGCTCCGAGTGCAGCTCGCCGACGTAGATGTCACCGTCGGCACCCTTGCTGAGCACCGTCGGCACCGCGTCGACCCGCGGGCCGTACTCGGGCAGCAACGCCCACAGCCGGACCTTGCCCCTCTTGACCGACAGGATCGAGTCACCGGCTGCGTCGGCGACCAGGATCTGACCCTTGAGCGCGAGCACCGAGTACGGGTTGGACTCGACTCCCTCGCCGTCCGGGTCGTTGTTCTGCTCGAAGCGGCTGATGTCGGCGATCACGTAGTTGTTGCCCTTCGCACCCCGGCCGAGCAGCTTGCCCCACTGCGACCCGGGGGGACCGCCGTTCACGATCGCGACGAAGCCACCTCGGGGTCGACGCGCAGCAGCGCCGGAGGCGCCGCCGGCGAAGGAGCCGTCCGGCCCGGCGACCGACAGCAGGTTGTGCATCACCGGCACGGCACGGCCGGTCCGACCGTTGAGCACGGTGACCTGACCGGTACGACCGGTGCACCTGCGCCCGTCGCAGCCCTCCGGGTTCCTGGCGCCGCGTCCGGTCTCGGCGACGAGGATCTGTCCCCGCCCGAGGATGTTGATCTGGCGAGGGTTGTCCAGGCCGGCGCGGACGACCGTGTACTTCCCGGCCATGGCGGCGAGCGGATCACGCTCGGCCGGGCGTGCGGTGGCAGCTCCCCCCGGCGTGAACGTCGCAGCCGCCAAGGCTGCTGCGGATGCGGTGGCGACGACGCGACGTACGAGTTGCCCTCTGCTCCTGGGGCGCGTGGTACTGAGAGGTGGCATGTCAACTCCAGGCTCTGATGTGTCCGAGACCGTTGATCAGCCTGTCCCTCCGAGGCCGGTTCGACCATGACACCAACGGGTCACTGTGCCATCACCCCAACGGACCATGAGTGAGGTCACTCCTCCCGGTTCGGCGTGAGATGTCCACTGTCGGACGCATCGACGGTCGGGACCGCGGGGTCGTACGGTCGAGCAGGACGTCGTCGGCGCTGAAGGGAGTTTGCAGGTGGACGCACGCGCATGGGACGTGCGGTACGCCGCGGAACCGGCGCTCTGGGGCGCGGAGCTGAACCCCGTCGTCGCGCCGTTCCTGCGCGAGTTGCCGCCCGGCTCTGCCGTCGACCTCGCCTGCGGTAACGGCCGGCACGCCGCGTGGCTCGCCGACCACGGGTGGCGGTGCACCGGCGTCGATTTCTCCCCTGTCGCGATCGAGCAGGCTCGGACGCGCTCGACGACGGCGCAGTGGCAGGTCGGTGATGCCCGGACCTGGGAACCGGACGAGCCGCTCGACCTGGTCCTGGTCGCCTACCTGCACCTGCCGCTCGACGGCATGCGCCGGGTGATGCGGCGCTGCCTGTCGTGGCTGTCGCCCGTCGGCACACTGGTGCACGTGGGCCACGCGCGGGTCAACATCACTCACGGGGTCGGTGGCCCGCAGGACCCGGCGATCCTGCCGACGGTGGCCAGCCTCGCCGACACACTGGACGACGAGGTGCTGGTGCGCCGGCTCGAGCACGTCGAACGGGCCACCGAGCACGGCACCGCTATCGACCTGCTGCTGGTCGCCCAACGCCTGGACCACCCGTAGTGGTCAGCCGGGACGCGGACCGTCGTCGCCCCTGTCGGGCTCGTCCTGGTCGGGGTCCTCGTCGAAGTCGATTCGTCGCAGCCGCTTGTGCATGCTGCGGATCAGGAGCCCGGTGGCAACGGCCAACGCGACGACGACGATGAATCCAGACCACCCCGCGACCACGTCGTCGGGGTGGGGCGCTTCCTGCTCGTCGGCCACCGCCACCGTGCCCGTCAGCTCGGACCCGGGTGCGAGGACCCAGGCGTCGAACATCATGCCTTTTCCTTGACGGGCAGCACCGGAACCCGCGCATCGAGACGACCGGCCGCGAGGTCGGCGAGCACCCCTTGGGCCGCTGCATCCAGACCCCCCGGAACATCACGCAGCCCGGCGAACAGGTCGTCTTCGGGCACCTCGACGTCGACCAGCGACCGTACGAGCTCGTAGTCCTCGGTCGGCCAGGTCAGCTGCTGGACCTCCAGCGGGATCGAGAACCACGCTCCATCCGGGTCGATCTGGGTCGCGTGCGCGATCAGCGCGCGGTCACGTACGTCGAAGTACTCCGCGCACGGCACCCGGGTGGTGATGCGGGCCGCGTGCTCGGGGTCGGGCTGCCAGTCACGCAGCCGCTCGAGGTACGGCGACTCGAGACCGCGAGCCTGCATCGCGTCGCTGAGCGCCTGGGTGCGCTCCCGGTGGAAGGAGTGGTGGTAGTAGAACTTCAGCGGCTGCCAGGGGGCACCCTGCTCGGGAAACTGTCCAGGATCACCGGCCGCCTCGAACGCTGCCACGCTGATCTCGTGGCAGCGCACGTGGTCCGGGTGCGGGTAGCCGCCGTTCTCGTCGTACGTCGTGACGACGTGCGGACGAAACGACCGGATGAGGCCGACCAGGGCTCGGGAACCGTCCTGCACGGACAGATCGGCGAAGCAACCAGGGGGCAGCGGTGGCCTGGGATCGCCCTCCGGCCATCCGGAGTCGACGAACCCGAGCCAGTCTTGCCGCACGCCGAGGATCTCGCGGGCGCGGTCCATCTCCGCACGTCGGACCTCGGTGATGTTGGCGAGCACGTCGGGGCGGTCCATGTTGGGGTTGAGCACCGACCCGCGCTCACCGCCGGTGCAGGTGACGACGTGTACGTCGACACCCTCGGCCACGTAGCGCGCCGTCGAGGCAGCGCCCTTGCTCGACTCGTCGTCCGGGTGCGCATGCACGTGCATCAGGCGCAGCTGCTCTGCCACCGCTCTCCTCGCGTCCTCGGTGCCGGGTCGCCGTACGTCCGGCGCCCGCTCGTACCATGGTGACGCAATCCCCGGACGGGAACGCCCATGACCCCCTCGCACACCGGGCGGGCGGCCCGCGGTGCCATGATGCGTGACTGCCACCTCAGTGACCTGGAGGTCCTGCATGACCGGCGATCGATCTGTGCCGCCGTCCTCGGACGAGGAGCTCGCACAGCGGTACGGGCCGCCGACCTCGCCGCGGCGTCGCATTCTGGTGGCGGTCGTCTCCGTGATCGCCGTGCTCGGCGTCGGCTGGGTCGTCTGGGCCGCCACCGACAGCTCCGACCAGCCGGTCAACGCCGAGCTGCAGTCCTACGACGTGACCGGCGACACCACGACCGAGGTCACGCTCGTCCTGGACCGCCGGGGCAACGAGCGGCTGGAGTGCGAGGTCTACGCCCAGGCCGAGGACCACAGCACGGTGGGCGAGCTGGTCATCCACGTGCCCCCCGGGGATCCTGGCCGGCTGCGCATTACGGATACCATCACCACACAGCGCCGCGCCGTCAACGGCGTGCTGCGCGAGTGCACCACCACCGCCGACTGACCTGGCCCCCGTCTGCTCCCGGTGCGAGCCCCACCAGTCACCGGTATACCAGGGTCCCATGGCATGTTGTCACTGACCATGGCATGCGTCCCATGGGTAGTGCGGTTTACCAGGGGCCCCAGGGAAACCGCGACCGCCTCCGGCCAGGATCGGGACGAGGAATCGGCATCTGGGGGGTGTTGTTGATAACCTCGTCCATTCGCCACTTTCCCGGCGTACTCACCGTGTGCCCACGTACGAGGAGCAGTGTTCGTGACTCAGCAGCCAACCGCGCAGAACGTCATCTGGCTCACGCAAGAGGGCTATCAGCGCCTTCAGCAGGAGCTCGACCACCTGCGCGGCCCGGCACGGCAGGAGCTCGCCGCCAAGATCGGCGAGGCCCGTGACGAGGGCGACCTGAAGGAGAACGGTGGCTACCACGCCGCCAAGGACGAACAGGGCAAGCAGGAGGCCAGGATCCGGCAGCTCGAGGACATGCTGCGACGCGCCGAGGTCGGCGAGCCCCCGCAGGACACCGGCATCGTCGAGCAGGGCATGACCGTCACGGTCAGCTTCGGCGCCGGCGACGACGAAACGTTCCTGCTGGGGTCGCGCGAACTTCTCGACTTCGACGACTCGGTCGAGCTCGAAGTTTTCTCTCCGCAGTCCCCGCTCGGCGCAGCCATCCTCGGCAAGCAGGCCGGCGACGAGGTGTCGTACGAGGCGCCCAACGGTGCCCAGGTCAGCGTCAGGATCGTCGAGGCGAAGCCCTACCGCAGCTGATGGACCTTACCCAGGAGACGTTCGAGGCAACCATCGCGGCCGGTGGGATCGTGCTCGTCGACTTCTGGGCAGGCTGGTGCGGCCCGTGCCGTGCGTTCGCTCCGGTGTACGACGCGGCCGCCGCCCAGCACCGCGACGTCATCTTCGCCAAGGTGGACACTGAGGCCGAGAAGGAGCTCGCGGGATCACTCGGCATCCGCTCCATCCCGACACTGATGGCGTTCCGCGACGGCATCCTGCTGTACGCCGAGGCCGGAGCCCTGTCGGCCGCCGCCCTCGAGACGCTCGTCACGACCGTGCGCGCCTCCGACATGGCCCAGGTGCGTGCCCAGGTCGAGCGCGAGGAAGCGGCCCGCACTCAGGGCGAACACCAGGTCTGACTCACGGACGGGCGAGCCGAACTCACGGACGAGCCGGACCGAACTCACGGACGGGCGATCAGCTGACGCTGAGCTGGTATCCCGACTGCCGCAGCGCGGCGACGACACGCTCGCGGTGAGCTGACCCACGCGTCTCGACCTGCAGCGCGACCACAACCTCGTCGACGTGCACGTGCGCCGAGGTGCGCTCGTGCACGACGTCGAGCACGTTGACCTGCTGCGCAGCGAGCTCGCCGAGCATCCGGACCAGCTCGCCGGGACGGTCGGGGATGCGCACCCGCAGGGCAAGGTAACGGCCCGCGGAGGCCAGACCGTGTCGGATCACCTTCATCAGCAGCAGCGGGTCCACGTTTCCGCCGGACAGCACAGCCACGATCGGCCCGTCGAACCGGTGCTCCAGCAATGCCGCCACGGCTGCCGCGCCAGCAGGTTCCACGACCAGCTTGGCACGCTCGGCCAGCATCAGCAGTGCCCGGCTCAGCGAGTCCTCGCTGACCGTCACCACTGAGTGCACGTGCTCGACCACGGCGGCGAACGGCACGCCGCCCGGCCTGGCCACGGCGATGCCGTCGGCCAAGGTCGGCGACGGGGTGACCGCGACCGGCTCGCCCGCCTCCAGCGAGCCGGGGTACGCAGCGACCTGGGCCGCCTGGACGCCGATCACCCGGATGTCGGGACGCAGAGCCGCCAGCGCGGTGGCGATTCCGGCGGCGAGTCCGCCGCCGCCCATGGACACCAGCACGGTAGCCGCCCGCGGGACCTGCTCGTAGATCTCCAGGCCGACGGTCCCGTGCCCGGCGACGACGTCGACGTGGTCGAACGGGTGGATGAGGACCGCGCCGGTTTCAGTGGCGAACGCCTGCGCCGCGCCCAGTGCGTCCTCGATGCTGGCGCCGACCAGGCGTACGTCTGCGCCGTACCCCCTGGTGGCGTTCTCCTTGGGGATGGCCGCACCCTCCGGCATGAACACGGTGGCGGGGATGCCCAGCAGCGATGCAGCGAGCGCGACACCCTGCGCGTGGTTGCCGGCCGAGGCGGCGACCACGCCTTGGGCCCTGTCCTGCGCAGACAGCCGGGACAGACGTACGTAGGCGCCCCTGATCTTGAAGGATCCGGTGCGCTGAAGGTTCTCGCACTTCAGCAGCACCGGGGCGCCGGCGTGCTCGCTCAGCGCACGGCTCGCCTTGACGGGTGTGAGCACCGCCACCTCACGCAACAGCTCGCGGGCCGCCTCGATGTCGGCCAGCGACACCGACCCAGGGCGTTGGGTCACCGCCGTCGCCGGGTAGGCGACGTCCGCTACGGGCTTGTCCACGACGACGACCTTACGACCGTGCTGCCTGGCTCTCGGGGGCCGGGACCACGAACTCGTGCACGGTGTGCAGGACCGGCGCCCGGTCGCCGCCGTCGCGCAGGTCGGCGGCCTCCCAGCGCATCGCCAGCTGACGTCCGCGCAGCTGGACGGTGGCCAGCATGTTGGAGAACCACGGGCCCTCGGTGATCGACCACTCGAACGGCGGCTCCGGCACCCCTGCGCGCCGGGCGAGGAAGCTGGTCGCGGCCACGAACCCGCGTTTGGCCGTCGCCGCCTGGCCGATCCGGACCATCCGCGGAAGCGGGTTGCGGATCGGCGAGCAGACGGCCTGCAGGATGCGGGTCCCGTCGGCCCCCTGCCCCCGCTCGACCTCCGCGAGATAGGAGTGATGGACGTCACCGGACAGAAAAGTCACCGTCGCCGGCGAGGCTCCCCGCGCGCCTTCGGCGACCTCGGTCACCATCGCGGCGACGTCACGGAAGGACTGCTGGAAGGCGCCCCAGTGCTCGAGGTCGACGCTGCGGCGGAGCTTCTCCCCGAGCTGAGCGACCCGCCGCCCCCACGCCCCCTGGGCGATGGCCTCGCTCCACGCTTCCGCCTCGTGCAGCCCCATCGGCAGCAGGAACGGCAGTGACGTCGCGATGAAGAGGTGGTCGACGTCGCCGCAGACGTTGCCGGCCAGCCAGTCGGCCTCCACCGGGTCCATCATCTGACGGTCGTCCGGTTGCAGGATCCGGGCGGCTCGGGAGTCCAGGACGATCAGCCGGGCACCCGGGAGGTCCCGAGCGTAGCTCCAGCGGTAGCTGTCGGGGTACGCGTCGGCGCGCTCGGCGAACTGGTCGAGCAGCTCGGTGATGTCGTCGACGCCGGACTCGCGCAGCTCCAGCAACTGCTGCCACAGCCGGTCCTGTTCGCGCTCGGCCCGCGAGAGGTTCCCGAGGTGCTGGTAGACCCAGTACGACGCCAGGCCGGCGACGATGCGCCCGTGCCACCACGAGGTCGCCTCGATCATGCGGCGCCAGTCGTAGGAAGTGTTCCAGTCGTCACGGATGTCGTGGTCGTCGAAGATCATCGCGCTGGGCAGCGTCGCCAGCAGCCACCGGTTGGCCGGGTCGCTCCACGCCAGGGCGTAGAGGTGGGCGTACTCCTCGTAGTCCTTGAGCTCCTCGCCGGGCGGCTCGTCGAGGCTGCGCCGGGCGGCGAGGAAGTCGCGCATCGCGTCGGATGTCACGTCGGCGTAGACCTGGTCACCGAGGAACAGCACCAGGTCGGGCCACGTCTGGTCGCCGCCGTCGGGACTTTCGGAGCCGTCGCTGGTCTGCATCATGCGCAAGGCGAACGCCCGTAATGCGTCGACGCCGTGGCTCTGGTTCGTCTCGGCGTCGTGCGGGACGCTGGTCCGGCAGGAGCCGAACACGAAGCGCAGGGGGCGTTGGTCGAGCGTACGGATCCGGCTCGTTGGCATCGCCGCACCCTCCCCGTCCGCCGGCGGCCACACCTCGTGGTCGTCGACACGCACGGAGTACTCCTGCGCCGAGCCCGGCTCGAGGTGGTCCACGTCAACCAGCGCGTAGTGGTGGCCGTGCGCGCAGAACGTCGCCGTGTGCCAGGAGCGTTCACCGATGTGGACGCTGACGTCGCCACGGTGCCCGGCCTCCACCCAGATGACAGCGCTGGTCTCATCGACGTGACGCAGCAGCGGGCCCAGGACGAGGTGACGCGGTTTCTCGTTGACCATGCGCGCTTGTCTACACCCCGCGGTCGACCGGGACACGAGGAAAGGCACAACTGACCTCGGCGCAGTGCTAGCCCGGCACCGGCCCTGCTCGTGGAGCGCGCTCCTCGGCGCGCGCGGCGAGGTGATGGACCACCGCGTTGGCACAGGCCGCGAGCGGAACCGCGACGAGCGCGCCCACGATGCCGGCGACGAGCACGCCCACAGCGATCGCCACGATCACGGCCAACGGGTGCAGCCTGACGAAGCGGCCCATGAGGAACGGCTGCAGGAGGTGTGACTCGATCTGCTGCACGAGCACGACGGCACCGAACATGATGAGGGCGGTGAGCGGTCCCTGGTCGACCAACGCCACCAGGCACGCGACACCGCCGGAGATGAACGCCCCGACGACGGGTACGAACGCTCCGAGGAACACCAAGACACCGATCGCGAGCACCAGGGGCACGTCGAGGGCCCAGGCCGAGAAGGCGATGCCGATCGCGTCCACGAGCGCCACGATGATGGTGGCACGCACGAACGCGGTGAGCGAGACCCAGGCGACCCGGCCGGAGCTGTCGACAGCCTCGCGTGCGTCGCGGGGGAACAGGCGGACCATCCAGCGCCAGATCCGCTCGCCGTCGTACAGCAGGAAGATCGTCGCGAACAGGGTGATGAAGAAGCCCGCGAACACGTGGCCGACTGTCGTGCCGACCGAGGCCACCTGATCGGCGACGTTGGCATCGGGTCGGGCGATGGCGTCCTGCAACTGCTCGATGGCGGTGTCGAGCTGGGCCTGCGAGAGCTGGAGCGGACCCTCCCTCAACCAGTCCTGCGCCTGTCCCAGACCCGCGTTGACCGACACCCGCAGGTCGTTGATCTGCTGGCCGATCTGGGTGCCGACGACGGTCAGCAGTCCACTGACCGCCGCCAGGCCCACCAGCACGACGATCGCGGCGGCGATCGCGCGCGGCAGCCCGATGCGGTGGAGCAGGTCGACCCCCGGCACTGCGAGTGCCGTGATCAGGGTCGCGATCGCCAGGGGCACCACGACGGGGCTCAGGTAGCCGATCAGGTGGTACAGGCCGTACGCCGCGACGGCGAGCACCAGCAGCCGCCAGGACCAGGCGGCGGCGATGTCGACCCCACGTGGGACAGCGACCGGCCGTACGGCCATGACCGTCGACTGGTCGGTGGCGCCGACGTCGGCCCCGGTCACGGCCGGGACGGTCACCGCCGGCGCCTGGTCGGCATCGGGCCGGTCGTCCGCCTCTGGCAGCTCAGCGGCGGTCGGGGCGTCCGGAGGACCAGCGTCCGCCACGACTCCCCACCGGTCGTCGCGGCCGGCCACCTCGCGCCGGGTCGCAGCTCGCAGCGAGTCGGTCATGCGCTGCAACCGCCCCATGTCCTGCCCCCTGCCTCGTGGTGTCAGTCGCAGCGTCAGACGCCGCTGATCGGGTCTTCCGGCTCAGGAGCAAGGTAACGGTGCAGCAGCCGGTACGCCGAGTGCGGGTGCGCGTCGCTCAGCAGGCCAGCCGCCGCCAGCACGTACCTCTGGTCGATGACCGCCCTCGGTGACCGGGGCAGCAGCCAGCCGCCAGGCACCGGGTCGCCGGTGCCGGTGCGGACCACCCGCTGTGCGACCGACGGCGCGGTATGGCGCAGGACGCCGCCGGAGCCGACCAGCAGCTCGACCTCGCGCAGGTCGGTTCCCTCTCGCTCGACCAGGCGACCGCTCGGACCGAAGGCGACACGTTGCCGTCCCGCGTGCCGACGCAGGGCCAGCCCGAGCGCGAGCTCGGCCAGGCGGTGGTCGTACGCCCGCTCAGGCTCGGTCTCGGGCAGCAGGCCCGGCTCCCGGCGGCGCTCCCGCGCGGCATGCGTCAGCTCGGCCAGCTCCGCGGCGTCGACCAGCCCCGTTTCGGCAGCACGCTCGATGGTGGTCAGGGCGCTCCACCGCATGCCGAGATCGCCCTCGACGCTGCGTGTCACCGCGGTCGGGGCCACGACCTGGCGTGACAACGCACCCTCCTCCGCGTCGAGGGCCACGACCGAGTGCACGTCGGTGGTGGCCCCACCGATGTCGACCACGACGACGTCGCCGACTCCGGGCCGGCCGGGACCCAGTCCGCCGGCCAGCAGCTCGACGCCGGTGAGCACGACGTCCGGGGTGGGTCCGCGGACCATGTCGAGGAAGGCAGCCGAGGCGGACAGCTGCTTGCCGCCGATCACGTGCTCGAGGAACGCCTGCCGGATGGCGGCCCGTGCGCCGGAGGGGCTCAGCACGCCGATCTGCGGCACCACGTTGCCGGCGACCACGTGGTCGACACCGGCCTGGCCGAGCAGGGCGGCCGCCCGTGGCGAGGCCTCGGCGTTGCCGGCGACGACCACCGGACCGTCCCAGCGCATCATGCTCAGCCGCCGGGCGGCGCCGATGAGCACCTCGTCGTTCCCGCCGTCGGTCCCTCCGACCAGGAGCACCACGTCGGGATGGTCGGCCACCAGCCCGTCCCTCGCCGCCTGCCCGGTGAGTCCCCCGTATCCCACGTGGACCACGGTGCCGCCGCTGGACAGCGCCACTCGGCGGCCGGCCTCGGCCGTGACGAGCTCCTCGTTGCCGATCACGGCAACCCGCAGGCCGCCACCGGCAGACGAGCAGGCCAGCACCGGCGCCGCTGCTGCGCCCGGGCAGCCGGCCTGGAGCTGCTCAAGGCAGGCGGTCCACCCGTCGAGCACATCGGTGTCGAGGGTCGTGGGGTGCGACGCAGAGGCGAGCACCGTACCGGGGTCATCCTGGACGTCGACGAGCAGCGCCTTGGTGAACGTCGAACCGAAGTCGACGCACGCCACCCACCCGCTCATCCGTGAGTTCCAGCCCACTCATCCGTGAGTTCCGTGCGCCCATCCGTGAGTTCGGCTTTGGCGCTGGGGTCCCCCATGCCAATAGGTGTGCCACCGGGGACCCCCTCGCTCACAACCGGCGGTTCCCGGACGCTCACGCACGCACGGCCTCGAACGCCCCCGCCAGGTCGGCCACCAGGTCCTCGGCGGACTCGATCCCCACGGACAGGCGCACCAAGTCACCCGGCACTTCCAGAGGCGACCCGGCGACGGAGGCGTGCGTCATGCGCCCCGGATGCTCGATCAGCGACTCGACCCCACCCAGCGACTCCGCCAGCGTGAACAGCTCCGTGTGCGAGACCAGATCGACCGCCGCCTGCTCCCCCGCTGCAACCCGGAACGACACCATGCCACCGAAGCGTCGCATCTGCCGGGCCGCGACCACGTGCCCGGGGTGCTCGCCCAGTCCCGGGTAGATCACCTGCGACACCTCGGGCCGCCCGGTAAGCATCTCGACGATCCGCTCGGCGTTGTCGCAATGCCGCTCCATGCGTACGGCCAGGGTCCTCAAACCGCGCAGCACCACCCAACAGTCGAACGGGCCCGCGACGGCCCCTACAGCGTTCTGCAGGTACGCCAGCGGCTCGGCGAGCTCGGGCGTACGGGTCACCAATGCACCTCCGACGACGTCGGAGTGTCCTCCGCAGTACTTGGTCGTCGAGTGCACGACGATGTCCGCACCGAGGGCGATCGGCTGCTGGAGGTAGGGCGAGGCGAAGGTGTTGTCCACCACGAGCAGCGCGCCGGCGTCGTGGGCGACGCCCGCCAGCGCCGCGATGTCGGCTATCCCCAGCAGCGGGTTGGTAGGCGTCTCGACCCACACGATCTTGGTCTCACCGTCGCGTACGGCCGCGCGGACAGCCTCCACGTCGGTCACCGGGACCGGGGTGTACGCCAGCCCCCAGGGGGCAGCGACCCGGTCGAACAGTCGGTAGGTGCCGCCGTAGGCGTCGTCGGGGATCACCACGTGGTCACCGGGCCGGGTCAGCCCGCGCAGCAGCGTGTCCTCGGCGGCCAGGCCGCTGGCGAAGGTGAGGCAGCGGGCCCCGCCCTCGAGCGCGGCCAGGCATCCCTCCAGCGCTGTACGGGTCGGGTTGCCGGTGCGGGAGTACTCGTAGCCCTCGCGCAGCCCCCCGACCCCGTCCTGCTTGTACGTCGAGGTGGCCCAGATGGCCGGCGCAACAGCCCCCGTACGAGGGTCGGGATCCTGTCCGGCGTGGATGGCGAGCGTCTCGAACCCGTGCGTCTGGTCAGTCACCTCGCGAGCGTATCTGCGCGACCAAGCAACCCAGAGACCGCGGGCTCCGTCCTCAGACTCAGCCGACGATGTGGACGGGCCGTGCACGATCCCGCAGCGCGGGCTCGAGGCAGCTGCGGGTCGTCCGATGGGTGCCATACCGTCGGCCACCGACCACGACGCTGTACGGGAAGCCTGCAGCTCGAGGCAAACGGCGAGGTGCTGGCCGAGCAGCCCGAACGCACCGGTGCCCCCCGGCACCTCTGGCGGATCGAACCCAGGTTCCACGTTCCCGCTCGCATCCGGGGCCGGCGGGAACGAACGCGTCCACCGTGCTGTTGTGTCGTGGTAGTCACCCTGATCAGGAGGTTCGCCGCATGCTGTTCGGACGCAACAAGAGCACGCTCCCCACCCCCGTCGACGCGCTGTCCGGCCGCGAGACCCGCCCCTTCACCGTCGGCGACCGGCACCTGGTGCTCGGCACGCCGATCGAGTCCGAAGTGCCAGCCGGCTTCGGCCAGATCGTGGTGGGTCTCGGCTGCTTCTGGGGTGAGGAGAAGACGTTCTGGGAACTGCCGGGCGTGTGGTCCACGTCGGTCGGGTACGCCGGCGGAGCCACCCCGAACCCGACGTACGAGGAGGTCTGCTCCGGTCGCACCGGGCATGCCGAGGTGGTCCGGGTCGTGTTCGACCCTTCCGTGGTGTCCTTCGAGCAGCTGCTCAAGACATTCTGGGAGAACCACGACCCCACCCAGGGCATGCGCCAGGGCAACGACCGTGGCACCCAGTACCGTTCGGTGATCTACACGACCACCGACGAGCAGCAGACTGCGGCCGAGGCGTCGCGCGTCAGCTACCAGAAGACGCTGTCGGAGCGTGGGTACGGCGAGATCACCACCGTCATCGCCCCGCTGGACTCGTACTGGTATGCCGAGGCCCACCACCAGCAGTACCTGGCGAAGAACCCGTTCGGCTACTGCCCGCTGCACGCGACCGGGGTGACGTACGACGGCTGACCTGGTGCCTCAGGCACCAGGACGCACGACGCCGGCCTCGTAGGCGAGCACGACAGCCTGGACACGGTCGCGCAGACCGAGCTTGGTCAACACCCGGGCCACATGCGTCTTGACTGTCGTCTCACCCAGGGACAGCTCGCTCGCAATCTCGTGGTTCGACAGCCCGCGGGCCAGGAGCGCGAACACCTCCCTCTCCCGCGCGGTGAGCCGGTCGAGGACGGCGGACGGCTGCTGCCCGGACGGCGGTCGGCTGGTGAACTCCGCGATTAGTCGCATGGTGATGGTCGGTGCGAGCAGGGCTTCGCCGCACGACTCGACATCCCGCTGCCCAAGAAGATGATCGAGCTCGCCACCATCGCCCGCTGACCAGGCACAACACCCCGCCTAGTAACACACGCGATGAGCGTGTCGTCCCACGTTTCCGCAGGTCAACCCCCTAATCCGCGTACTAGACCACCGACTCAACTGCGGAACGCAGGACTGTGGTGCTCGCTCTCGTGGGACTACTCGTCGCCCCCTACCTGGTGATCCAGGCTGC
This sequence comes from Nocardioidaceae bacterium, assembly GCA_013696745.1. GTDB lineage: Bacteria > Actinomycetota > Actinomycetes > Propionibacteriales > Nocardioidaceae > JACCXZ01. Next base: position 398 of record JACCXZ010000193.1, on the reverse strand, counting down.
CGCCATGGCACTCCTGACCCTCGGGCTCGGGACTACGGGTGCTCGCCTGGTGTGGATGTCGGAGCAGGAATGGCACGACCGTGACCAGGCTCCTGCCCAGGGCGGCCCGCAGATCACACCCGCTGTGGAGCGGGTCAAGTAGAAGTGGAACGGAAACCGGCCGCATCAGCCCGGACGCTGACGACTGGACTCGACGGATCTCACACGGTCTCGTGCACATCGCGATGCCCACGCTGCTCGAGGTGGGCTTCGGCAAGGTCGGGATCGGACTGGTACCGGTTGACGGCCGAACCGCCCGTTGCGCTGATGCCTGTCGACCAGGCCACGCCCTCGATCGAGCGTCGCGCTCTGGAGGTGCAGGGGCTGCTCGCAGCCGGGGGACACCACCGAGCCCCATG
>JACCXZ010000166.1 GCA_013696745.1 Nocardioidaceae bacterium | reverse complement strand
CGCGGCATCGTGGGCGGTGGGTAGTCCGGCCATGCCGGGAACAATGATGCGCGTCCGGCTCTGGGAGCAGCTCCACGTCCAACGGTCGCCTTGCTCGGCCCCACTCTCGACGGGGCCCTGGACGAGTGTGGACTGTGCCACGCCCTGGACGAGTGTGGACTGTGCCACGGGCAGGCTCGCGCCTGTGCAGCCTGCCAGCAGCGGCAAGACGGCGGCGGTGAGGGCGAGGCCGGATCGCTCCATGGTCATGCCAACGTACCACGCTGCTGATGGGTTACCCGCGCCCGCCCCAGGCACACAGCCGCAACACGACATGACAGCCATTCAGCACAGCGGCTGACCTGGCCTTACGCCCGTCCAGACTTATAGAAAAACTGTATCGTCCCAGTTCAGCGATCTATCAAACCATCTCAACGGTGCAGGTCAGACGGTCGCAGCCGATGGCCTGTCTAGCCCCTGCACATCCTTGACACGGAAGAGGTCACTGGTTCGAACCCAGTATCGTCCACCGCGACTGGTGCTACGAGGGCAACGAACCCGGCTCCGACGGCATGTCAGGGTCGGCCGACGGGTCGGGGTCGAGACTCGGTACGACATCCGGCTCGATCGTGTCCGGGTCGACGTCAGGTCCGGGTTCGGGATTCGGTTCGCTCATACCGCCTGCCTACTCCCCTGCCGGCTGGTCCGCGACCCGAACCAGATGATCAGCAGCTCTCGGACGCCGCCTGGAAGTTGGGATCGGAGGCCACCTCGGGCACCACCTCCCAGTTCTCCCCGCTGAACGCCCATGCCTCCTGCCCGTCGTCCAAATCGCCGAGCTGGGCCAGGTGCCGACCGTCCTCGCACTGCGTGGTCCAATCCGTCACCAGTTCGTCGTCCGGGCCCTGGCAGACCGGGTCGGCGGCGAGCTCCTCGCTCAGCGGGGCGTCCACGATGTCCTCGCACGCCACCTCCTCCGGTGCCACGACCTCGCGCTCGGCGTCCACCGTCTGCCCGGTCTCCGGCAGCTCGCCGCCGGAGTCACACCCGCTGATCGCGAGCAGCACCGACGCCACGGCGCCAGTGGTAGCGCCACAGCGCCTCCGCGCCCTCATGGGCTGCTCGTCCATGCCCGGCCCCTCGTCCAGCGATGACGTCGTCATGTGTCCGTCTACGACACCCCCGGCCACCTCGCCTCACGAAACGTGCGCCCCCTGCCTCAGCGCCGCTGATCCTTCCCGAGCGCCGCGAGGTAGGCGTTGTACTGGTCGTGCTCGTCGTCCTGACCGGCCTCGGTCAACCGGTCGGAGCGCCGGTCCGTGCGCTTGGCCTCCCGGGTGTCCGAACGGACCCACTGGACGAAGATCGCGACCAGCACGATCACGATCGGGATCTCTCCGAGCGCCCAGGACAGGGAGCCACCGGTGACCTGGTCGGCGAGCAGGTCGGTGCGGTACGGCCGGTCGAGCGACTGCCAGTACGACTCCCCCAGCACCCGGTCGTAGGACATCAGCGCGATCGCGAAGAACGCGTGGAACGGCATCACCACCAGCAGCAGGCCGAAGCGCCACAGCGGAGCGACCGAGCGAGGGCTGGGGTCGATCCCTACGAGCACGTAGAAGAACAGCGACCCGACGGCCACGAAGTGCAGCGTCATGGCCGCGTGCCCGAGGTGGCTGTTCATCAACGCGCTGAACAGGCTCGAGAAGTAGATCGCGTACAGGCTGCCGACGAAGAGCACGCCGGCCACGACCGGGTGCGTCAGGACCGACACGGGTCGCGAGTGCAGGATCCCCAGCAGGACCTGGCGTGGTCCGAGCTCGCCGGCGACCCGCGCCGAGGGAAGCGTGCGCAGGGCGAGTGTCACCGGTGCCCCCAGCACCAGCAGGATCGGCGCGACCATCGACAGCAGCATGTGCGCCACCATGTGCGCGCTGAACAGCACGTGGGAGTACATGCCCAGGCCACCGAAGGTGGACCAGGCGATGACCAGCAGGCCACCCAACCATGCGAGCGTGCGACCCACGGGCCAGGCGTCGCCACGGCGGCGCAGCACCAGCAGACCCTGGACGTACAGCGCCAGCAGGATGACCACGAGAGCGATGCCGAGCCCTCCGGGCACGATGCCCACCATGAACTCCTCGAGGCTGGGGGCCGGTGGGAGCGGGTGCCCGATGATCGCCTCGACCGGATCGACGGAGCCGCGGCCGATGGGCGGCGAGGTCTGTGACAGGGCGACCGCAATGGCGACTGCGGCGCCCATGACCGCCAGCTCCACGACCGCGAGCGTCACGAACGGCCGCCGGACGCCGACGTCGTGACCCAGGGCGGCGTCGGTAGCCGCCTCCAGGCGGGCCACCGTACGCCGCCGGTGCAGCAGACCGATCCCACCCAGGAGGACGACCGCGACCGCCTTGGCCAGCACCAGGCCCCCGTACGAGGTCGTGAGCAGGTCACCGAGCGACAGCCGAACGGCCGCGTTGGCCACACCGGACAGGGCCACCGCGGCGAGGCACCAGCCGGCCAGCGTGGAGTAGCGCGTCACGGCCGGAGCGAGTCGCCGACTGCCCCGCGAGGCGACCCAGGCCAAACCCGCGAGCCCGCCGACCCACACGGTGGCGGCCACGACGTGCACGAGCAGACTCACGATGGCGGCGTCGTGGGAGCCCGCGGACGCGGCGTGCCCGGTCAGCAGCGGTGGTGCGACTGTGACCAGGGCGAGCAGCAGCGTCCAGATTGCCTCGCGTGAGCGCCAGGTCCAGCGCACCACGACGGCGACCACCAGCGCCAGGCAGGCCTGCCACAGCAGCGCACGTCCCTGGTCGAGCTGCCATGTGAAGCTGAGCAGCGAGGACGTGCCGATCACATCCCCGGCCGGGACCCCCAACGTGGCTGACGCGGTGAGCACCACCTGGCCCAGCGCCGCGACTGCCCAGGCCACCGCCGGCCAGCAGGCCGCCCGGTACGCCCGCAGGGCCAGGCCGGCCAGCTCAGCCTGCGGCGAGGGCAGCAGCACAGTCGCGGTGAGCAGCAGTCCGACGACCGCAACCGCCAGTGCGTCGCCGACCGTACGAAGGATCGGGAGGCCCCACCTGGTCACCGGCCCCACGTCTGGCAGCAGCTCGGAGGCCGGCGCGTCGACCGCCTGCGCCAGGGACAGCGCCATGACCAGGGCGACGACGATGAGCACGCCGATCCCGGTCAGCCACAGGCCCACGTCGACGCGGGTCGGCCAGGTGGGGCTGTGCCGCTCAGTCCTGGTATCGGCCACGGACAACCACTCCCACCAGGACGGCTACCGCGGCCAGACCGGCTGCGCCGAGTCCCAGCGGGCCGGCGTGCCGGGAGACGAACCCCTCGTCGGACTGCGAACCGACCGAAGCCGTGCGCGTCGCCTGGTCCGGCGTCCGAGGTTCGGCGGAGGGCTCGGCCGAACCCTGCGGCTCACCCGCCGTCTCGGGCGCTGTGCCCTTCTCGACCGTGAAGCTGAGCTCACCGGATACCGGATGCCCGTCGGAGGAGACGACCCGGTAGACCAGCGTGTAGTCCCCGGCAGGCCCGCGGCCCTTGGTTGCCTGCCTGACGGTGTCGTCGGTGACCTCAGGTTCTCCCACCTCCACCCGGGCCCCGACCGGGTCGGTGACGACGACGAACACGCCGCGCGACCCGACCGGCTCACTGAAGATGAGCTCCACGGACACCGGCAACGTATTCACGTTCGCGCCGCCCTCGGGACTGGAGGAGACGAGCTCGGTGTGGGCCGACACGGGTGCGGCTCCGAGGCCCACCGCAGTCAGGGCGAGCAGGGCCGTGGTGCACCACACGGCGAGGCCTGCCCGGCGCCCGTCCCTACGTCCCTGCACGAGGCTCCGCACGTCGTCTCCTAGTCATGGGCGGCCACGAACGGCCACTCCCAGGGTACGGATGCAGCCGTCAGCTCGGCGTCCCCGGGCCGCCGGGGCGCGCGGTCACTGGGTCTGCCGGCGCAGACGGGCGTCCTCGATGATCCGTCGAGTCCGTTCCTCGAGCTCGTCGTCGAGCAGTGGGTCGGAGACCGCGAGCTCGTCCTCGGTGTAGCCCGCGTCCCGCAACCGCAGTTGAGCTGACTTCTCGCGAAGCCTGCGGACCAGCTCCAGGCGTGCCCGCGCGGTCGTGTTGGCCGGGAACACCCGGTCGACCGAGGCGTTGAGCGCCGCCCCGATGAGGACGGCGATCGACAGCACGTACAACCAGATCAGGATCGCGATCGGGGCCGCCAACGGGCCGTAGATCGACATCGAGTCCTGGCCGACGAAGTTGAGCAGGATCCAGCGCAGCAGCCAGCTGCCCGCTATCCATGCCAGCAGCGTGAACACAGCACCAGGGATGTCGTAGCGCCATGACGTCCGCACCGGGACCGACAGGTGATACAGCGTGGTGATGAACGCGACCGACAGCACGAGCACGACCGGCCAGTACAGGTTCATCACGAAGTCCAAGCGAGCCGGGATCAGCTCGTTCACCACGTCGGGCCCCACCAGCAGCAACGGGATCACGATGATCCCGACGATCAACCCGACGAGGTACAACGAGAACGACAGGGCACGCGTACGCACGATGCTGCGCCGGCCGCCGAGCCCGTACATGATCGTGATCGTGTCGACGAAGACGTTCAGCGCGCGCGAGCCGGACCACAGCGCGAGGACGAATCCGATCGAGATCACGTCGACGCGTGGCCCCTGGAGCACGTCACTCAGGGTCGGCGCAATGATGTCGTCGACGGTGTCGGGAGTGAGGACCCGGCTGGCGAGTTCCAGCATCTGCGCCTCGAAAGCCTCGACCTGGGTGACGCTGTACCGCTCCACGACGTAGCCGATCGTGCCGGCCAGCCCGAACACCAGCGGCGGCAGGCTCAAGATGGCGAAGAACGCCGCTTCCGCCGCCAACCCGGTGACGCGGTAACGGAAGACGGCGCCGACCGTGGCTGTGACGAGTCGCCAGATCGCCGTCCGTGCCCGCGCCAGCCTCCGGCCCTCGGGCACCGCAGCGCTGGCCGTCTCGCCCGTCATGGGCCTACGGTAGCGACCCGTCGGCTCGACACCGCGCTTGTTCTCCTCTGTGTCCTGTCTCATTCTTTGATCGACTTGACCACATAATGAGACATCGAGTTGGCAAGCCCGTGCGGGGCGCCGATGCTCATTGCATGACAGCTGCCATCACGACCCACCTCGTGGCCCGTCGCCACCTGGATTTCGGTCGTCTGCGCGGCATGATGTGTCCCTCGGCCTGAAGCCCTTCCCGCCGCTGGCGGACGGCTGGCTGCGCCGATCCGAGGTTCTCGACAATGCGATCCTCCCGGCCGCCGTGCGCGCCCGCGAACTCTTCCGAGGACATCGCTCCCATGACCCAGGCTCCCGCCCAGGCCCGTTCCAGCGCACCCGTCCCCCGCCGCACCAAGGGCGAGGGGCAGTGGCGGCTCGGCTACCGCGAGCCGCTCAACGCCAACGAGCAGGCCAAGAAGGACGATGACGCTCTCAACGTTCGGGTGCGTATCGAGAACATCTACGCCCACACCGGCTTCGAACGCATCGACAAGGTCGACCTGCGTAACCGGTTCCGCTGGTGGGGCCTGTATACGCAGCGCCGTCCCGGCATCGACGGGGGCAGGACCGCCACCCTGGAGCCTGAGGAGCTCGAGGACTCGTACTTCATGCTGCGGGTGCGCATCGACGGCGGGCAGCTCGACCTCGCCCAGCTGCGAGCGGTTGCCGACGTGTCCGCCACGTACGCCCGCGACACCGCTGACCTGACCGACCGGCAGAACGTCCAGCTGCACTGGATCAGGGTCGAGGACGTCCCCGCGATCTGGGGCCGCCTGGAGGCGGTCGGGCTCACCACGGCTGAGGCCTGTGGCGACTGCCCGCGGGTCGTGCTCGGCAGTCCCGTCGCCGGCATCGCCGAGGACGAGGTGGTCGACGGGACCGAGGCGATCCGCGAGATCGAACGTCGCTACATCGGCAATCCCGAGTACTCCAACCTGCCCCGCAAGTTCAAGACGTCCGTCAGCGGCTCGCCGAGCTTCGACAGCGCACCGGAGATCAACGACGTCTCGTTCGTCGGCGTCGAGCACCCCGAGCACGGGCCCGGCTTCGACCTATGGGTCGGTGGCGGGTTGTCCACCAATCCGATGCTCGCGAAGCGGCTCGGCGCATGGGTTCCCGAGCACGAGGTGCCCGACGTCTGGGAGGCGGTCGTCGCACTGTTCCGCGACTACGGCTACCGTCGGCTGCGCTCCCGGGCACGGCTGAAGTTCCTGGTCGCGGACTGGGGTGTGCAGCGCTTCCGCGAGGTCATGGAGCAGGAGTACCTCGGTCGGCCGATGCTCGACGGGCCGGCCCCGCTGCGACCAGCCACACCGGGTGATCACATCGGCGTCCACCGCCAGAGTGACGGTCGCTGCTACGTCGGCGTCGCCCCCACGGTCGGGCGGGTGACCGGCTCACTGCTGGCCAAGGTCGCCGACGTCGTCGAGAACCACGGCAGTGGGCGCGTCCGTACGACCGCACAGCAGAAGCTCCTGGTGCTCGACGTCGAGCCGGACCAGGTCGAGTCACTCGTCGCGGACCTCGGACACCTCGGTCTGCACGCCCGCCCTTCAGCCTGGCGACGCAACACGATGGCCTGCACGGGACTGGAGTTCTGCAAGCTCGCGATCGTGGACACCAAGGACCGTGCCGCCTGGCTGGTGGACGAGCTGGAGCGCCGGATCCCCAGCCTGGACGTGCCGATCACCGTGAACGTCAATGGTTGCCCCAACTCCTGCGCGCGGATCCAGGTCGCCGACATCGGGCTGAAGGGCATGCAGGTGCTCGACGAGGGACGGCAGGTCGAGGGCTTCCAGGTCCACCTCGGTGGCGCGCTGGGGTTGCAGGCCGGGTTCGGGCGCAAGCTGCGCGCGCACAAGGTGCCGGCCGACCGACTCGCCGACTACGTCGAGAGCGTGGTCCGGTGCTACCTGGCCGACCGCGAGGACGGCGAGAACTTCGCCGCCTGGGTCGCACACGCCGACGAGGCGGTGCTGCGATGACGACCCGGGCCGTGCCCTTCCACTGCCCCTACTGCGGCGACGAGGACCTGCGCCCGCACGGCGCCACCCACGGCACCTGGGAGTGCCGGGCCTGCCTGCGGGCGTTCTCGCTGCGCTTCGTGGGCCAGCTCGCCCCCGGCACGACCGCCGACCGGATACAGGGACAGCAATGACGTGCACGACCGACGGCTCCATGGCCGTCCAAGCGTCCAGGCGCAGCGCGCTCGAGCTGGCCGAGCTGGCCGAGATCTCCGGCCCCGAGCTCGAGCTGGCTCCAGCCGAGCTGATCATCGAGTGGGCCGTCCAGACCTTCGGCACGCGGTTCTGCGTGACCTCCTCGATGGCGGACTCCGTCCTCGCGCACCTCGCCTCGACAGTCGCACCGGGCATCGACCTGGTGTTCCTCGACACCGGCTACCACTTCGCCGAGACCCTCGGCACCCGGGACGCCGTGGCAGCCACGCTCCCGCTGACGGTCCTCGACGTCCGGCCGGAGTTGAGCGTCGCCGAGCAGGCCGCGACGTACGGCAAGGACCTCTTCCGGACGAACCCCGACCTGTGCTGCGCGATGCGCAAGGTGCAGCCCTTGCAGCGCGGCCTGGCCGGGTACGACGCCTGGGCGACCGGGCTGCGCCGCGACGAGACCCACGACCGGGTGATCGCACCGGTCGTCGGCTGGGACGAGCAGAAGCAGAAGGTCAGGGTCTCCCCCCTCGCTCGCTGGACCCAGGACGACGTCGACCGCTACATCGCCGAGCACGACGTCCTGGTCAACCCGCTGACCTACGACGGCTACCTCTCGATCGGTTGCTGGCCGTG
>JACCXZ010000135.1 GCA_013696745.1 Nocardioidaceae bacterium | reverse complement strand
TGGAGGGCGCCGCTGATCCTGTCCGCGCCGTGCTGCCACCACGACCTGCAGCGACGCCTCAAGGCCACCGTGACCCCGGAGCCCATGACGATGGTGACCCGCCACGGCATCCTGCGCGAGCGGCTGGCCGACGTGCTCACCGACGCGGTGCGGGCCTCGTTGTTGCGCCGGTCGGGTTACCGGGTCGACGTCGTGGAGTTCGTCGGCTCACAGCACACCCCGCGCAACACGCTGCTGCGGGCGATCCGCGTCGACGACCCAGCCGCGCGCCGGGCCGGTTCAGGCGAGTACGCCCGCTTCGTCGAGCAGTGGTCGGTGACGCCTCGTCTGGCCGAGCTGCTCGAGCACCCCGCGTGACAGTACGAGTCGCGATCGCCGCTGCCCTGCTGACCTGGCTGGCGGGTGCACCCACCCAGGCGGCCGACAGGGACGACGACGTCGCTACGATCACCGACGAGCGCATCCCGGAGTCCAGTGCGCTGGTGCAGAGCACCGTCGACCCGCGTCTCGCGTACACCGTCAACGACTCCGGTGACAGGCCCTACGTGTACGTGATCGAGCTGGCGAGCGGGGACGTGGTTGGCCTCACCACGCTGGGCGGAGTCGACGTCGTCGACGTCGAGGCCCTGGCGATCGGTGCGGACGACCGGCTCTACGTCGCCGACGTCGGTGACAACGCGGCGCAGCGGCGCGACCTCGCCCTGCACGCGTTGGACCAACCCCGGCGGGGTGACGTCACGACGACCGTGCAGACGTACCCGATCCGGCACGGCGGCGGGCCGCAGAACGTCGAAACCCTGCTGATCGACCCCGCGAGCGGCACGACGTACCTGGTCACCAAGGGCCTGCTGGGTGGAGAGGTCCGGCGGCTGCCAGAGCTGCGCGAGGGACGCCCGGCCGTGTCGCGTCCGGTCGCCGGCGTGGGCGTCCCGGGTCTGGTGACCGATGGCGCCTACCTGCCGGACGGCTCCGGGGTCGTGCTGCGGACCTACGGCGGCGCCGTCGTGTACGCGATGCCCGGGTGGGAGGAGGTCGGCGAGGTCCAGCTGCCGCCGCAGCGCCAGGGTGAGTCACTGGCGGTCATCGACGGCGGCCCGATCATGTACGTCGGGACCGAGGGTCTCCCCTCGCCGATCCAGCGGGTCCGTATCCCCGGTGAGATCTGGCGCGAGCTGCATCCGGTGCCGGCCGAGGCAGTCGGTCGCGACGTCGAACGCCCGGTGTCCCCGACGGCGACCGACGACGGTGTCAGCCCGGTCGCGGCCGTTGTCGGGTCCACCGGACTGCTGATCGTGCTGGGACTGCTCTGGTCGATCGTGCACCGGCGGCGGCGTTAGGTAAGGCTGGCCTAAACGGTGGTACGGTGTCGCCGGTGGTCCCCGCATCGTCCTTGGGCGAGCCGGTGCGGGGGCCCCACCTCCTCAGCCGACCTGCACCTGCACGACATACTCGATGGAGGCGGTCAGCGCCTCGACGTCGGCCGGGTCGATCGCAGGGAACATCGCCACCCGCAGCTGGTTGCGACCGAGCTTGCGGTAGGGCTCCACGTCCACCACGCCGTTGGCACGCAGCGTCGCGGCCACCGCTGCGGCATCCACGGACTCGTCGAAATCGACGGTGCCAACCACCAGGGAGCGGTCCGCCGGGTCGCTCACGTACGGCGTCGCGTACGGCGTGCTCTCCGCCCAGGTGTACAGCCGCGACGAGGAGTCGCTGGTACGCGCGACGGCCCAGTCCAGGCCGCCGTGGCTGTTGAACCAGTCGAGCTGCTCGGCCAGCAGGAACAGCGTCGCCACCGAGGGCGTGTTGTACGTCTGGTCCTTGCTCGAGTTGTCGATCGCGGTGGGCAGGTCCAGGAACGCCGGCACCCAGCGGTCCGTCGTGGCCAGCTGGGCTGCCCGTTCCAGGGCGGCGGGTGACAGCAGCGCGATCCAGAGGCCGCCATCGGAGGAGAAGCACTTCTGCGGCGCGAAGTAATAGGCGTCGACCTCGCGGATGTCCACCGGCAGGCCGCCCGCGCCGGACGTGGCGTCCACGAGCACCAGTGCGTCGTCGGTGGCGTCCTCGACCCGTCGTACCGGCGCCATCACGCCCGTCGAGGTCTCGTTGTGAGCCCAGGCGTACACGTCCACGTCGGCCTCGGCGTACGTCTGAGGGCGGGTGCCCGGCTCGGACGTCACAACCGTGGGATGGCCGAGGAACGGTGCACCGGTCACGGCCGTCGCGAACTTCGACGAGAACTCGCCGAAGCTCAGGTGCTGACTGCGCTCACGGATGAGCCCCAAGGTGGCGATGTCCCAGAAGGCGGTGGCACCACCGTTGCCCAGCACCACCTGGTAGCCGTCCGGAAGTCTGAACAGCTCGCGCAGGCCCGCTCGCACGCGGGCCACCGTGTCTTTCACCGGAGCCTGGCGGTGCGAGGTGCCCAACAGCGACGTACCGGTGGCGGCCAGCGCCTGCAACGCAGCGGGCCGGACCTTGGACGGTCCCGCACCGAAGCGCCCGTCGGCTGGGAGCAAGTGGGCCGGGATCGTGATGGCGGGAGGCGCGCCAGACGTGCGGTCGGTCGTGACGTCGGTCATGGAATCCTTCCTGGATCGGGTTCGGATCGGTGCGACCTGACGACGCTGTCAGCGGGCTCCAGGCTAGACGGCCGAGCGCGGCGCGAACCATTAGCCTCGCGGGCATGGATCGCGACGCACTGGCACGGCTGCGGACGGAGTACGCCGACACCGGTCTGGACGAGTCCACAGCTGGCGACGACCCGTACCCGCTGCTCGAAAGCTGGCTGGCCCAGGCAGTCGCCTCGGGGATGCACGAACCCAATGCGATGACGCTGTCCACGCTCGGCCCCAGTGGTGCGCCCGCGACGCGGATGGTGCTGCTGAAGGGCCTCGACGTCCGCTGCCTGGTGTTCTTCACCAACTACCGCTCGTGCAAGTCCCGCGAGCTCGTCGCCAACCCGTCCTGTGCGCTCGTGCTGCCGTGGCACCCGCTGCACCGTCAGGTACGGGTGGAGGGCGTCGCGAGCAAAGTGAGCACGGAGGAGTCCGACGCCTACTTCGCGAGCCGACCACGCGGGTCGCAGCTGGGGGCCTGGGCGTCACCGCAGTCGCAGGTGATCGCCGGCCGCGACGAGCTCGACGGGATGTTCGAGGAAGTGCAGGCGCGGTTCCCCGAGGGGCACCCGGTCCCGCGACCGCCGCACTGGGGAGGCTGGCAGGTGACGCCGCACCTCGTGGAGTTCTGGCAGGGCCGACCGAGCCGGCTGCACGACCGGATCCGCTTCACCCGGGCGGTTGACAAGCCACACGGGGGCGCCTGGACCCGCGAGCGGCTCGCGCCCTGAGTTGTTGGTGCATGCCGTCGGACAGGGACGACCCGCAGGGTTGCGGCCCTCCGGGACGGAGTCCGCGGCCGAACGGACGTGGCTCGGCCCCCTGCGGGTCGGGTGACTGCCTGGGCTTCGCTACCGCGGTCGCGGCAGTGTGACCGACGCAGACGTGGCTAGCGGACAGCCACCTCACTCGTCCTCTCGCTATGCATTGATCGGACCACCTCCTTCCCGTGTACCCGGAACGCTACGGCCCCGTGCGGGCGCGTACAACCTCATTCGCAACCGTGCGGGCCGACTGCGGTTTACCAGGGTCCCTTGGTGAACCGCACTGCCCACGGGTTGCGTCCCGTGGGATGTGACAACATGCCATGGGCAGTCCGGTGTGGTCAGGTCAGCGGCAGGGCCAGGCGTACGTCCTCCTCGGCGAACCCCAAGGCGGCGTAGAAGCCCCGTGCCCGAGCGTTCGCCGCCCCGGTCTCGAGGGTCACCGCCGACAGCCCTTCGTCGTGAGCCCACTGCGTGACGGCCTCGACGAGTCGGCGCCCGACGCCGAGCCCCTCACTGCCCGAGCCGACCACGAGCTCACCGATGTAGGCGTCCTGGGAACCCGACCAGTGGTGACGTCGTACGGCCGAGGCGAACCCGACGAGCTCGTCGTCGCTCTCGGCCATGGCCACCAGCATGAGGTGGCCGTCGGTGTCGTGCTCGTCGAGCGAGGTACGGACCCAGTCGACGACCTGCGCAGCCACCGCTTCCGGGTCCCGCCATGCGGCGACGCCTTCGGCGAGTCGGGGCGCGAGGTCCAGGACCGCTGCACGGTCGCGGGCGACGTACGGGCGGATCGTGACGGATCCCATGTCGACAGCCTGGCACTGCGACTGCCCATGGCAAGTTGTCACCCCCCATGGGTTGCATCCCATGGGAGGTGCGGTTCACCAAGGGACCCTGGTAGACCGCAGCAGCATCAGGCGCGGAACCAGGCCGCCGTGTCCGGCGCAAGCATGCCGTCCGCGACCGCCGCGGCCTCGCTGGTCAACAGGGGCGCACCGAGGTCAACCACCGCAGCGCCGACGGTCCCGCAGTTGACCACGCACACCAGGGCAGGTTCACCGGCACGCGAGAGAACGAGCACGTCCTCGCCGCGGTCGATCACCTCGAGCTGGTCGCTCAGCCTGCCGAGCAGCTCGCGGCGCACCGCCAGCGCCCGCCGGTAGAACGTCAGCGTCGAGTCCGGGTCGTCGCTCTGGTGGGCCACCGAGAGGGAGTCCCAGTCCGGCGGCATCGGCAGCCAGCTCGCCACCCCGTCGGGGCTGAAGCCGTACGGCGGACGGTTCCCCGTCCACGGCATCGGCACCCGGCAGCCGTCGCGGCCCGGGCCTGAGCCGCGGAACCACGAGGGGTCGGTGCGCGCCTGCTCCGGGACGTCCACCTGCTCCAGCCCCAGTTCCTCGCCCTGGTAGACGTACGCCGAGCCGGGCAGTGCCAGCTCTGCCAGCGCGGCAGCACGGGCCCGCGACCGGCCGACGTCACCGCCGCCGTACCGGGTCACGACGCGGGTGACGTCGTGGTTGGACAACACCCACGTCGGTGTCGCCCCCACCGGGTCGACAGCCGCGTACGTCTCGGCGATGACCGTGCGAAAGGCCGCGGCCGACCACGGCGCCTCGAGCCAGTGGAAGTTGAAGACCTGCTGCATCTCGTCGGCTCGGACGTACTGCGCCATCGCCGCGGCGTCGACCACCCAGGCCTCGCCGATCGCCATCCGGTCGCCCGGGTAGTCGGCGAGCACCCGGTTCCACCGGCGGTAGACCTCGTGCACGCCGGGCTGGTCCCAGTACGGGCGCACGGTGTCCGACATCGCTGCCTCGAGGTCGCCGGCGCCGACGGGTTCGAGCAGGTCTGGCAGACCCGGTTCCTTGACCATGCCGTGCGCCACGTCGACCCGGAAGCCGTCGACCCCGCGGTCCAGCCAGAATCGCAGCACTGATTCGAACTCGTCCCCGACGTCGGGGTTGTCCCAGTCGAAGTCCGGCTGCCCGGTGTCGAACAGGTGGAGGTACCACTGGCCGTCGGGCACCTGCGTCCACGCCGGACCGCCGAACACCGAGGGCCAGTTGTTCGGCGGTTGGTCGCCACGACCGTCGCGGAAGACGTACCGTGCCCGCTCCGGACTGTCCGGGTCGGCGCTCAACGCGGCGCGGAACCAGGCATGCCCGTCGGAGGAGTGGTTGGGCACCACGTCCACGATGACCTTCAGGCCGTGCTCGTGGGCTGTGTGCAGCATCGTGTCGAAGTCGGCGAGGTCACCGAAGAGGGGGTCCACGTCGCGGTAGTCCGCGACGTCGTAGCCGTGGTCGGCCTGTGGCGAGCGGTAGAACGGCGTCAGCCAGATCGCGTCGACCCCGAGCTCGGCGAGGTAAGGCAGCCGGGAGGTGATGCCGGCGAGGTCCCCTACCCCGTCACCGTTGGAGTCGGCGAAGCTCCGGACGTAGATCTGGTAGCAGACGGCGTGCCGCCACCAGGGTCCGGCGGATGCTGCGGAGGACATGCGGACCCTTCGTGCGTGGACGTGGCGCTCGACGCTACCCGCACCCGGTCACACCGCAGTCGCCGCTCCACGGATTGGACGGCTCAGCCGAAGGAGTCCGGGTCGATCGCGATCCACAGGTGCTCTGCTCGCCCCACCACCCGGCCGTCCGGGTCGTACAGCGTGCATGCGGTACGCGTCTTGCGCCCGGCGGTCCCCAGGTGCCGTCCGACCACCACGTGCACCCCGCCCGGCACGGGCACCGCCTCGATCTGTGCCGTCATCCGACCGAGGACCATCGACCGACCGGTGATGTCCGACGTCCAGCCGCCGGGGCAGTCCAGGGCGGACCAGACGTAGGCGGGGTCGGACGCATCCTGCGGTGTCCACGTGCAGGCCGTCGCACCGTCACCGGTCCGGCCGGGGAGCAGCCGCAGCCCGTCGCCGGGCGAGCGCGCCGGACCGCACACGAAGCACTCCGGGAACGGGTGGTCCTGCAGGCCGGCGTACTGCTGCTCGGCCGCCTGCGCCGTGACGAGATCGACCCGGTCCACCAGCGGCGGCGTCTCACCGCCCGCCGCACGGGCCACGAGTACCTCACCGTCGAGCAGCGCGAGCGCGTCACCGTCACGGCGCAGCGTGAGCTCCCTTTCCAGCGGCGGCGGGGTGTGCAGCGTCACCTCGACGGCACCGGCGCGGTCGGCACCGCGCGCGTACGAGGTGGCCAGTCGGCCTGCTGTCCAGCCGCCGTTCCCCGACCCCGCCGGGCCACGGAACCGGTGCGCGATGATCACCGTACCCTCGCCGTCGCCCATGTCAGATCTCCCCGTGGCGCCGCAGCGCCTCCGTGCGCTCCTCGGCGTGGTCGACGATCCGGCCGGCGTAACCGCGGGGCAGTCCGCCGGGCAGGTCCCACGGCTCGTGCGCCTGCCGACCCTCGACGTGACGCAGCTCCTCGACGTAACGCCGGACGTACGTGCCCTCGGGGTCGAACTTGACGCCTTGGGTGACCGGGTTGAACACCCGGAAGTACGGGGCGGCGTCGGTGCCGGAGCCTGCCACCCACTGCCAGCCGTGCTGGTTGGAGGCCAGGTCCCCGTCGACGAGGTGGGTCATGAAGTGTCGTGCCCCGTGCTGCCACTCGATGTGCAGGTCCTTGACCAGGAAGCTGGCCACGATCATCCGCAGTCGGTTGTGCATCCAGCCCTCCGCCGCGAGCTGACGCATGCCCGCGTCGACGATGGGGAAGCCGGTGCGGCCCTGCGTCCAGGCCAGGAAGTCCTTGCCCGGCCGGTCGTAGGCCATCCTCGCGTACGCCGGTCTCAGGTAGTCGCGCGCCGACGCCGGTTGCCACCACAGCACGTCGGCGTAGAACTCCCGCCAGGCCAGCTCGCTGCGGTAGGTCTGCTGGCCCTTGCCGGCGCCGGAGGCGGCGATGTCGGCGAGCATCGTGCGCGGGTGGATCTCCCCCCACTTCAGGTGCACCGACATGTGCGACGTCCGGTCGAGATCCGGGCGGTCCCGCACCGTGTCGTACTCGCTGAGGTGTTCGTCCACGAACCTGCGCCACTGGCGTCGTGCGGCTGCCTCGCCGGTCGCCGGCAGGCGGACGTCGTCGGGGACGGGAGCCTTCGGAAGGCCCGTGGAGCCCGATGCCGTCGTCCAGTCGACGTCGCGCGGGGCAGGGACCGGGTCTCGCCAACCGTGCTCGGCCCAGGCACGCGAGAAGGGCGTGAAGACCTGGTACGCCGTGAAGTCCTGTTTGGTGATCCGTCCCGGTGCCACCGCGTACGGGGAGCCGGTTCGCTGCAACGCGATGCCGTGCTCGGACAGAACCTGTTCCACCTCGGCGTCGCGGACACTGCCGTACGGGCCGAAGTCGGCGGCGACGTGGACCGTGTCGGCCCCAGCGGCGCGGGCCACCGCCAGCACCTCGTCTGCCGGCGTGCCGCAGCGGTAATGCAGCGCACCGATCCGGTCACCGAGGTCGGCGAGGCTGCGGATCAGGTACGCCCGGCGGGCGGGACCTGCAGCGTTCCACAGGTGCGGGTCGAACACGAACAGCGGCACCACCTGGTCGGCATGGTCGACCGCCACGCGCAGGGCGGGATTGTCGGCGAGGCGGAGGTCCCGGCGGAACCACAGGACGGTGGTGGACACTGCACCATCCTGCGGTCCGCGGCGTCAGCACGCACGACAGCCGTCCAGGCGGGCAGCCGCCGCTGGCCTCGTTGCCCGTCAGGCCAGCCGATCGGCAACAATGGGTGGGTGAGCGACCTGATCGACACCACCGAGATGTACCTCCGCACAATTTTCGAGCTCGAGGAGGAGGGCATCGTCCCCCTGCGCGCCCGGATTGCGGAGCGCCTGCACCAGAGCGGACCCACGGTGAGCCAGACCGTCGCGCGCATGCAGCGCGACGGGCTGGTGACAGTCGAGGGCGATCGCCACCTCGAGCTCTCCGAGGAGGGTCGCCGACTCGCCGGGCGGGTCATGCGCAAGCACCGGCTCGCCGAGCGACTGCTCACCGACGTGATCGGCCTCGACATCGAGCACGTGCACGTGGAGGCCTGCCGGTGGGAGCACGTCATGTCGGACATGGTGGAGCGCCGTCTGCTCGAGCTGCTCGACCACCCGGTGTCCTCCCCGTACGGCAACCCGATCCCGATGCTGCACGAGCTCGGTGAGCCCGCGGAGGAGCGCGAGGCGTTCCTGCACGGCGTCCAGCCGCTGACCGAGGTGGTCAAGCCATCGGGTGAGCCGATGCGGGTGATCGTCCGCCGGATCAGCGAGCCACTGCAGACCGACACGACCGTGATGGGTGTGCTGCGCCGGGTCGGCGCCCTGCCCGAGCAGGAGGTACTGGTGTCGCAAGGACCCGAGGGTGTGCTCATCGCGCGCGGCGGCGAGACCTGCGAGATGGACGCTGAGGCAGCCCAGCACCTGTTCGTCCACGTGCTGTAGCCGTTGCCTCACAGGCGCTCGATCAGGCGTCCAGATCCCGCTCCACCAGGCCGGCCACGGTGTCGAGCACGGCAGAGTCGTCGCAGCTGACGATGACGTCGGCACCGTGCTTGGCCCCCAGGGTCATCAGCAGGAGTGCAGAGCCGGCGTCCACCGGATCCCCGCCGACCGTCGCGATGGTGACAGCCACCCCTGACCCGGTGACCGCCTCGGCGATGACTGTCGCGGGCCGGGCATGCAACCCGACGCTCGATCCCACAGTGACGGTCCTGCTGGGCATGGTGGTGTCCTCTCGTGCGCTGCGTCCCATCCAACCCGACCATCCAACCCGACCATCCAACCCGACCTGGCAACCGGTAGTGGGTCAGTTTGAATCGCCGGTCTCTTGACGCCGGCTGACCCCGTGGGACGATGGAGCCATGCCTGACCGATCAAGGAAGCGCCGCCCAGCCGACCTCAACTCGCTCGCCGCGTCCATCGTGGGCGACGCGACCGATGAGGACAAGGCTGAGCCTGCCGACGACGGCAAAGACCCGGCCGCCGTCGCGCTGGGGCGGCGTGGCGGGTTGAAGGGCGGCAAGGCCAGGGCCGCGAAACTCACGGCTGAACAGCGGTCAGAGATCGCCCGGAAGGCAGCAGCGGCGCGGTGGGCCAAGCGTTAGCCCCGTCTTTCAAATATTTTGATACGCTTCCGGGCATGACTGTCAAATCTGTCGTCACCAAGTTCGGCGGCCAGTCCGCGCTGGCTCGTCGAATCGGCCGGCGGCCCAGTGTCGTTGCGTACTGGGTGAAGGCGTCTACCATCCCCTCGCGATGGCATCCGGTTCTTCTCCAGATCGCGGCCGCAGAGGGCATCTACTTGACTGCAAACGAGCTCGTGGCCCAGGACGAGCCGAAGGAAGTGCTCACCGGGACGGTTCTGCCGGTTGCCAAGTATCCCGGGAGCTTCCGAGTCGAGAACTTCACCATCAACTGCTACGTGCTAAACGACGGACGCCGCATTA
>JACCXZ010000130.1 GCA_013696745.1 Nocardioidaceae bacterium | reverse complement strand
GCCGATCCGTTTCCATCACGGACGAACCGAGCACTACCCGGGCAATTGAACACTTCGGAACCGCCCGACCCGTTGGCCGCGTCGTCGACCGGTCCGATAGACTCATCGGCGGCCCCGGGGCACCGGGGCTGACTCGCGGATACACCGTCCGACCAGGTCCGATGACGTGTCCGAGGGCAGGTAGCTCAGTTGGTACGAGCGTCCGCCTGAAAAGCGGAAGGTCGGCGGTTCGACCCCGCCCCTGCCCACCTGCAGGGCGGGCCTCACCCGAAAATCCCGGGCACCCATTTCTGATCGTCACCGCTCGGCGGCTGGGAGCGACCCGATCAGATGACAACTACTGGGCGGGCCGCAGGAACGACGCGGGTGCTCAGGCGTTGTCGGACGTGCGCTGCTCGGGAAGGGCGCCGCTGAGCAGCGCCCGCACCTCCGACTCGCGGTACCGGCGGTGGCCGCCCAGCGTACGGATCGAGCTGAGCTTGCCCGCCTTGGCCCAGCGCGTGACGGTCTTGGGGTCGACGCGAAACATCGCCGCGACCTCGGCAGGGGTAAGCAGGGCTTCTGCCTCAGAAGTGGTCGAGTTCATGGTGTCCTCCGGGTCCAGCAGTCGGGTGCGATCTGCTCCGACTCGAATGTAGCCGGTCGGTACCGAAAAGGCAGCGAAACGGGTAAGACGCCGCATACTCACTGAGAGCGTACCTTTGTGTCACCCTGAGTGACCGTGGCACCCGAGTGGATAGGCCAGGCGATGCCACCTCCTACCCTGTCCTCAGTGCCTCCCACATCCTGGAGGCTCCGATGGAAGGACCTCACGGTGACCGAAGATCCGGCACGTGGCGTGTTCTCCCGGCTGAGCGGCCATGAACAGGTCGTCCACTGCCATGACGCCGGCTCCGGCCTGCGCGCGGTGATCGCCGTCCACTCGACTGCGCTCGGCCCCGCCCTGGGAGGCACCCGCTTCTACCCCTACCTCGACGAGTCCGACGCGCTCGACGACGCCTTGGCCCTGTCGCGGGCGATGTCGTACAAGGCGGCGCTGGCCGGCCTCGACCTCGGCGGCGGGAAGGCGGTCATCATCGGCGACCCGCGCACCGACAAGACCGAGGCGCTGCTGCGTGCGTACGGTCGGTTCGTCCAGTCACTCTCCGGTCGCTACCACACCGCGTGCGACGTGGGCACGTACTCGGTCGACATGGACGTCGTGGCCCGCGAGTGCTCCTACGTCACCGGTCGCTCGGTCGCCCACGGTGGTGCCGGTGACTCGTCCGTGCTGACCGCCTTCGGTGTGTTCCAGGGGATGCGGGCCGCCGCCGAGCGGGTCTGGGGCGCCCCCACGCTGGAGGGTCGCCACGTCGGCGTCGCCGGTGTGGGCAAGGTCGGCCGGCACCTGGTGCGCCACCTCGTCGAGGACGGTGCCCGGGTGAGCGTGACAGACGTCGACGCCGGTGCGGTGGCCACCGTCGTGGCGCAGCTACCGGGCGTCTCGGTGCTCACAAGCGCCCACGCATTGGTCGCCTCGGACCTCGACGTGTACGCCCCGTGTGCGCTCGGTGGTGCCATCACCGACGACGTGGCCACGACGCTGTCGGCCCGCATCATCTGCGGGGCGGCGAACAACCAGGTCGCACACGAGGGGGTGGAGAAGCTGCTGTCGGAGCGCGGCATCGTCTACGCGCCGGACTACTGCGTCAACGCCGGGGGCTTGATCCAGGTCGCCGACGAGCTCGAGGGGTTCTCCTTCGAGCGCGCAAAGAACCGGGCGGACACGATCTTCGACACCACCCGCCGGGTGCTCGAGCTGGCTGCGTCCAGTGGTGTCCCCCCGTCAACCGCCGCGGACGAGATAGCCGAGCAGCGGATGGCCGGGATCAGTCAACTGCGGTCGATCTGGGTGGACGGCAACTAGCGCCCGGAACGTCCGGAATCGCTGCGATCCGCGTAGGCGGCGTCATCGTCGTTGGGCGCGTCGGTGGGTCCGGATGCATGATCCTCACCGTGCAGCTCACGCTGCAGCTGGGAGAAGTCCGTCTCTTGGGCACGGTACTTCAGGTCCCGGGCCACCTTCGTCTGCTTGGCCTTGGCTCGGCCGCGACCCATAGGTTCGACCCCCTCGCACAGGTATAGCCGGGGTTCCCTACGGGTACCCGGTCTTCGTCAGTTCGTTCGTGAACACAACGGTACCTGCCGGCCACGTCGATCGGCACATCGGACCGACACCCCGTCGCACAGTTTCGCTTCATGCGTAGACCCCGCGCATGATCACCGTGCCACCGGTGGCGGCCTCCACATGGTCGACCTCGCCGGCCACCCATGCCGGCACACCCGACTGTTGAAGACTGCTGAGGGCGTCGGTCGCCTGGTCGGAGGCGACCACGGCCACCATCCCGACGCCCATGTTCAGTGTGCGCTCGAGCTCGTCCCGCGGCACGTCACCGGCCTGCCCGACCAGCCTGAAGACGGGGGGCGGGCTCCAGGTGGCGCGGTCCAGCGTCGCCGTGACACCGACCGGCAGCACCCGCTCGAGGTTGGCTGCGAGGCCACCACCGGTGACATGGGAGAAGGCGTGCACCAGACCCTGACCGATGAGCTCCAGGCACGGTCGCGTGTAGAGCCGGGTGGGCTCGAGGAGTTCCTCACCGACGGTCCGGCCGAGGTCGTCGACGTGACGGTCCAGCGACCAGCCGGCACGCTCGAGCAGGACGTGTCGCACCAGCGAGTAGCCGTTGGAGTGAAGTCCCGACGAGGCCATCGCCACGACCACGTCTCCGGCCCGCACCCGGTCGGCACCCAGTACGTCGGCGGCCTCGACCACACCGGTGGTGGAGCCGGCCAGGTCGTACTCGTGTGGACCGAGCAGGCCCGGGTGCTCCGCGGTCTCGCCGCCGATCAACGCGCAGCCGACCTCGCTGCACGCCTGGGCAATGCCCTTGACGATGTCGGCGATGCGCTCGGGCACCACCGAACCGGTGGCGATGTAGTCGGTGAGGAACAGCGGCTCGGCCCCCACGACCACCAGGTCGTCGACGAGCATGCCGACCAGGTCGAAGCCCACGGTGTCGTGCTTGTCCATCGCCTGCGCGATCGCGACCTTGGTGCCAACGCCGTCGGCGGACGTGGCCAGCACTGGCCGTTCGTAGGCTTTGAGCGCGCTGGCGTCGAAGAGCCCGGCGAAGCCGCCGATGCCGCCGAGCACCTCCGGACGGCGCGCCTTGTCGACCCACTCCTTCATCAACTCGACCGCGCGGTCGCCGGCCTCAATGGAGACTCCGGCGCCGGCGTACGTGGAGCCCTGGCTCATGGCCGGGTCAGCGAATCAGCGGCGCCGCCACCGGCCAGCAGGGTCTCCAGCCCGTCGATGTCGGTCGTGATGGTGTCATCGCTCGTCAGCAGGTCGATCGCCATCGGGTTCGCCTCCGGGACGCCGATGGGATACACGCCGTCGAAGCAGGCCCGGCAGAGGTCGTCGGCCGGGACGGTGGTCGCCTCGACCAGCTCGTCGAGGCTGATGTGCGCCAGCGAGTCCGCGCCGATCGAGCGGCAGACCTCGTCCACGGACAGGCCGTTGGCCACCAGCTCGGCGGGGGTCGCGAAGTCGATGCCGTAGAAGCATGGCCACTTCACCGGAGGCGAGGAGATCCGTACGTGCACCTCCGCCGCACCGGCCTCCCGCAGCATCCGTACCAGCGCCCGCTGGGTGTTGCCGCGCACGATGGTGTCGTCGACCACCACCAGCCGCTTGCCCTCGATCACGTCGCGCAGCGGGTTGAGCTTGAGCCTGATGCCGAGCTGGCGGATGGTCTGGCTGGGCTGGATGAACGTGCGCCCGACGTAGGAGTTCTTGACCAGCCCCTGGCCGTACGGGATGCCCGACGCCTCGGCGTACCCGATCGCCGACGGCGTGCCGGACTCGGGGACCGGGATCACCAGGTCCGCCTCGACGGGGTACTGCCGGGCCAGTCGTCGACCGATCTCGACCCTGACGCTGTGCACGCGTCGGTCGCTGATCATCGTGTCGGGACGGGCGAGGTAGACGAACTCGAACAGGCAGCCCTTGGGCTTCGCCTCGGCGAAGCGCCGGCTGCGCAGCCCCCGCTCGTCGATCGCCAGCAGCTCGCCCGGCTCGACCTCGCGGATGTACGCCGCACCCACGATGTCCAGCGCAGCGGTCTCGCTGGCGACGACCCACCCGCGTTCGAGCCGGCCGAGCACCAGCGGACGGATGCCCTGCGGATCGCGGGCAGCGTAGATCGTTCCCTGGTCCATGAACACCAGCGAGAATGCCCCATGGAACTGCGGGAGCACCTCCATCGCGGCCTCCTCGAGGCTGCGGTCGGGGTAGGACGCGAGCAGCGCCGTCATGGCACCGGTGTCGCTGGTGGAACCCTTGTGCGTACGCCGGGACAGCTCGAGCTCTCCGGCCTCGCCGGCGCGGGACTCCGCGAGGGCGAGGAGTGCAGGAGTGTTGGTCAGGTTGCCGTTGTGGCCCAGCGCGATCGATCCGGTCGCCGTCGGCTTGAACGCCGGCTGAGCGTTCTCCCACACGCTGGCACCGGTCGTGGAGTAGCGGGTGTGACCGATCGCGAGGTGGCCCTTGAGTGAGGCAAGCGTCGACTCGTCGAAGACCTGGGAGACCAGTCCCATGTCCTTGTAGACCAGGATCTGCTGTCCGTTGCTGACCGCGATGCCGGCCGACTCCTGTCCACGGTGCTGCAGTGCGTACATGCCGTAGTAGGCGAGCTTGCCGACGTCCTCACCGGGAGCCCAGACCGCGAAGACACCGCAGGCGTCCTGCGGGCCCTTGTCATGGGGGTCGAGGTCGTGCGAGAGCCGACCGTCAGCGCGAAGCACGAGCCCGAGTCTAGGCGAGCCTGTGCAGCAGCAGCGCCTCGGCGGTGCAGACCCGCTCGAACTCCGCGAGGTGCAGTCCCTCGTCGGCGCCGTGCGCACGGGTGTCCGGGTCCTCGACCCCGGTCACCAGGATCGACGCTTCGGGAAAGGCGTGCGCGAACAGCGCGATGAACGGGATCGAGCCACCGATGCCCGCGTCGACCGGCTCGGTGCCCTCCCAGGCGTCGCGCAAGCTCGTCCGGGCGGCGTCGTACGCCGGGCCGTGGGCGTCGATCGCGAACGGCTCACCCGCGTCACCAGGCATGACCGTGACCTGCGCTCCCCAGGGCGCGTGCCGTTGCAGGTGCTCGGCCAACGCGGTGCGGGCCTCGACAGCGCTGCCTCCGGGCGCCACCCGCAGGCTCACCTTCGCCCTGGCTGCAGGCACCAGCGTGTTGGATGCCCCGTCGACGCGCGGAGCGTCGATGCCGAGGATCGCGACCGCGGGCTTGGCCCACAGCCGCTCGACCGCGCTGCCGGTCCCGATGAGCTCGACACCGTCGAGGAGTCCCGATTCCGCGCGCAGCCGGTGCTCCGGGTAGGCCAGGTCCGCCGCCGTGGCGCTGCCGAGCCCGCGTACGGCCACATCTCCGGCGTCGTCGTGCAGGGTCGCCAGCAGTCGTACGAGCGCCATGAGCGCATCGGGCACGACACCGCCCCACATGCCGGAATGCACCGCATGCTGCAGCGTGCGCACCTCGACGACGCAGTCGGCCAGGCCGCGCAGCGAGGTGGTCAGTGCGGGGACACCAATGTCCCAGTTGGCGGAGTCGGCGATGACGATGACGTCCGCGGCGAGCCGGTCGCGGTGCCTGGTGAGGATCTGCGGCAGCGACTCGGAGCCGGACTCCTCCTCGCCCTCGACGAAGACCGTGACGCCGACCGGCGGGTTGCCGTCGTGGGCGAGGAACGCGGCCAGGTGGGCGGCGATCCCGGCCTTGTCGTCGGCGGCGCCGCGGCCGTACAGGCGCTCACCGCGCTCGGTCGGCTCGAACGGGGGCGAGCTCCAGGCGGCCTGGTCTCCCTCGGGCTGGACGTCGTGGTGCGCGTACAGCAGGACGGTCGGTGCCCCGACAGGGGCGGGGTGGCGGGCGATGACCGCCGGGGCGCCTCCCTCGCTGACCATGTCGACCTCGGCAAAGCCCGCTTCTCGTAGCAGCTGGGCGGTGGCCTGGGCGCTGCGGTGGACCTCGGGGCGGCGGTCGGGGTCGTCCCACACGGACTGGATGCGGACCAGGTCCTCGAGGTGGGCACGGACGGCGGGCATCAGGTCCCGGATGCGGGCGGTCAGGTCGGCGGTGTCGGGCATGCGTGGCAGCGTAGGCGGTTCGCCTGCGCTTGCCAGCACGGACAGAGGGGACGAGGCTCGGCGACATGACTCCGCCACGCAGCTCCGCGTCCTCTGTCGAAGAGGCCCCGCAGTCGACGCAGAAGGTTGACTCCGCCTACTACGACAGGGAGGTCGCGCGCCTGCAGGTCGAGCTGGTCAAGCAGCAGGAGTACATCCGCGCCCAAGGCCTCAAGGTGGTGGTGATCTTCGAGGGCCGCGACGCCGCAGGCAAGGGCGGTGCGATCCAGCGCATCACCGAGAGCCTCAACCCCCGTGCCGCCCGGGTGGTCGCGCTGGCCGCGCCGACCGAGCGGGAGAAGTCCCAGTGGTACTTCCAGCGCTACGTCGTCCACCTCCCAGCGGCTGGCGAGATGGTGCTGCTCGACCGCTCCTGGTACAACCGTGCCGGCGTGGAGCGGGTGATGGGATTCTCGACTGACGAGGAGTACGAGGAGTTCCTGCGCTCGTGCCCCGAGTTCGAACGGATGCTGGTGCGCAGCGGCATCACCATCGTCAAGTACTGGTTCTCCGTCAGCGATGCGGAACAGGAAAGGCGCTTTCAGAAGCGCCTGAAGGACCCGACCAAGCGCTGGAAACTCAGCCCGATGGACCTCGAGGCCCGCAATCGCTGGGTGGACTTTTCCCGGGCCAAGGACGCGATGTTCGCCGCTACCGACATCCCGGAGGCGCCGTGGTGGGTGGTCGAGGCCGACGTCAAGAAGCGTGCCCGACTCAACGTGATGACCCACCTGTTGAGCCAGGTGCCGTACGAGGATCTCACCCCCGGCGCACCGGAGCTACCGCCGCGCCCACCGATCGACGACGACTACGTCCGCCCACCCAAGGAGAGCCAGCACATCATCCCTGACGTGGTGCCCTGACCGACGGCCAGTCTTGACCAGCCCCCTCCACTCCTGCGAGTGGCGTCAAACGCGGCTCAGACCGGGCTTGGGAACCCGGTTGTGCACCACTCGAGGACTCCGATCTCGCAGGAGATAGTTCACGGCTCGATGTCAGTCAGAGTGGCGCAGGCATCCGGCGATCTGCTCGATGACCACAGTTCCGTCCGCGGCGCCCATGACTTGGTCCGCACGCGAACCCGGCGACGGCGTCTGGCGGTCGTACGGTGAGTCGGGTGGCCTCGCTCCTCGGCGCCTGGCCAGCTAGCCTGCAGGGACTGACGTTGTCTCGAGCAAGGAGCATCTGGTGACCTCTCGCCTCAACCCGTACATCAACTTCTCCGGCAACGCGCGGCAAGCCATGGAGTTCTACCAGGGCGTCTTCGGTGCCACCCTGGCTCTCAATACGTACGGTGAATTCGGCGCGCAGGACTCCTCACACGCCGACAAGATCATGCACGGCAGGCTCGAGTCCGCCGGCGGATTCACGCTCATGGGCGCCGACACCCCACCTGGGATGCAACACAACCCTGGGAACAACATGGCGGTCAGCCTGAGCGGGGACGACACCGACGAATTGCGCGGCTACTGGGAGAAGCTGTCCGATGGCGGCACCGTGTCGGTCCCTCTGGAAAAGCAGATGTGGGGCGACGAGTTCGGCATGTGCGTAGACCGGTTCGGCATCCCATGGATGGTCAACATCGGCCAGGCACAGACCTGATCCGCCGTCGCTGGAGCCTGAGTCAGAGTCCGGCGGGTACGGCGAGGATCAGGGTTGCCGGTCGTCGACGAACCCGAGCCGACGGTTCATGGCGATGGCCGAAGCGTTGCCCGGGGCGTGGAACGTCCGCAGCCACCGCGTACCGGCTGAACGAAAAGCTCACCTCTCGCTGCAGGGACGTCGTGGGACATGCCGACCAGCTGTTCGCGTGGTCTGCCGGGTCGAGCAGCACGCGTACGTTCTGCTGGGGCTGACGTCAGAGGTTCGAGACCTCGAGCATCCTGACACCGCCATGCCGCGCGACTGGGAGACTAGCGTGCGAGGGCGGCCCGGCGGACGGCTTCCACGGTGAGGGCTACGTCCCGCGCGTCGGTCGACCAGTTGCTGACCGAAACACGCAGGACATCACGTCCACGCCACCGAGAACCGGACATCCATGCGGTTCCATCCGCAAGTATCCGGGCGGTCACGGCCCGGGTGCGCTGGTCGTCGCCGAAAGCGGCGCACACCTGGGTGAACACGACGTCGTTGAGGATCTCGGCGCCCTCCACCGTCGCGATGCCCTCGGCGATCGCTCGTGCGTGTCCGGCGAGTCCATCCACCAGCTCAGCCACGCCGGAGCGGCCCAACGACCGAAGGGCTGCCCACACCGGGATGCCGCGGGCGCGGCGCGACAGTTCAGGCACCTTGTCCAGCGGATCACCGGGCCCCTCGGCATGGACGAGGTAGCTGGCCTGGATACCCATCGCATCACGCACGGCGCGCGAACGGGCCACGATCGCGATGCCGCAGTCGTACGGCACGTTCAGCGTCTTGTGCGCGTCACTGGCCCACGAGTCCGCAGTCTCGTACCCCTCGACGAGGTGCCGCAGCCGCGGGGATGCCCCCGCCCACAAGCCGAACGCGCCATCGACATGCACCCAGGCGCCGTGCTGCTTGGCCAGCGCGATGGCCGGCCCGAGCGGGTCGAAGGCACCAGAGTGAAGGTTGCCCGCTTGCAGGCAGACGATGGTCGGGCCGCTGCCGGCGTACAGGGCGTCGGCGAGAGCGTCCAGCCTGATGCGGCCCGCAGCGTCCGCCGCCACAGGGGTCGGGGCGCCGAGACCGAGGTAGCGAAGGGCGAGGTCGACCGTTCCGTGCCGCTCCTCGCCCACCAGCACCCGTACGCGCGGTGCGCCGGTCAGGCCGAGGCGGTCGAGGTCCCAACCGTGGTCGGTCAACACCTGCTGGCGTCCGGCCGCCAGCCCCGTGAAGTTGGCCATCGTCCCACCGGTCACGAATCCCACGTCAGCGTCAGCAGGCAGCCCCAGCAGGTCCAGCAGCCATGTCGCGGCCGCCTCCTCAACGGCGACGGTCCCCGGGGTGGCGAACCTCATCCCGCTGTTCTGGTCCCATGCGGCGGTCAGCCAGTCCGCGGCCAACGCGGCCGGAAGCGTGCCGCCGATGACCCAGCCGAAGAACCGGCCGGACGGCATCGCCATCAGACCCGGCTCGACGCACTCCGCCAACAGGTCGATCACAGCCCCCGCATCCGTCGGGCCGTCTGGTAACGGCCCGCCCAGACCGTCTGCGAGTTCGTCCACGCTCAGCCGTGGCGGGATACGTCGACCGGGCAACGAAGTCAGCCAGGTGCGGGTGTGCGCGACCGCGCGGTCAAGCGCGGGGAGGTACGCGTCAGCTCGAGACGTCACAGCGCCACTGTCCTACACAGTGTCGTGCGGAGTGTCATGGGCCCTCGCTGAACTGCGAGAGTGCGATTCCTGACCGGCTGTGGCCGCTGCAGAGACTGTCGGAGGTCTTGGCCACGATGGTGACAAGTGTCGTTGGGCACGGGCCTTGCGGCTGCAGATCGGAGACACTCATGGACTGCAAGATCGAGCTCATCTTCGTACCGGTGACTGACGTTGACAGGGCCATCAACTTCTACGTGGACAAGGTCGGCTTCACCCTGGACATCCAAGCCCGGGTGGATGAAAACACCAGGTTCGTGCAGGTCACGCCCCCCACGTCGGCGTGCTCGATCGCGTTCGTAGAGGGCATCACCGACATGACTCCGGGGACGCAGAACTGCATCCAGGTCGTCGTGCCCGACGCTGAGGCGGCACGTCGAGAACTTCTCGAGCGCGGCGTCGACGCGCCCGAGGTCGAGACACTCGCCTGGGGTTCGTTCACCTCGTTCACCGATCCAGATGGCAACACCTGGACCTTGCAGCAACTCCCGCCTCCGGGGTCGTACGACGACGCCTAGGGAGTCCGAATCGACGCTCTGCGAAGCCCGGGCCGACGGCGCGCGAAGCTGATCGCCGCGCAGCATCACTCCAGGGGCAACCACTGGGACAGGTCCGAGCGCTCACCCGAAGCGCGGACCTGCCCGGCAGCCACCGCGTCGCCCCACGTCAGCTCTCCGGTGCCGAGGGCGATCCACGTCAGCGCGTCGGTCTCGACCACGGCCGGCGGCGTCCCCCGCGTGTGGCGCGAGCCCGGGACACACTGCACAGCGAAGTACGGCGGCACCCGTACCTCCACGCTGTTTCCAGGAGCGACGTCCACCAGCAGCGCCAGCAGGTGCTTGGTCGCGGCCTTCAGGTCGGCGCGCTCGGGGCTTCCCTCGGCGAGGCGACCACGCAGGGAGTCGAACTCCTCCGGGGACAGGGGCTTCAGTCGTGTTGGCACCCCACGACGCTAGCCCCACATCGCGGGGCCGTGATGCAACAGTCCCGCACCTATCCCGCGTCGGACAGAGTGTGAGGGTGCAGCCGCCGAGCACGTTCGATGAGTTCGCGCGTAGGCATGCCCGGTGGCTGGTTCGCTTGGCGTACCTGCTGACCGGCGACCGCGAGAGTGCCGTACGTCGCGCGGACCATGATCAACCTGCACCGCAGCGCTGCCCGGCGGCGAGGTGTCAGCACCGTGGCCGGTGTGACCGAAAGGTGCGATCCGACCGATCTGGCTGCCCGCGGACTGGCAACCCTGCGCAGCGACCCACGGGTCGGCGAGCACGACATGGAGACACGATGAGCATCGAGACGCGGTTGCGGGACACGTTGGACCAGCATGCCGGACAGGCCCCTGACCACGAGCCGATGCTGGCACGGGTGCTGGTGGACACGGAGAGGGAGCCGGTACGGACCCGCCGGCGGTGGGTTGCGCCAGCGGCAGCGGCAGCGGCCGTGCTCAATGGTCGTGGGCGTGACGGTGGCTGTCATGCGCGACGGTGATTCGCCCGCACCGACCCGAGCGTTCCCGGCCCCGGCGAGGGCATGCAGGAGTTCGGCGCCGGACGCATGGCCTTCTCGGTGCCGCAGGAATGGCCGGTGAACCCGCGACTGCGCTGCGCAGTGCCACTCACCGAGGGCGCATCGAACGCGGTCGACCTCGCCGGCACATCGGCCGGTGACGCGCTGCGCGGCCGAGGACGGGATCGTGCGCTACCCGGTGGGGCGGCACGACGGCGTCTTCGCCGCCGCAGCGACCCGCGGCAAGATAGGCCTTCTCGTGCGGTCCCCGGATCAGGCACTGGTCGAGCGCATCTTGGCCTCAGTGCGTGCGGTCGGCGACGACGAGGCACTGGTGCGGCCGGACCTGGTGGAGGTCACTCCGCCGGATGCGTCACCTGGCGAGCTGGTGGAGCTGACGTACCCCCGGCGCACCATGCGGGGTGTCGCGTTCGCGCTGGACGAGCTGGTCGACGTCACGAGGGCGCGTCGCTACTACCTGACCGCGGCCCGCCTGTCGGTGGACGCGGGGCCGGACTGGTGGTCCGTCGATGACGCGGACGGCGAACGCCGTCGATGACTTCTGTGCCGCGATCACCGTCCGCTGACCCGCTGGGGTCGCGGCTCAGTGGGCCATCGCGGCGGGGATCGTGGCCGACCAGGCGGACCGCAGCTCGGCCAGCGGTACGTCGAGCACGCCCTTGACCACCAATGAGGCATCCCCGGTCACCTCCCCGAGCACGCGTACCGGGACTCCGTGGTCCCGGCACAGCTCCGTGAACGCCTCCTCGTGCGAAGCCGTCACCGCGATCAGCGCCCGGGCGGTCGACTCGCTGAACAGCTGCACGAACGGGTCCCCGTCGAGCTGCACCCGCACCCCGAGGTCGCGCCGTAGGCAGCACTCCACCAGCGCCTGGGCGAGCCCGCCGTCGGACAGGTCGTGCGCGGAAGCGACCAGAGCGTCCCGGCAGGCGGCGACCATCACGGTGGCCAGCGCCTGCTCAGCGGCAAGGTCGACCTGCGGGGGCAGCCCGCCGAGGTGACCGTGCGCGACCTGCGCCCAGGTGGACCCGTCGAGCTCCTCACGGGTCGTGCCGAGCAGCAGCACCCGTTGACCGACGCAGGAGAAACCGGACGGGATGCGGCGAGCCACGTCGTTGATCACACCGAGAACGCCGACCACCGGGGTAGGCAGGATCGCCACGGCGCCGGTCTGGTTGTAGAAGCTCACGTTCCCGCCGGTGACCGGGATGCCGAGCGCCTCGCAGCCGTCGTACAGGCCGAGCGTGGCCCGCTCGAACTGCCACATGACACCAGGATCCTCCGGCGACCCGAAGTTCAGGCAGTCCGTGACCGCGAGCGGCAGCGCCCCGGTCACGGCGACGTTGCGGTACGCCTCGGCGAGGGCGAGCTGTGCTCCGGCATAGGGGTCGAGCTTGGCGAACCGGCCGTTGCAGTCGGTCGCGACCGCGACGCCGAGGCCGGATGCGGCATCGACGCGCACGACGCCGGCATCGTCGGGCTGCGCCAACACGGTGTCACCACGGACGTAGCGGTCGTACTGGTCGGTGACCCAGCTCTTGTCGGCGAGGTTGGGGCTGGCGACCATCTGCACCAGGGTGGCGTGCACATCGGTGGGGCGGGGCAGCGGCGCGGCCGTGTCGGCCTGCAGCGCGTCCTGCCACTCCGGGCGCGTGTACGGGCGCTGGTAGACCGGACCGTCGTGGGCCACCGAGCGCGGCGGCACGTCCACGATCCGCTCACCGTGCCAGTCGATCACGAGGTGGTCGCCGTCGGTGACCTCGCCGATGACCACCGCCTCAACCTCCCACTTCGCGCAGGTCGCCATGCAGCGGTCCACGTGCTGCGGCTCGACGACCGCCATCATCCGCTCCTGGGACTCACTCATCAGGATCTCTTCCGGCGACAGGGACGAGTCGCGCAGCGGCACCGTGTCGAGGGCCACGTGCATGCCGCCGTCGCCGGCGCTTGCCAGCTCGGAGGTGGCGCAGGACAGCCCGGCTCCGCCGAGGTCCTGGATGCCAGTCACCGCGCCGGCGGCGAACAGCTCCAGCGTGCACTCGATCAGCAGCTTCTCCATGAACGGGTCGCCGACCTGCACGCTCGGCCGCCTGGACGGGCCGGTTCGCTCGAACGTCTCGCTGGCGAGCACGGACACCCCGCCGATGCCGTCGCCGCCGGTGCGTGCGCCGTACAGGACGACCAGGTTGCCGGTGCCGCTGGCGTGGGCAGTGTGCAGCTGCTCGTGGCGCAGGACACCCACGCACAGTGCGTTGACCAGCGGGTTGCCGACGTACGTCTCGTCGAAGACGACCTCGCCGCCGATGTTGGGCAGGCCCAGGCAGTTGCCGTAACCGCCGACGCCGGCCACGATGCCGGGCATCACCCGGGCGGTGTCCGGAGCGTCCAGGGGGCCGAAGCGCAGTGGATCCATGACGGCGACCGGGCGCGCACCCATCGCCAGGATGTCGCGCACGATGCCGCCGACTCCGGTGGCCGCGCCCTGGTACGGCTCGACGTAGCTCGGGTGGTTGTGCGACTCGACCTTGAAGGTCGCGGCGTACCCCTGGCCCACGTCGATGACGCCGGCGTTCTCGCCGATGCCCGCGAGCGTCTTGCCCAGGGGCGTCTCCTGCGGCAGGTCCCCGAACTTTGCCAGGTGCACCTTGCTGGACTTGTACGAGCAGTGCTCGGACCACATGACCGAGTACATCGCGAGCTCCGAGGACGTCGGACGGCGACCGAGGATCTCCCTGATGCGGTCGTACTCGTTGCGCTTCAGGCCCAGCCCGGACCACGGCTGCGGCTGCTCGGGGGTCCGGCGTGCGGCGGCCACTGTGTCGAGTCGGTGGAGACAGGACGTGGAGGGCGAGGCGTCGTCGGTCACGGGCCACAGGCTATCGGGGGCGGCTCCAGCATCGGTCAGGAGTCGACATGGGTGCCGCCCGCAGCGGCCACGTCTCCCCGCTCGCCCTCCTCTCGGGTCTCCGGTGGGCCTTCGACCTCCAACCCGGCCTCCTCGTTCTCCTGCATGGCGGCGATCAACGCATCCTGGTCGGCCTGCGACGGCAGCCCCCAGCCTGGCTGATATCCGTACACGTCCAGCAGCGACCGTCCAGCGGTCAGCGTGTCGAGGACCTCGACGTCACCGGGCCCCACCATGGCCGGGTGCTCGACTCCACAGGCCTCCGAGACCATCAGCAGGTCACGCCGCAGTGTGGTGACGTAGTTGGCTGCCCGTACGGACTTCAGGTCCGGGTCCAGGCCGTGGGTGAGCCACGGGTTCTGCGTCGCGACTCCCGTCGGGCAGCTGTCGGTGTGACAACTCTGCGCCTGGATGCACCCGACGGCGAGCATCGCCTCGCGGCCGACGTTGACCATGTCGGCACCGAGTGCGAACGCGACCATCGCGTTGACCGGCAGGCCGAGCTTCCCGGCGCCGATGAAGACGACCTCGGTGTGCAGCCCGCGCTCGGCGAAGATCGAGTAGACCCGGGCGAATCCCAGCCGGAACGGTAGCGAGACGGCGTCGGTGAAGATCATGGGTGCGGCGCCGGTGCCGCCCTCGCCACCGTCGATGGTGATGAAGTCGACCCCCCGACAGGTGCCCTGCATCGCGTCGGCCAGGTCGTACCAGAAGTCCAGATTGCCGACCGCCGACTTGATGCCCACCGGTAGACCGGTGGCGTCGGCCAGCATTTCGACGAAGTCGAGCATGCTGTCGACATCGTCGAACTCGGCATGTCGGGGCGGGCTGATGCAGTCCTCGCCGACCGGGACCCCCCGTGTCGAGGCGATCTCCGCCGAAACCTTTGCCGCCGGCAGGACTCCTCCGAGGCCCGGCTTGGCGCCCTGCGAGAGCTTGATCTCCAACGCTCGCACCGGCGCTGAGTCGAGGAGCTCCATCAGCTTGTCGAGGCTGAAGCGTCCGGAGTCGTCACGGCAACCGAAGTAGGCGGTGCCGATCTGGAACACCAGCCGGCCACCGTGCCGGTGGTGCGGCGACACCGCTCCCTCACCGGTGTTCTGCAGGCACCCGGCCAGCGCGGCACCGCGGTTGAGGGACTCGACGGCGCGGCCGGACAGGGATCCGAAGCTCATCCCCGAGATGTTGACGACCGAGTCGGGCCGGAACGCTCGAGCCCTGCCGCGGGCACCGCCCAGCACCTTGCCGCACGGCAGCTGAGACTGCTGCGCCTTGTGCCCGCGGGTCGCCAGAGCGCGTCCGAAGGTGCGGTGATGCAGGATGACGTTGCCCGTGCCGTGCTCGAGGTCGTTGTCGGTTCCGAAGCCGAAGTAGTTGTTCTCCAGCTTCGACGACGCGTAGACCCAACGACGCTGGTCACGGCTGAACGGCCGCTCCTGGTCGTTCGACGCGACGATGTACTGTCGCAGCTCGGGGCCGATCGCCTCCAGCAGGTACCGGACGTGCCCGATCACGGGAAAGTTGCGCAGGAGGGCATGCCGCTTCTGCAGCAGGTCGTGGGCACCCACCGCGGCGACGGCAGCCACCGGAGCGAGCGCCATTGCTCTCTTCTTCACTCTGCTCAGTGTGCCGTTCCAGCGCGAAGGCCGCCAACGCAAGTCAGCTTCGTCGACTCACACCGGGCCCAGCGGCCGGTGCTCCCCGGGCGGCAGTTCCACGCCCACGGAATCGCCGGGGCGTACGTCGCCACCCACCAGCACCACACCCATCACGCCGGCCTTGCGGACCAGCTTCCCATCGGCTTCCCGGTCCAGCGTCGCCTCCATGAGGCCACGGGCGAAGCGGTCGAGCTGAACACACGGGTTGCGCAGCCCCATGACCTCGACGAGCGCGGTGTCCCCGACGTGCAGCCGTGCGCCCGCGGGCAGGTCGAGCAGGTCCACGCCGCGGGTCAGCAGGTTCTCCCCCAGGTCACCCGGAGCTACGTCGTACGCCGGGCGCAGCTGGTCGAGGAGCTCCGCGTGCAGGAGGTGCACCTGGCGCAGGTTGGGTGCCTCCGGGTGCCAGCGCTTGCGCGAGCGGTGCTGCACGGTGGCGCCGGCGTGCGCGTCACCCTCCACGCCGATGCCGGCGACGAGTCGGATCGCTTCCCGGGCCGGCTTGGAGAACCGGTGCCTGTCGTCCAGCGCGACCGCCTGCACTGCACCCCGTGCGTGGCAGCCGGTCGAGGGCTGGGCGAGGGGTTGTGCCCATCTGCTGCGGGAGATCCGGTACACCACGTGCCGGCGCAGCGGGCTGTCCGCCAGCAGCCGCGGGTGGTCGAAGTCGGCGCTGCGGTCGCGCACCATACCCAGCCGTTCCATGACCCGCCTGGACGGCACGTTGATCTGCGCAGTCATCGACATGACGTCGTGCAGACCGCCGGTTTCGAATCCGTACCTGAGCGCCGCCCGGGCCGCCTCGGTGGCCAACCCCTGCCCCCAGGCGGATCGCGTCAACCGCCACCCGACCTCGACCTCGCCTGAGACCGGGAGGCCGTCCCCGACGCGGAGCAGCCCCGTGAAGCCTACGAACGCGCCGTCGTCGCGACGCTCGAGTGCCCACAGGCCGCACCCGTCGGACTCGAACGACGCCTGGATCCGGTCGACCATCGCATGGGACTCGGCGCGGGACTGCACGGCCGGGAAGAACCGCATGACCTCGGGGTCGACGTTCATCGCCGCGAACGCATCCCGATCGGGCGCGGTCCAGCCGCGCAGCACCAGCCGGTCGGTCATGAGACGAGGAACATCCAGCACGAGCGCGAGCCTAGAGTGCATTCGGTGAGCATCCTGCTGGCCCTGGGCTGCGCTGTTGCTTACGGGCTGTCGGACTTCGTGGGCGGGGTCTTGTCACGCCGCACGTCGATGTGGGCGGTGGCCGTTGCCGCCCAGATGATGGCAGCCGTGGTGACCACCGGTCTCGCCCTGGTCTTCACCGGCGACGTCGAGCCCGCCGACTGGTTCTGGGCGCTGGTCGCAGGCGTCGGCGGCGGCGCCGGAACCGTGTGCCTGTACCGCGGACTCGGCAGCGGCCGGATGGGTGTGGTCGCGCCGCTGTCGGCGGTCGGCACGGCCCTCGTACCGCTGGCTGTCGGTGTCGCCGCCGGCGAACGGCCGGGAGCGCTCACCTGGACCGGGGTGGTGCTCGCGCTGCCCGCCGTCTGGATGGTCGCCCGGACACCCGAGGCAGGCCCGGTCACGGGCTCCGCCGTCGACGACATGGCCAACGGGCTGTCGGCGGGGCTCGGGTTCGGAGTGCTGTTCGCGGCCCTGGGCCAGGTGCCCGACCAGGCCGGTCTCGGTCCGCTGGCGCTCACCCAGTGGACCGCGGTCGGGGTGACCATCGCGGTCGCCCTCGCACTGGGCGCGGCCTGGGTCCCCCGTGACCGGGCGGCCCTGACCGCAGCGTCGGCGGGTGTGCTGTCCTCGGCCGCCACGCTGATGTTCTTGCTGTCCACGCAGTCAGGACTGTTGACCGTCGCCGGAGTGCTCGCAGCGCTGTACCCCGCGGTCACCGTCGTGCTCGCGGCCATCGTGTTGCGCGAGGCGATCCACCGGCACCAGGCGGTCGGGCTCGCGCTCACCGCGGTCGCCGTGGCATTGGTCGCCGCCGGCTGACCTCGTCTCCCGTGGAGCCGGACCCACCGGTCGATCCGCCGCATCGCCGCTGGCCGGAAGACCACCGACCGCAACCGTCGCGGCAGCGCCGAACGAGGTGACTCGGCTCCCGGATGCTGGAGCAGGCCCTCGAGGTGCGGTGCGTCAGCAGCCGTCGACGGTGCCCCGAGTTCGTGGGCAGCCTGGTAGTAGTACGCCTGGTACGGCCGTAGCCCCTGGTCGGTGTTGAAGGTCCAGTCGCCGATACGGGCGATGAAGTCGAAGATGCGGCGGTCGGTGGAACGTGGCCCCGGGATGGAGTCGCACAGGTAGCTGCCGTCGTACGTCCAGAACGCGAAGGGGGTCGCGAGCACCGTGCCTTCGAACGACACCGCGACGCGTCCGATCGTGGCCGGCACGGTCGATGAACGCCTGGTACCGGTCGTCCCGGTCTCGCACGTCGTTGGGCGCGACGTACACCACAGTCCCGTCGACGTCGTCGGTGTAGAAACGGCGGTGGTAGACCGACGTCATCCCACCCTTGCTGGCACCGGTGGAGATCCATCGCTGGCCGCAGATCGGCTCCAGTGCCGAAACGATGCGGTGGTGGTCCGCCGCCGCCTGCCGAATCGTCAGGTGCTTCCAGCGTGCCGGTCGCGGCCGCGACGGCAGGAAGTAGCGCTGCTCGACGCTGACCTGGTTGGCTCCGAGCAGTTCGGTCGGTTCAGACATCACCGGGTACGGAGTCACGTAGTAACCGGACGTCTGCAGCACCATCGGCGCGCTGCGAGCGACGTGGATCAGCGTGAGCCGTTGTCGGTACGACCCGCGGTCCGGGTGCCGGTGATCGACCGGCTGCCGGTAGCTGAGGCGGAAGAACGCGGAATCACCGAACGTGTACCTGGCTAGGCCGCCGCCCTGATCATCGTGCTGCCAACGTGCTCAGTACGGATGCGAAGAACGGCAGACCGTCGGTGCCGGGACCGGTCAGCTCCTCCACGCAGTGCTCCGGGTGCGGCATCAGACCCACCACGTTGCCGGCTGCGTTGACGATGCCGGCGATCTCACGGGCCGAGCCGTTCGGGTTGCCGTCGAGGTAACGAGCGACCACCCGGCCCTCGCCTTCCAGCGCATCGAGGGTGGACTGGTCGGCGACGTACCCGCCCTCGCCGTTCTTCAGCACGATGGTGATCTCCGCGCCCGGCTCGTAGACCGAGGTCCACGCGGTGGCGACGTTCTCGATGCGCAGCCGCTGGTCCTTGCACACGAACCTGCGGTGGTCGTTGCGGATCAGTGCGCCGGGCAGCAGGTGCGACTCGCACAGGATCTGGAAGCCGTTGCAGATGCCGAGCACCGGCATCCCCCGTCCGGCGGCGACTATCACCTCGGTCATGACGGCTGCGAACCGGGCGATCGCGCCGCAGCGCAGATAGTCGCCGTAGGAGAAGCCGCCGGGTAGCACCACCGCGTCGACGCCTCGCAGGTCGTGGTCGCCGTGCCAGAGCGGGACGGCCTCGCCACCGGCCAGAGTCACCGCCCGGGCCGCGTCGACGTCGTCGAGCGACCCCGGGAAGGTGACGACTCCGACCTTCATGCGGTCTGCACGTGCACGGCGTAGTCCTCGATGACCGGGTTGGACAGCACGGTCTCGGCGAGGCTGCGGATCTGCGCCAGCCGCTCCTCGGTCAGCTCACCGTCGACCTCGAGCTCGAAACGCTTGCCCTGGCGGACCTCGCTGATCCCGTCGAACCCGAGCCGCGGCAAGGCGCCGTGCACGGCCTTGCCCTGCGGGTCGAGGATATCGGGCTTGAGCATGACGTCGACGACGACACGGGCCACGGTGGTGCTCCTGACGTACGAGCGGGGGGACCTGCTGAGTCTATGCATCACAGCGGATGCAAGCGCAGACCCGTCAGTCGTTCGTACGCCTCGACGTACCGGGTCCTCGTGCGGGAGACGACGTCGGCGGGCAGCGGCGGCGGGGCCGTGCCGCTCGCACGGTCCCAGCCGCTGACCGGGGAGGTGAGCCAGTCGCGTACGTACTGCTTGTCGAAGGACGGCTGCGCACGGCCCGGCTCCCAGGACTCGGCCGGCCAGAAGCGACTCGAGTCCGGAGTCAGCAGCTCGTCGGCCAGCACGATGGTCCCGTCGGCGCGCTGCCCGAGCTCGATCTTGGTGTCGGCCAGGATGATGTCCCGCTCGCGGGCGATCAGCTCCCCGCGTGCGTACACCGCCAGCGTGATCTCGCGCAGGCGCGCAGCCACGTCGGCTCCCACGGTCTGAACCACGGCGTCGTACGACACGTTCTCGTCGTGCTCCCCCAGCGCCGCCTTGGTCGCGGGGGTGAAGATCGGCTCGGGCAGCCGGTCCCCGTCGCGCAGCCCGGTCGGCAGCCGCACACCGCACACCTGTCCGGTGCGCCGGTAGTCGATCAGCCCGGAGCCGGTCAGGTACCCACGGGCAACACACTCGACGGGGTACATGTCCAGTCGCTCGCAGATGACGGCGCGCCCACGTACCGCGTCCGGCACGTCGGTGGACACGACATGCTGGGGAAGCAGGTCGGCGACCTGCTCGAACCACCACAGGGACAGCTGTGTCAGCACTGTTCCCTTGTCGGGGATCGGGGGGGCCAGCACGACGTCGTAAGCCGAGATCCGGTCCGAGGCGACCATCAGCAGGTGCCCGTCGGGAAGTTCGTACAGGTCTCGAACCTTGCCGGAGTAAAGGTGCGTGGCGCCGGGGATCTCGGGGGTCACGCGCGTCACAGGATGTCCGCCGGACGGTACGCCGCCGCCACGGGGTGCTTGGCGGCCAACGCCTCCACCTGAGCCACGACGGTGTCGACCTGGTCGACGGCGGCCCCGGTGAACGCCAACGGCGAAGCCACGGCGGTGTCGATGTCGCGGCGGGACAGCCCGAGCCGCGGGTCGCCGGCCAACCGGTCGAGCAGGTCGTTGCACGCGCTGCCCTGCTCCCGCATGGACAGCGCCACAGCGACCGCGTGTTCCTTGATCGCCTCGTGGGCGCTCTCCCGGCCGACCCCCTGACGGACCGCGTTCATCAGCACCTTGGTGGTCGCCAGGAACGGCAGGTACCGGTCCAGCTCACGTTGGAGGACCGCGGGAAACGCACCGAACTCGGCCAGCACCGTCAGGAACGTCTCGAACAATCCGTCGGCGGCGAAGAAGACGTCCGGCAGCGCGACCCGTCGGACCACCGAGTCGGACACGTCGCCCTCGTTCCACTGGTCACCAGCGAGCTCACCGATCATCGCCGCATTGCCGCGCACGACGACGGCGAGACCGTTGAGCCGTTCGCAGGAGCGGGTGTTCATCTTGTGCGGCATCGCCGACGAGCCGACCTGACCGGCCCTGAACCCCTCGGTGACCAGTTCATGACCTGCCATCAGGCGCACTGTGGTCGCGAGGTTCGACGGCGCCGCCACCAGCTGCACCAGCGCAGAGGCGGCGTCGTAGTCCAGGGATCGCGGGTAGATCTGGCCGACGCTGGTCAACACCCGTGCGAACCCGAGGTGCTCGGCGACACGGGCCTCCAGCCGGGCGAGGCGGGCCGGGTCACCGTCGAGCAGGTCGAGCATGTCCTGGGCGGTGCCGACCGGTCCCTTGATGCCGCGCAGCGGGAGCCGCTCTATCAGTCCCTCGAGCCGGTCAACGGCGACCAACAGCTCGTCGGCGGCACTGGCGAAACGCTTGCCCAACGTGGTCGCCTGCGCCGGCACGTTGTGACTGCGGCCGGCGATGACCGTGTCGCGATGGGTCACGGCCAGCTCGGCGAGTCGGGCCAGCGCCGCCACGGCCCGATCGCGCAGCAGCTGCAGCGACGAGCGCATCTGCAGCTGCTCGACGTTCTCGGTGAGGTCGCGCGAGGTCATGCCCTTGTGCACGTGCTCATGACCGGCGAGCGCGTTGAACTCCTCGATCCGCGCCTTGACGTCATGGCGGGTGACGCGCTCGCGGGCCGCGATCGAGTCAAGATCGACAGTGTCGAGCACCTGCTCGTACGCCTCGACCACACCGTCCGGCACCGCGACCCCGAGGTCGCGCTGGGCCCGGAGCACGGCCAACCACAGCCGGCGCTCCAGCACGATCGTGTGCTCGCGGCTCCACAGCGCACGCAGGTCGTGTGAGGCGTACCGGGAGGCCAGGACGTTGGGGATCACGTGTTCCATTGTCGCCCATCCCCGGGCCGTCCCCGATCGGCTCAGCCGGCGCCGTCCTGCTCGGCGGCCCGCAGGGCGATGTCCGTACGGACCTGCGAGCCGGGGAGGTCGACGAGCGCGACCCCTGCGTACGCCCGCTCCCGGGCCTGCGCCAGGTCCGTGCCCCTGGCTGTGACCGCCAGCACCCTGCCTCCGGAGCTGCGTACCGAGCCGTCGTCCGCGGAGGTGGTCCCGGCGTGGATCACATCGACGCCCTCGAGCGCGTCGGCAGCATCCAGCCCCCCGATCACGTCGCCCGCACGTGGCGTGCCGGGATAGCCCTGGGCCGCCACGACGACAGCCACCGCCGCACCGGGCGAAAAGCGCGGCGGCGCGACCTCGTGCAGCCGACCGGTGGCAGCCGAGTGCAGCAGCGTGCCGAGCGAGGAGTCGAGCAGGGCCAGCAGGACCTGCGTCTCCGGGTCACCGAAGCGGGCGTTGAACTCGATGACCCGCACCCCGCGTGAGGTCAGGGCAAGGCCCGCATACAGCAGACCGGTGAAGGGGACGCCGCGACGTTCCATCTCCCGGACGGTCGGCACCAGGACGCGCTCGTGCACGTCGGCGACCAGGTCCGCCGGTGCCCACGGCAGTGGCGTGTACGCGCCCATGCCACCGGTGTTGGGTCCGGTGTCGCCGTCCCCGATGCGCTTGAAGTCCTGGACGGGTTGCAGCGGCAGCACCGTCTGTCCGTCGGTCACGGCGAACAGCGACACCTCCGGACCGTCGAGATGCTCCTCCACCACGACCCGCCGGCAGCCTCGGGCGTGCTCCAGGGCGACCTCGCGGTCCCGGGTCACGACGACGCCCTTGCCGGCGGCCAGGCCGTCGTCCTTCACGACGTAGGGCGCACCGAAGGCGTCGAGTGCAGCGACCACCTGCTCCTCGGTGTCGCACACGTGGGCCATCGCGGTCGGCACACCTGCCGACGCCATCACGTCCTTCGCGAACCACTTGGAGCCCTCGATCTGCGCCGCCGCCGCACCCGGTCCGAAGCAGGCGATGCCGGCTGCACGTACCACGTCAGCGACGCCGGCGACCAGCGGCGCCTCGGGCCCGACCACGACGAGGTCGACCGCCAGCGACTCCGCGAGGCTGGCCACCTGGGTGCGGTCGTCGATGTCGACGGGGTGCAGGGTCGCGACGGCACCGATGCCAGGATTTCCGGGTGCAGCATGCACCTGTGTCACCGACGGATCGCGTGCCATGGCGAGCGCGAGCGCGTGCTCGCGGCCTCCGGAGCCGATGACCAGGATCTTCACGGGCCCTCACTGTAGTGGTCGCAATGCCGCCACAGCTCAGGTGAGGTCGCGCACGACCACGGACTCGGCACGCCCCGGCCCGACCCCGATCACCGAGATCGGGGCCCCGGACATCTTCTCCAGCACGTCCACGTAAGAGCGGGCGTTGACCGGTAGGTCCTCGAGTCGGCGCGCGGTGCTGACGTCCTCCCACCACCCCGGCAGGTACTCGTAGACCGGTTCGGCATGGTGGAAGTCGGTCTGGTTCACCGGCATCTCGTCGAGGCGCTGCCCGTCCACGTCGTACGCGACGCACACCGGCACCTGCTCGAGCCCGGTCAGCACGTCGAGCTTGGTCAGCACGAAGTCGGTGACCCCGTTGACGCGGGCCGCGTAGCGCGCGATGACCGCGTCGTACCAACCGCAGCGCCGGGGACGGCCGGTCGTGGTCCCGTACTCCGCACCGGTCGTGCGCAGGAACTCACCGGCGTCGTCGTGCAGCTCGGTGGGAAAGGGCCCCTCGCCGACCCGGGTCGTGTACGCCTTGACGATCGCCACCACCCGATCAATGCGGTTGGGCGGGATCCCCGAGCCGGTGCACGCGCCGCCGGAGGTCGCGTTGCTGGAGGTGACGAACGGGTAGGTGCCGTGGTCGACGTCGAGCAGGGTGGCCTGTCCGGCCTCGAGCAGCACCGTGTCGCCGGCGTCGAGTGCCCGGTGCAGGAGCAGGCCGGTGTCGGTGACCATGGGACCCAGCCGGTCGGCGTAGGAGAGCAGCTCGTCGACCACCTCGGCAGGGTCCACGGCTCGACGGTTGTAGATCTTGGCCAGCACCTGGTTCTTCAGGTCGAGTGCGGCCTCGACCTTCTGGGTGAGGATGCCCTCGTCAAAGATGTCCTGCACCCGCAGGCCGATGCGGTTCATCTTGTCGGCATAGGTGGGACCGATCCCGCGGCCGGTGGTGCCGATGCGCCGCGAGCCCAGGAAGCGCTCGGTGACCTTGTCGATCGTGCGGTTGTAGGACGCGATCAGGTGCGCGCTGGCACTGATGACGAGCCGACTGGTGTCGATGCCGCGGGCCTCGAGACCGTCGAGCTCCTCGAACAGCACCCCGAGGTCCACCACGACGCCGTTGCCGATGACCGGCACCACCTCGGGGGACAGGATTCCGCTGGGCAGCAGGTGCAGCGCGTACTTCTGGTCACCGATGACGACCGTGTGACCGGCGTTGTTGCCGCCGTTGAACTTCACGACGTAGTCGACCTCGGAGCCGAGCAGGTCGGTCGCCTTGCCCTTGCCCTCATCGCCCCACTGGGCCCCCACGATCACCACAGCGGGCATGGCTCAACACCTCGGCACATCGGTTGGGTAGCCCCCGCGTACGCCCGGCGGCCGGACACGTGCGCACACAGGGTAGCGAACCGGCGCCTAGGATCAGCCGATGTGAACCCCAGACTCGTCATCACCAACGCAGCGGCCGGCAGCACCGACGTCCCGTCGATCGAGGCCGCTCTGGCCGTGCTCCGCGACGACGGGCCGGTACGCCTGGAGGAGACCGCCGACGGCGCAGACCTCGACCGGGTGCTCGACGGGCGTCGCGACGACGAGACCGTGGTGGCCATCGGCGGCGACGGCAGCCTGCACGC
The DNA here is from genome assembly GCA_013696745.1 of Nocardioidaceae bacterium. GTDB lineage: Bacteria > Actinomycetota > Actinomycetes > Propionibacteriales > Nocardioidaceae > JACCXZ01. The sequence goes on along the minus strand of JACCXZ010000130.1, from coordinate 1,798 downwards.
GCTCGTGTCCGCGCTGTACGTCCGGGGCGAGCTGGGTCGCGTACCGATCGGCCTGATCCCGCTGGGGACCGGCAACGACCTCGCGCGCACGATCGGGCTGTCCGTGGAACCCGACGAAGCCGCGCGCCAGCTCGTCGACGCCGTGCGCACCGAGATCGACCTGATAGTCGACGACGAGGGGAAGGTCACGGTCAACGCGGTACACGTCGGGCTCGGTGCCCACGCGGGACGCCAGGCGTCGTGGTGGAAGAGACGGCTCGGTCCGATCGGGTACGCCGTCGGCGCCATCCAGGCGGGTCTCACGGCGCCCGGCCTGCACCTGCGGATCTACGTCGACCAGGAGCGGTTACCGCATTCCCACGGCGTCATGATGGTGGCGATGGGAAACGGTGCTTATGTCGGCGCCGGGGCGCACCTGAGCCCAGGGGCGGACCCCGGCGACGGATGGGCCGACGTGATGGTCAGCTACGCCGACTCCCCGGTCGCCCGCCTCGGGTACGCGCTTGGGCTGCGTCGCGGCGAGCACGCGCTACGCGAGGACGTCAAGACCAGTCGGGCGAGGGAGCTCGCGGTCCAGGGCGACGAGTTCTGGGTCAACAGCGACGGTGAGGTCTCCGGACCGTACCGGGCGAAGAGTTGGACGGTGGTACCAGGAGCCGTGGCGATGATGCTGCCGGACCCGCGGCACGCGCGAAACTCCGCGACGTAGCCGCGATTCGATGTCACAATGTCGGTCCGCGGCCGCGTGTCGGAATCGACGCAGGGGACGATTCCGCCACCACGGCTGCGGGTCGCATCGTCAGCCGAGCAGCGCGGCGTGCGCCTCCTGGCTGGAGTCCTGCAGGAAGTCCCGGCACCGAGTAGCCTCCTCGACGTCCCCGATGCGCTCGGCCGCGATCGCGAGCGCTGCCAGCGCCCGCAGAAATCCACGGTTGGGCTGGTGCCGGTACGGCACCGGACCATAGCCGCCCCAGCCGTTGCGACGCAGAGCGTCCAGACCCCTGTGGTAGCCGGTGCGCGCGAACGCGTAGGCCTCGACGTCACGGCCCTGCGCCAGTGATGCCTCCGCCAGCACCGCCCAGGGCAGGCTCGACGCCGGGTGCGCGCGTGCGACGGTGTCCGCCGCTGCCTGCATCTGCGCGCTGTCCGCACCCTCGGTGAGGAGGTCGGCGAGCATCGCAGCCGCAGGGTCGACGGGCAGCATGGTCTCGGGCGGTCCGCCCAGCAGGTTCTCGGGTGCCATGCGAGCCATCCTCGCACCTGGGGCGCGGTTTACCAGGGTCCCCTGGTAAGCCGCACTCCCCATGGGACGCAACCCATGGGGAGTGGCAACGTGCCATGGGGAGTCCGGTACGTGTCGCCCGTACGAGTAAGACGAAGTGTCGCCGGTTGCGTGTGTAGAGACGGCATGACTCCTGCAGGTCGACCTGCAGCAGGCGTGCCGTGCGGGCACTGCGGGCTGGGTCGAGTTCGGCCCAGATGAGTCTGGTCATCCCCAGCGCCTCGCGCCGGACCCGGTCCTCGCGACGCTTCTCACGGGTGACGACGTCGCCCGCATCCTCACCCGGCCTCAGGTCTCTGGTGTACTTGCGCATCCCGTCGAACTCCCCGACATGGCAGTGCAGTGGTCGAGCCACCCGTAGTCAACCCGGCCCAGCAGGATGCTCCCGACGTCTCGTATCTCGACCTGCAGATCAGGAGCCGGGACCGCGTGGCGCCAGCACATGTGCCGTCCGCGACTCTCCCCCACCGACTCGGAACGCCCGTCGCCCCGGCGGATCGTGACCCTGGCGCGCAG
>JACCXZ010000119.1 GCA_013696745.1 Nocardioidaceae bacterium | reverse complement strand
CGGCAGGTCGGGCAGGAGCATGCCCTGAACCGCATGGTAGGCGTCCGGCTTGCCATGCCACACCGTGCTCGTCACGTGACCCAGCGGGTCGAGCTCGTGGTGCCAGCCGCCGTGCGCGCGGTCCACGAAGGGCTCGACCGCTCGCCACAACCGTTGCGCCCAGGCAGCGTGCTCGTCGCGGCCGGTGCGCTGGGCGATCACCTCGCCGGTCATGACTGCCTCGATCGCCACCCAGTGCATCCGCTCGACGACGACCGGGGCGTCCTCCCAGTCCACTGTGTACAGGAACCCCGGGAACCCGTCGGCTTCCCAGCCGATCTGCACGGCCGTGGCGAACAGCGCCGTGGCATCGTGCAGCAGCCACTGCGGCGGTTCGTGCAGCGCCGACTCCAGGTGCAGGAGCAGCCTCGCCCACTCCAGCAGGTGCCCGACGGTCACGCCGTACGGCCGGAACGGGTCGGCCGGCGAGCCGGCGTTGTACTCGGTGCGCACCCGCCATTGCGAGTCGAAGTGCTCGGGCAGCCGCCAGTCGCGCTCGGCGGCGACCCGGTGCACGATCCGCTCGGCGATGCGCAGCGCGCGCTGGGTCCAGCGGTCCTCACCGGTGACCGCTCCGGCAGCGAGGAACGCCTCGACGCCGTGCATGGCGCTGTTGGTCCCCCGGTAGTCCTCGGTCTGTGTCCAGGCCCGGTCCCAGCTCTCCCGGCAGGAACCCGCGTCGTCGTCCCAGAAGTGCTGGTCGACCACCTCGAGTGCCTGCGCAAGCAACGGCTCAGCACCGGGGACTCCGGCCAGGTGGGCCGTCGAGGACGCCAGGACCACGAACGCGTGGTCGTACATCGCCTTGCGCTCGTCGACTGGCGCACCGGCAGTGCCGAGGTGGCCGTGCCAACCGCCGTGCTCTGCGTCGTGGAACGCTTCGGCAAGCGCGTCGACACCGGATCGCGCCAGGTCAGCGGCATCGGGACGGCCCAGCAGGTGCGCCAGCCCGAAGACGTGCGTCATCCGTGCGGTGATCCACAGCTGGTAGCCCTGGGTAGGGTCCGGCTCCCCGCGGACGTCGAGGTAGGCGAAGCCAGGTGCCCCGGGCACAGCCGACCGTTGCGCGAACTCCAGCAGTCGGCCCAGCTCGGCGGTCCGACCAGCTGCCGTGGCCAGCGGCTGCGCGCCGCCGGTCACGCTCCCCCCTGTTGCGGCTCGGGGAGCGGGTGGTAGACCCCGGCCACCTCCTTGCCGGACATCGCGGCGATGGCGCTCATGATGTCATCGGCCATCGCGCGACGCGCCTGGGCCGGCCGGAACCCGCCGTACGCGGCCGGATCGATCGGCTCACCGAAGGCGATGCGGACCTTGGCCAGCCTGAGCCGTCCACCGATGGGCAGCACCCGCTCGGTGCCCTGCACGGCCACCGGCACGACCGGGCACGACGCGGTCAACGCCAGCCATCCCACGCCGGTGTGCCCGCGGTAGAGCCGCCCGTCTCGCGAACGGGTGCCCTCCGGATAGATGCCGAACGCCGCACCCTGCTCCAGCACCCCCAACGCGACGTCCAGGGAAGCCTGCGAGGCGCGGTTGTCGTTGCGCTGCACCGGCACCTGTCCCACCGTCGTGAAGAACCACCGGAGCAACGCGCCCTTGACGCCAGTGCCGGTGAAGTAGTCGGACTTGGCAAGGAAGCTGATGTGGCGCGGCGCCGCCAGGGGGATCACGACACTGTCCACGAAGGACTGGTGGTTGCTGGCCAGGATCACCGGTCCCGTTGTGGGGATGTGTGACCGACCGGTGATCGTGGGCCGGTAGAGGACGCGGAAGACCACCAGCAGCACTAGCCGCAGCACCCGGTACAGCACGTCGCTTCCCTCAGCCGGCACCCCCGTTCGGTGCAATCCGGTCTCCGATGGCGCTGAGCCTGCCCCCTACAGCTGCAGACGGCAACCGAGACCGTGGGGCGAGCCCATCCACAACGCCGATACTGCACGACTTGAGTCCCAGCGCCGATGTACGTAGGGTTGTCCACTTCGTGGCGGCCGCCGAATCCCACCCCGCCGCCACGGACCCAATCGTCGACGAACTGATCCGACAGGGGTGGGAGCGGGGGACCCGAGTACGTCGGTCCCTGACTGATCGACAGTCCCAGACCTATGGGGTGAAGCCGCGCACGAGCGGCCGGGTGCTCTCCATCCGAACCCGACAGCTGACCTCGCAGGCGACGGAGAGGAGCCACTCATGTCCTATGTTCCACGCCACCGAGCAGTCACGCCCAAGCGCGGGGCCGTTCGGGCCGCGACCATGACCGCAACGGTGGCAGTTGCCGTAGCCGCCCCCATGGTCGGCGGCGCCGGCACCGCCTCGGCAGCCGACGACAGCACGTGGGACGCCCTTGCCCAGTGCGAGTCCAGCGGTGACTGGCACATCAACACCGGCAACGGCTACTACGGCGGTCTGCAGTTCTACCAGCCCACGTGGGAGGGCTACGGCGGTCTGCAGTACGCCTCGCGGGCCGACCTCGCCTCGCGCTCGGAGCAGATCGCGATCGCCGAGAAGGTGCTCGTGGGCCAGGGCTGGGGCGCGTGGCCAGCGTGTACCGCCCAGCTCGGCTTCGGTGACGCCGAGGCCGCCGGAACGCCGGCGGCACCGAGCGCGCCGAGCGGCAACGCTGCGTCGCACACGCACCCGCACGGCTCTGCGGCACAGCCGCAGGGTGGCGACTACACCGTGCGGGCCGGCGACACCCTGTCGGGCATCGCCGCCGCGCAGGGCGTGTCGGGCGGATGGCAGGCGCTGTACGACGCCAACCGCGGCGTCGTCAGTGACCCCTCGCTGATCTACGTCGGCCAGAGCCTCCAGCTGCCCTGATCGACCCGCGTACGTCCGGCAGGCCCCCTGCTCCGTGCAGGGGGCCTGTCGCATGCCGGATGGGTGTCCCGTTGACGTGCCGACACGCTCACGGGCCTAGACATGGCCGCCGACCTCGCTGATGCCACCGCGGCCCGAGGAGTCATTGGCGCTGCGGTGGACTCCTTCGGCCACGTCGACATCCTCGTGTGCAACCACGCCCGCAGCGGGGCCGACGGGGCGCTGCTGGCCATCGACGCCGACCAGCTCGACGAGCTCTTCAGCTGAGGGCGTGGGTGCCGTCCGGAGTGACGATGTAGACGTGGCCGGTGGGTGCCTGCCAGACGTACACGCCGGTGCATGCTTGGTGTAGTCGCCAGTTGCCGTGGGTCTTGACCCGGTGGTGGCCACGGCACGCGGGGCCGGCGTTGCCGGTTTCAGTTGGTCCGCGTGGCCACGGCACGCTGTGTTCGTAGTCGCACGCTCGGGACGGTCGCTCGCAGTAGGGGAACCAGCAGGTCGCGCGCATCAGCACGGTCTGCTCGCGCAGCTGCACCGACGGTCGGTAGCCGGGGGACGTGTAGGTGGCGTTCAGGTCGATCACTGGGGCCACCCGCACTGTCGCAGTGGTGGTGGCAAGCAGGTCGCGCACGGTGGGCATCGACAGGACGCCGAGGTCTTCGAGGTCCAGGGTTCCGTCGGCGCCCAGGTGCACGTACAGGGTGATCGCGTCCAGCAGCCCAGCGCACTCCTGGCCGGGATCATCCGCCTCGGCCCCATCGGCTGTCTCGGCGTCGGTTGGTTCGTCGCTGGCCGGTTCGTCGCTGGCCGGGGACCGCAGTTCCCGGGCGAGCCGCATCAGCCGGGCCACCTGCACCGGCGCAGCGAGCAGCACCAGGGCGCGGGCGCGGCGCTGATCGAAGCTCTGGTCGTCGGGTCCGAAACCTGCTGGTTCGCCGTGCGCACGGACCACCCGCCCGATCGCCGTGGCCAGCTCGTCGAGACGGTGGTCCAAGACGGTGGCGCCGATGCCGTCCAGGGTGCCGTAGATGTCGGCGTGCTCGTCACGGGTGTGTCCGATCCACACCTCCCGGCGCTGACTGGCCCGCTCTGCCCGGGCCTTGGCGGCCGCGGGGTCGCGGGTGCCCACGATCCGGTCGATGATCTGCTCCAGCTTCCCGGCGGTCACGGTGGCCAGGATCGGGGTGATCTCACTTTGCACCGCCGTCAGCGTGGCCGGGTCCAGCCAGCGGGTGCGATCAGCGATCATCCGCGCACGTCGGGTGTCGCCGTTGCCGCCGCGGGCGTTGAACATCACCACGTGCAACCGTGCGGTCAGGTCCAGCGAGTCCGCGATCAGCCGGGTAGCGATCGCCCGGGACACCTTCAGCGCCGCGGCCCACTCCGACGCCGCGAAGGATCCAAGCGGACGAGTGTCTTCGCCGCCGAGCTGGATGCGTCGCTCCACCCCGGGTCCGGGTGGGAACCCGAAGCGCCGTTCGGTCTCATCCGGGCCGGGCCGGTGGGCGGCGAACGCGGCGGTGACGTCGAAAAGCATCATGTCGGTCCAGGACTGCTGACGGGTCACCGCTTGGGCGAACACCACACACTCGTCATCGGACAACGACGCGACATCCACATCGGCCAACATCGCCGCCAGCTTGGGCCCGCCGAGTGTCATCGCCCAGGTGTGGGCCCGAGCGGACACCGGAGCACGCCGCCGCTCATCGTCGGCGTCCTCCTCGTTCAACCGCTGCCACCGCGCCTCCGCCAGCGACGCAGCCGACAACAGCCCATTGCGCATGGCGGTGTCAGCGTCGTCGGGCATGCTGTCCGCAGACGGCTCCTCGACTGGCTCGACCGGTTCGGCTGTCATACCTTGATTATATTCGCTCACCTGTTCGATAGCGAGCTTTCCACAGGCGCCAAATGACCCGATCGAGCGGTACCGTCCCTGCACGGCCTCCTCGGAGCTGCGCTACGGCAGACTTGTCCTGCTCGGTGCAGTCGTGGCCTTTCTCGCAGGCGCTGCGGTCCAGGCCGTGCGCACGGTCCCCGACCCGGACCTGTTCTCGTCCTCGACCGGGACGATCATCTCCATCACCGTGACCGCCGTCGCGATCGTGCCCCTCATTCACCGTCCGCCGTCCTGGCTGATCCGCAGGAAGCCGACCGGCGACGCGCACTGACCCGTCTGCTCGAGCTCAGGGTTCGACGCGCGGTCCCTCCGCACCCGTCTCGAGAGCCGCGGCCACAGCCGTCCGTCGTCCGGCGTGCGGTAGTTCTGGAACTCCGCGAGCGTCTGGTCGGCCAGGTTGTTGGGGTCGACCAGGAACAGCACACGGGTGAACCCGCCGTGCTTGAACAACCGGTACGACGACGTCACCGCGGTGTACGTCTTGCCGGCTCCGGTGGCCATCTGCACCAGCGACCGGTCGAAGCGCTGCTCGCGAAGCGACCTCTCGACACCGTGGATCGCTGTGATCTGAGCCGGCCGCAGCGGCGCGGTGTCCAGCTCGGGCAGGTGCCGGACCTTGGCCTGCCAGGTCGCTCGATCCGGGTCGCACTCGGCATCACGCAAGACGCGCGCCAGCGTAGCCGGCTGCGGGAACGCGAAGACCCTGCGTGCCCGCGCGTCCGGGTCGAAGCCGTTGGTGAGGTGGGTTTCCGACCCGCTCGCCTCGAAGACGAACGGCAGGCGCCCGTCGACGGTCAGCGCCTTGAGCCGTACGTCGGGCGGCAGCCCTTCGGCGTACATCGCTGACTGCCACTCCACCCCGACAGCGTCGCGCCCTGCGGCTTGGCCTCGATCACACCGATCGCCTTCCGGTCCACGTAGAGCAGGTAGTCGACGCGGCCATGGCCGCTGGCCATCACGGCCTCGCGAATCGCGACTCCCTGCCCGGCGAACAGGTTCAGGTCACGCTTGTCCTGGACCGCCCACCCCGGGTCAGTGAGCTGGCGATCGATGAGCACCCGCGCGCGCTGTTCGGCGGCCAGTCGGTCATTCCCCGTGGATGTGTCCATTCCGGGCGCCAGGCTAGTCGTCGCCGCAGCCCTGCGCAGCGGGATCGAGCCATCGAGCAGACCGCCACCCGCCCGGCCCCGGATACCCGGTATCGAGCGGGCGTGGTCGTGACCGCCCTGATTGCGCTGTTCCTTGCCTTCGACAGCATCATCCACATCCTCGAGATCGACGCCGCCGTGGAGTCGTTCGCAGAACTCGGCTACCCCGAGGGCTCTGCCGTTGCGATCGGCGTCCTCGAGCTCGCCTGCCTCGCGCTCTACGTCATCCCCCGGACCGCCGTACTCGGTGCAGTCCTGCTGACCGGCTATCTCGGCGGCGCCGTCTCGGCACACGTACGGATCGAGAGCCCGCTGTTCAGCACCACGCTGTTCCCGGTGTACGTCGGCGTGGCGGTGTGGGTGGGGCTGTACCTGCGTGACCCGCGCCTCCGCACGCTCCTGGCCGGCTGAGGTTCCGGCTGAGCGGCTCCACCGTCGCGGCGATCTCGTCCCCGCGGCTCGTGGCCGCTGAATGGTGGGCGCTGCCAGGATGGCGCGATGACCCAGGTGATCCTTCGCACTACCCACACCGGCGATCTCGCCCCGCAGTCCCTCGCAGCCGTCCGGGCACTCGTGGTCGCCGCCTTCGACGGTGACTTCAGCGCCGACGACTGGGAGCACAGCCTCGGCGGGATGCACACCATGCTGTGGCTCGGGGACCAGGTGATCGGCCACGCGGCCATGGTGCAGCGCCGCCTGCTGCACGGCGGGCGGGCGCTGCGTACGGGCTACGTCGAAGGCGTAGCGGTGCACCGGGACCACCGACGCCGGGGCCACGCCGGCACCCTCATGCGGGAGGTGGAGCGGCTGGTGGGCGGGGCCTACGACATCGGTGCCCTGTCGGCCAGTGACGCGGCGGCCGAGCTCTACGCGGCGCGCGGCTGGCAGCGATGGCAGGGACCGACCTCGGTGCTGACCGCGCACGGCCCCGAACGCACACCGGATGACGACGGTGGCGTCTACGTCCTGGCAGCAGCGGGATCGGTGGACCTCGCCGGGCCGGTGGCCTGCGACTGGCGCGACGGCGACGTCTGGTAGCCGGTCGGCCGCCGACGGCTGCCATTCGCCCGATGTTCTTCGGCAGCGCCTAGGGTGGGTACGCCGTCGTGTCCCAGCTCGTCGTGGAGGTATCCGTGATCAGCCGTGTTGCCCTTCGTACCGGTACGTTCCTGCTCGCCGCGGCTCTGGCCGCCTCCCTGGCCGCGGTGGCGCCGACCGCATCCACCGCCGCACCCGGAACCGGACGGGGTGGGCCGCCGCAGGAGCTGCGGATGGCTTCGTTCAACGTCTCCATGTTTCGTTCTTCCGAGGGTGAGCTCGCGGCCGACCTCGCCGATGCCGACGATGAGGAGCAGGACGAGGAGGTGCGCAACGTGGCCGAGATCATCCAGCGTCAGCGTCCCGACGTACTGCTGCTCAACGAGTTCGACTACGACGCCGAGGGCGTGGCTCTGCAGAGGTTCCAGGACAACTTCCTGGCGGTGGGTCAGGGCGGTGCCGACCCGATCGAATACCCGTACGCGATGGTGTTCGCGTCCAACACCGGCATCGCCAGTGGTTTCGACCTGAACAACGACGGTGTGATCGGCGAGAGTGGCCGCGAGTACGGGGAAGACGCGTTCGGCTTCGGTGTGTTCCCCGGTCAGTACGGGTTCGCGCTGGTGTCGAAGTACCCGATCGACACTGAGGCGGTGCGCACGTTCCAGAAATTCCGCTGGGCCGACATGCCGGGTGCGTTGCTGCCGGACAAGCTGGACACGCCGGAGCCGGCGGACTGGTACTCCCCGGAGGAGCTCGAGGTGTTCCGCCTGTCGAGCAAGAACCACGTCGATGTGCCGGTGATCGTCAACGGGCGTGCGGTGCACGTGTTGGCCAGCCACCCGACGCCACCCGGCTTCGACGGACCCGAGGACCGCAACGGCAAGAGGAACCATGACGAGATCCGGTTCTGGGCCGACTACGTGTCGCCGGGCAAGCGGTCGAGCTACATCTACGACGACGACGGCGAGCGCGGCGGCCTGCGGCCTGGTGCGGCGTTCGTGGTCATGGGCGACCTGAACGCCGACCCTGCCGACGACGGCAACGGCATCCCCGGCGCGGCCGGACAGATCGTGGAGCACCCGTTCGTGCGCGACCCGCAGCCCGCCAGTGCGGGAGCGGTCGAGGCCAGCGAGCTGCAGGGCGGCGTGAACGAGACCCACGACGGCGACCCGGCCCTGGACACCGCCGACTTCAGCGACGGACCCGGTTCCGGCGGCAACCTGCGCGTCGACTA
>JACCXZ010000114.1 GCA_013696745.1 Nocardioidaceae bacterium | reverse complement strand
GGGCAGGTGTGCTCCGCGGGCACCCGACTGATCGTGGAGCGTCCGATCGCCGACGACCTGGTGGCAGCCGTCGCCGCACGTGCCGAGCGGATCGTCCTGGGCAACGGCCTCGACGAGACGTCGGAGTCCGGTCCGCTGGTGTCCGCGCAACACCGCGCGAAGGTCGAGGAGCACGTCCGGGTGGGGATCGGCGAGGGCGCGAGACTCGTGACCGGCGGTCGCCGCCCCACGGATCCGGCCCTCTCCGGCGGGTACTTCTACCTGCCCACGATCTTCGACAACTGCATCGCCGACATGCGCATCGTGCGCGAGGAGACATTCGGGCCGATCCTGACGGTCGAGCGCTTCGACACCGAGGACGAGGCGGTCACCCTGGGCAACGACACCGAGTACGGACTCGCCGGCGCCGTGTGGAGCGGCGACGAGGCGCGAGGTGACCGGGTGGCGGCGGGTCTGCGCCACGGCACCGTGTGGATCAACGACTTCGGCTACTACGTCCCGCAGGCCGAGTGGGGCGGCTTCAAACGCTCCGGCAACGGACGCGAGCTCGGCGCGGCCGGGCTCGAGGAGTACCAGGAGCTCAAGCACGTCTGGCGCAACACCAGTCCCGGACCCGCGAGCTGGTTCACCGGCTGATCAGCTCTGGGTCGGCCGCTGGGACCGGACCAGCCGACTGACGACGTAGTAGGCGACTCCGAGTAGCACGGCACCGATCACCATGACCTGCAGGGTCCCGGCGTACGGTTCCACGTCGGCCCAGTTCTCCCCGAGCCAGTAGCCGGCGAGGACGAAGATGGCGTTCCAGATGGCGCTGCCTGCCGTGGTGAGCAGCAGGAACATCACCACGGGCATCCGTTCGATCCCGGCCGGTATGGAGATGAAGCTGCGGAAGATCGGCACCATCCGACCGAAGAAGACGGCTTTGTAGCCGTGTCGGGCGAACCACGCCTCCGCTCGGTCCACGTCGGTCAGCTTGATCAGCGGCATGTGCAGTGCCCAGTTGCGCATCCGGTCGCGGCCGAACAGCGCCCCGAGCGCGTACAGCATCATGGCGCCCACGACCGAGCCGATGGTGGTCCAGATCAGCGCCTCGGCCAGGGTGAAGTCACCGCGACTCGCGGTGAACCCGGCCAGCGGGAGAATCACCTCGCTGGGCAGCGGCGGGAACAGGTTCTCTGCCGCGATGACCAGGCCGGCTCCCGGTCCCCCGAGCCGCTCCATCACGTCCACCGACCAGCCGGCCACACCGTCGGTGGGAACGTTGTCGGACGCATCGGACGTCACAGCCGAGATCATCTCTCGACCCTAGCCGGGGCAGCTGGTCCGCGGGCTACGGCGTGACGCAGGTCGGCTTCCAGACCATCTGCACGCCAGTACGGGCCCAATCGCTACAGGTCGAGGACCAGGCGCAGGCCGCGGGAGACGTCGTCAGTCAGGTAGCCGGGGAGAACACCGACAGGCTCCCGGAGATCGGTCTTGTCCAAGGTCACGATTGCGGTCACGTTGACCGCAGAGTCTTTGGGCAGACCGGACGCCGAGGAAGGAAGGAAGACATTGCCAGGCAGGGCGGCGAGCGCGGTGTTCGAGGTGATGACGGCCGCGACCACCGTGCCGATCCGACTGGCGTTGAAGGAGTCGGACTGCACGATCAGGACCGGGCGCTGCTTTCCCGGCCCGCTGCCGCCAGGTTCGTCGAGGTCCACCCAACAGATGCCACCGCGCTCGATCACCAGCCGTCCGCACCCGCAAGACGACGCCGACCAGCAGCGACCGCACCAGTCGCCGAGTCATCTGGGCTGGCGTCGTCTAGGCTGGCGTCATCGAGGGCGTCGTCGATCTGGGTGATCACCGACGTGTTGTCCAATTCCTCGAGGTAGCGCCGAGCAGCAACGGCAAAGAACTGAGAGCGGCTGATCCCCAGCTCGGCAGCGCGTCGCGTGGCTGCCTCGAACGTGTCATTCGGAAGCGAGATCGCGGTTTTCATGCCCTCGAGTATAACGCGGTACTACCGGGAGGAACCCTGGTTCGCAGACTGGCAACAGGACGGCTACTTCTCATCCCCCGGCATCACGTGCTCACGTGCGGCAGGTCACGACCGCCGTGGGGTCGAGTTCGTATGTCGAGCCGTCACCGGCGTCGTACTCCTCGAGTCGGGCCGCACCCCGCTCCAGCAGCCGGACAGCGCCGACGCTGCTTCCGCGGGCGGCATGCGTGAGACCGACACAGATCTGGGCGAGCCCCTGCCACAAATCGCGTTCTTCCTCCGGACCAGCCTTCCACCGGGCGCCCAGGACCTCATGAGCGGCAAAGGGTCTTCCTTGGTGCACCAAGCTCCGGGCCGGGTCCAAGGTCTGTGCCGGCGGCAGTGGCTGCGAAACCGGCTCGTACCCCGGTAGCCACCGAGGGCAGAGGTCGACCAAGAGCATCACGGGGCCGCTTCTGACGTGGGCGACCGGCACCGTCGCGGTCCCGGTCGCCAGTCACGGCCGTCTCCAACCTGAGTGGCCCCGGACCTTCGACGTCATACATCCAACGCTAGGCGTCGGGCTGTCGGCTGCCCATCGGGCGACGAGCGTCAGTCGACGTTGAGCGGCTCGGTTCGTCGGGGCATCAGCAGCACGGCACCCACCGTCAGCACGGCCAGCCCCGCCACGCCGATGAACACGTGCTGTGCCGCGTCGGCTAGCCCGGAACGTACGAAGGCCTCGAGGGCTCCACCGCCGGCGTTGCCACCGTCGAGGACGAGGACGGCGTCGTCGGCACTGCTCGGCAGGTCGCCGGTGAGACCGTCGGGCGGTTCGGCGAACCGGCGGGTCAGTGTCGCGTTGGCGATCGCCCCGAACACCGCGATCCCGAGGGCGCTGCCGATGGACCGGGCGAACATGTTGGTGCCCGTCACCACGCCGCGGCGCTCCCACTCCACCACCGATTGGACGGCGACCAGGCTCGGGCTGGAGGTCAGACCCAGGCCCAGGCCGATCAGGAAGCTGTGGGCCGCCACCTCCTCCACCTGGCTCCCGGCGCTTAGGGTCAGCAGGCCCGCCGCGCCGGCCAGGAGGAAGACGGTGCCGACCAGGCACGTGTTCCGAAAGCCGATGCGCATGTAGAGCCGCCCGGCCAGTGATGCCGCGATCGGCCAGCCCATGGTCATGGCCGCGAGTGCGAACCCCGCGGTGAGCGCGTCCGCACCGAGCACGCCTTGGGCGTACGTCGGCACGTACGACGTGAGGCCGATGAGCAGGGCGCCGACCGAGAAGGAGACGGCACTGGCACCGACGAGGACGCGCCGGCGGAACACCCACAGCGGGAGCACCGGCTCGGCAGCCCGGCGCTCCACGAGCACGAACGCGATGAGCAGCAGCATCCCGGTGAGCACGATCGACACGCCGGTCAGCGAGGTCCATGCCCAGGCGCTGCCGCCCTCGAGGAGGGCCAGGATCAGCAACGAGAAGCCGACGACGAGCAGGGTGGCACCGGCATAGTCGATGCGGTGCCGCCGCGGCTCGACCTGCTCGTGCAGGCTGCGCAACAGCATCACGACGGCGACGAACCCGAGCGGGATGTTGACGAAGAAGATCCATCGCCAGGAGAGGTACTGCGCGAACACCCCGCCCAGTGTCGGCCCGACGACCGACGAGATGCCCCACACGCTCGCGACGTAGCCCTGGACCCGTGACCGCTCCTCGACCGAGTAGAGGTCACCGACGATGGTCATCGACATCGGGAAGATCGCGCCCGCGCCCAGGCCCTGGATCGCGCGGGCGGCGATCAGCACCGGCATCGACCAGGCGGCGCCGCACAGCACCGAACCGAGCAGGAACAGGCCGATCCCCACGAACATGATCGGACGACGCCCGAAGGAGTCGGACAGCTTGCCGTAGATCGGCACCGACACCGCCTGTGCCAACAGGAAGATGGAGAACAACCACGGGAACGACGAGAAGCCACCGAGATCGGCCACGATCGAGGGGACCGCGGTGGCGATGATCGTGGCCTCGATGGCCACCAGCCCGACACAGAGCATGACCGCGAGCAGCACCGGCCCACGCTCGGAGCGCAGCCCGACGGCGGAGTGGGTGGCTGCAGTGCCCGAGGACGTCACGCCTCCGTTCAGCGCCGAGCGTCGCTGGGTATTCCCCTTGACCATTTATTGAACATTCAAGTAGTGTGGTGTCATGCAGACGAGAACCACACTGGCGACGACTCCGACACGCTCTCCCCCTGCGGGCGCCGACCTGCTCCCGGCCGACACGTCGATGGATGCCGTGACACTGCACGTCGCGGACCTGCCCGGCATGACGGCCTACTACCGCGACGCGATCGCGCTGTCCGTGCTGCGTGCGGAGGGCGGCACGGTGGTGCTGGGCCGTGGCACGACGCCGCTGGTGGTGCTGCAACACACGCCCGGGCTGCCGGTGCCGGGCCGCGGCCAGGCCGGGTTGTTCCACACCGCGATCCTGTTCGCGCACCGGGCCGCACTCGCTGCGGTGGTCGCATCGGCAGTCCGCGTCGCCCCCACCACGTACGTCGGCGCGGCCGACCACCTGGTGAGCCTGGCGTTCTACTTCACCGACCCGGAAGGCAACGGGGTCGAGCTCTACATCGACCGTGCCCGGGAGCAGTGGACCTGGGTCGACGGCGAGCTGCAGATGGCGAGCCTGCCACTGGACGCCCGCGCGTACCTCTCCGAGCACCTGACCGACGACCAGACGGCGACGACCGGGGCCGTGGTCGGTCATGTGCACCTGCAAGTCGGTGACATCGCCCGGGCGCAGGAGTTCTACGTGGACGCGCTGGGCTTCGAGCGCACGACGGGCTGGCACGCCAGTGCGCTGTTCGTCTCCGCGGGCGGCTACCACCACCACATGGCGATGAACACCTGGAACAGCTTCGGTGCTGGTCCCCGTGCCGCCACGATCGGCCTCGGAGCGGTGTCCATCGTGGTCCCGGCCCGCGAAAAGATCATGGCACTGACCGACCGCCTGCGGCACTGTCAGATCCCGGTGGCCGACGACGGGGCCGGCATCAGCTTCGAGGATCCCTGGAAGAACCTGATCCGGGTGACCCCGAGCCGCTGACGTCACCGCGGGTCACCGCCCGACGCTCCCGCAGCACCGGCAGCGCCAGCAGCAAGGCACCGACTCCGAACCCGAGCATCGTGACGACGCCGCGGGGTGGGTAGATGTGCGCGTCGCGGAAGGACCAGGCAGAGACCAGCAGCACCAGCGCTCCCGGCAGCGCCCACATCCCGATGCGCCGGACGTACACGACACCGGTCAGCAGGCAGGCCGCGATCATCGCCCAGGTCCCGACGGCGAGCACGTCGTTGCCCTGGCCGAAGATCATGTTCTTGACGCCCTCGACGTCGAGGCCGCTCTCCGCCCCGTACTGCACGATCGCGCCGTTCGCGATGCCGGCCAGCACGTCCAGCGCGGTGTAGAAGGCGGCGTAGACGTACGCGCACACCCGCGCGGCGACCGCGACCATCCCGTCGATGCCGTCGCGCACGCCGATCAGCAAGGTCCACAGCATCACTGCGAGCAACGGGAACAACGGCAGCGCTACCAGGTGCAGCACACGCCACTGCTCGGCCGACTCCGGTGACAGCGGTGAGGGGTGGAACAGGCCCCCGATCGCCAGCGAGATCGGTCCGAGCACGATCAACGCGAGGTGCCACGGCTGCAGCAGCGGTGGGGCGGTTCCCGGTACGGACTCACGCGTGTCGACCATCGGTCCATCCTCGTCGAGTTGCTCCCATGCCGCAGCGGCGGTCTGCTAGGCAGGTGAACCGATCAGACACTGCTGCCCGGCTCGTCTCCCGGCACGGCACCACCTGGTGCGAGGAGGCCGGGATCAGGCTCGCGGACAAGCCGTCGCCGTTGTGGCGCCTGTTCGTGCTGTCGCTGCTGCTCTCGGCCCGGATCAGCTCCGACATCGCGGTCGCGGCGGCACGTGAGCTGTCGAAAGCCGGCATGCGCACCCCGCACGCGACCGCGCAAGCCACCTGGCAGCAACGGGTCGACGCCCTGGGGCGGGGCCACTACCGTCGCTACGACGAGCGCACGAGCACCCAGCTCGGGGAGGCCGCCCAGCAGCTGCTGGACGAGGACCGGGGGGACCTGAGGCGGCTACGCCACCGGGCCGACGGTGATGCCAGCGTCCTGGAACGCGAGCTGCAACGCTTCAAGGGAGTCGGGCCGGCGGGCGCGGCGATCTTCTGCCGCGAGGCTCAGGCGGTGTGGACCGAGCTCTCACCGTACGTCGACGACCTCGCGGCCGACGGAGCACAGCGGCTGGGGCTGCCCCGCAGCGCCGACGCGCTGGTGCGCCTGGTACCCGCCAGGGACGTCGTGCGACTCGTGGCCGGGTGCGTGCGCGCCGCCCGCGACGACGCCGTGGTCGACGACATCCGCGGCTAGAGACGTGCCCGACGGTCAATCGTGCGCGCGTCAGGCGTGCGCCTCGGGATCCGACTCAGCACCGCGGGCGACTCCCGCCCGGCACGCTTCGAGCTGGGCGGCGTCCATGGTCACGAGGTCAGTGGGCCTGCCGCGGATCTCATCATCTCCTCCTCCTGCCGGGCTACGAGGTCAGCGTGGTGGCTTTACTCCCACTCGATGGTTCCCGGCGGCTTGCTGGTGATGTCCACGACCACCCGGTTGACCTCAGCGACCTCGTTGGTGATCCGCGTCGAGATCGTTTCGAGCACGTCGTACGGCAATCGCGCCCAGTCGGCGGTCATGGCGTCCTCACTGGTGACCGGGCGCAGTACGACCGGGTGACCGTACGTCCGCCCGTCACCCTGCACGCCCACCGAGCGTACCTCGGCCAGCAGCACGACCGGGAACTGCCAGATGTCGCGGTCGAGGCCCGCCGCGGTGAGCTCCTCGCGCACTATCGCGTCGGCCGCCCGCAGGATCGTGAGCCGCTCGGCATCGACTGCGCCGATGATCCGGATGGCCAGCCCGGGTCCGGGGAACGGGTGCCTCCAGACCATGTCGGCTGGCAGCCCGAGCTGTTCACCGACCAAGCGTACCTCGTCCTTGAACAGGGTCCGCAACGGCTCGACGAGGGTGAACTGCAGGTCTTCCGGCAGCCCGCCCACGTTGTGGTGGCTCTTAATGTTGGCCGCACCCTCACCACCACCGGACTCGACCACGTCGGGGTACAGCGTCCCCTGGACCAGGAATCCGACCTGGTCGCCGTGCCGCTCGACGACCTCGAGCTCGGCGGCCTCGAAGACCCGGATGAACTCGCGGCCGATGACCTTGCGTTTGGTCTCCGGGTCGCTCACCCCGTCCAATGCGGTCAGGAACTGGTCGGCGACCTCGACCACCTTCAGCTGGACGCCGGTGGCGGCGACGTAGTCGCGCTCGACCTGCTCGGCCTCGCCCTCGCGCAGCAGCCCGTGGTCGACGAACACGCAGGTCAGCCGGTCGCCGATGGCGCGCTGCACCAGGGCTGCGGCCACTGCGGAGTCGACCCCGCCGGACAGTCCGCAGATCGCCCGCTTGGCGCCGATCTGGTCGCGGATGCGCTGGATCTGCTCCTCGACGATGTTGACCATCGTCCAGGTCTGGCGGCAACCTGAGATGTCCACGAGGAACCGCTCGAGCACGTCCTGGCCGTGCTCGGTGTGCAGCACCTCCGGGTGCCACTGGACACCGGCCAGGCCGCGCTGCACGTCCTCGAATGCGGCGACGGTGGCGCGCGGAGACGTGGCGTTGACGGTGAAGCCGTCGGGTGCCACCACCACCTCGTCACCGTGCGACATCCACGAACGCAGCCGGTCGGGCAGGCCGTGCAGCAATGTGCCGGGCTCGGTGACCGACACCTGCGTACGGCCGTACTCGCGCTGGCCGGTGTGGGCCACCTCGCCGCCGAGCGCCGCTGCCATCGCCATGAATCCGTAGCAGATGCCGAAGACGGGGGTTCCCGACGTGAGCAGGGCGGGATCAAGCTGCGGCGCGCCGGGCACGTACACCGACTGCGGGCCACCGGAGAGCACGATCGCCTTCGGGTTCCTGGCCAGCATCTGCGACACCGGCATGGTGTGCGGGACGATCTCGGAGTACACCTTGGCCTCGCGTACCCGCCGGGCGATGAGCTGGGCGTACTGGGCGCCGAAGTCCACGACTAGGACGACGTCGTGGTCCGGGAGCTCACTCACCTGCGGAGTCTATCGACGTCGTACGGTCGCTCGGCGCCCCGCAGACCCGGGTACGGTCGCGAGGACACCTGACGGCCCCCGGTCACCCCTGGGGCGGACCCGACTGGGCGGCTCTACTACGGACTCCCCATGGCATGTTGTCACTTCCCATGGGACGCAACCCGTGGGCAGTGAGGTCTACCAAGGGACCCTGGTAAACCGCAGCCCGCAGCCCGCGGCCCCCATCAGGACACCACGACCTCGACCCGCTGGAACTCCTTCAGGTCGGTGTAGCCAGTCGTCGCCATCGCACGACGGAGGGCACCGATCAGATTCATGGTCCCGTCGGCCACCGCGGACGGGCCGAAGAGCACCCGCTCCAGCGAACCGACCGTGCCGATCTCGACCCGCTCACCGCGCGGCAGCTCGGGGTGCCAGGCCTCGGCGCCCCAGTGGTGCCCCCGGCCGGGTGCCTCGGCGGCGCGGGCGAACGGCGAGCCGACCATCAGGGCGTCGGCGCCGCAGGCGAATGCCTTGGCCACGTCACCACTGCGACCGACCGAGCCGTCGGCGATGACGTGCACGTAGCGCCCGCCGGACTCGTCGAGGTAGTCCCGCCGGGCCGCCGCGACATCGGCCACAGCGGTCGCCATCGGCACCGAGACACCGAGCACGGTACGGGTCGTGTGCGCGGCTCCCCCGCCGAAGCCGACCAGCACCCCGGCCGCACCGGTCCGCATCAGGTGCAGCGCCGCCTGGTGCGTGGCACAGCCACCCACGATGACGGGCACGTCGAGCTCGTAGATGAACTCCTTGAGGTTCAGCGGTTCGGTGTTGCCCGAGACGTGCTCGGCCGACACGGTGGTGCCACGGATCACGAACAGGTCGACGCCACCGTCGACCACGGCCTTGGCGAACTGCCGGGTGCGCTGGGGCGACAGGGCCCCGGCGACCGTGACACCGGCGTCGCGCATCTGCTGCAACCGAGAGCAGATCAGCTCCGGCTTGACCGGCTCGGTGTAGATCTCCTGCAGCCGTCTGGTGGCATCGGTCCCCTGCAGCCCGGCCACGTCGGTGAGCAGCGGCTCGGGGTCGTCGTAACGGGTCCACAGACCCTCGAGGTCGAGGACGCCGAGCCCGCCGTGCCGACCGAGGGCGATGGCCGTCGCCGGCGACATGATCGAGTCCATCGGGGCAGCCACGACCGGGATCTCGAAGCGGTAGGCGTCGATCTGCCAGGCGACCGACACCTCCTCCGGGTCGCGGGTGCGTCGGCTGGGCACGATCGCGACGTCGTCGAAGGAGTACGCGCGCCGTCCCCGCTTGGCGCGACCGATCTCGGTGTCCATGCCGATGAGCCTAGTGGCGGCGCCACGACACCTACCGGCCGGAGTAGTTGGGCGCCTCGACCGTCATCTGGATGTCGTGCGGGTGACTCTCGTGCAGCCCTGCCGACGTGATACGCACGAACTGTCCGCGGTCCTGCAGCTCGGGGATCGTGCGGGAGCCGACGTAGAACATCGACTGGTGCAGCCCACCGATGAGCTGATGCGCCACCGCGGACAGTGGTCCGCG
>JACCXZ010000074.1 GCA_013696745.1 Nocardioidaceae bacterium | reverse complement strand
GCGTCAACCGTGACATCGTCCTGGAGAACGACGTGGTGTTCGGGTCGGTCAACGCGAGCGTGGAGCACTACGTCCAGGCCGCCGCCGCGCTCGCCTCGGCTGACCACGACTGGTTGGCCCGGCTGGTGTCACGCCGGGCGCCGCTCGCCAACTTCGGGGACGCCTTCGAGGTCAGGGGCGACGACGTGAAGGTGGTGCTGACCCTCGAGGACTGAACCGACGCAGGATCCATGACGACACGACGTACAGCGGAGGGCGACGGACATGGCGGGCAAGATCGAGGACTACGGCCTGGTGGGCGACCTGCACACCGCTGCACTGGTCGGGCGCGACGGGTCAATCGACTGGTTGTGCCTCCCCAGGTTCGACTCTTCGGCGTGCTTCGCCGCCCTGCTCGGCGACCGGGAGAACGGCCGGTGGCAGCTGGCTCCTGCCGAGGGCGGCCCGTGCACCCGGCGCCGCTACCGGGGTGACTCGCTGGTGCTGGAGACCGAGTGGGAGACCCCGACGGGCACGGTCCGGGTCATCGACGCCATGCCGCCGCGAGGGGACGCCGCGGACATCGTCCGCGTGGTCGAGGGGGTCTCCGGTCGGGTGGCCATGGAGATGGAGCTCGTATTGCGGTTCGACTACGGCCATGTCGTTCCCTGGGTGCGCCAGGCGGCGAGCGGCATGTCGGCGGTCGCCGGGCCGGACGCGGTGTGGCTGCACACGCCCGTGCCGCTGGAGGGACACGATCTCACTACCCGGGCGCGGTTCGAGATCAGCGCGGGTGAGAAGGTGCCGTTCAGGCTGACGCACGTCGCCTCGCACCTGCCGGAGCCGCAGGCGCTGGATGCCGTATCTGCCCTGGCCGAGACCGAGTCGTTCTGGCAGCAGTGGGCCGACCGGTGCCACGACACCGGCCCCTGGGACGACGCGGTCCGACGTTCGCTGGTAACCCTCAAGGCGCTCACGTACCGCCCTACCGGAGGCATCGTGGCGGCCGCCACCACCTCCCTGCCGGAGGAGATCGGCGGCGTACGCAACTGGGACTACCGCTACTGCTGGTTGCGCGACGCCTCCTTCACCCTGCAGGCGCTGCTGGGGACCGGCTACGTGGCCGAGGCCCGAGCGTGGCGCGAGTGGCTGCTGCGAGCCGTGGGCGGCGATCCCGATCAGCTGCGGATCATGTACGGGCTGGACGGTACCCGCCGGTTGCCGGAGTACGAGCTGCCCTGGCTCGCCGGCTACGAGGGCTCGGTCCCGGTACGGATCGGCAACGCAGCCGCCAAGCAGTTCCAGCTGGATGTCTGGGGCGAGGTGCTCGACACCCACCATTTCGCTCGAGAAGCCGGCCTGGATGCTTCGCAGAGTGCATGGGACGTGCAACGGGAGCTGCTGAACTTCCTGGAGGGTCACTGGCAGGACCCCGACAAGAGCCTGTGGGAGGTGCGCGGGCCGGACCGGCCGTACGTGCACTCACGCGTGCTGGCCTGGACCGGGGTGGACCGCGGGGTCAAGGCCGTCGAGCGGCACGGCCTGGACGGTCCACTCGGTCGGTGGCGCGCGCTGCGCGAGGAGATCCATGCCGACGTCTGCCGCAACGGCTACGACACCGAACGGCGCACGTTCACCCAGTTCTACGGCTCCGAGGGCCTGGACGCTGCACTGCTGCAGATCCCACGGGTCGGCTTCCTGGACTGGCGCGACGAGCGGGTCGTCGGCACCGTGGACGCAGTCCAGCGCCAGCTCATGCAGGACGGTCTGCTTCTGCGGTACCGGTTGGACGGCGCGGAGGACGACGGAGTGGCCGGTGAGGAGGCGCCGTTCCTGGCCTGCTCGTTCTGGCTGGCCGACGCGCTGCACGGCATGGGACGACGCGACCAGGCTCGGCAGCTGTTCGAGCGGCTGCTGTCGCTGCGCAACGACCTGGGCCTGCTGAGCGAGGAGTACGACACCCGCACCGGCCGTCAGCTCGGCAACACCCCGCAGGCGTTCAGCCACGTTGGTCTGGTCAACACGGCGATCCACCTCGCGAAGTAACGCCCGTCCGTGAGTTCGGGCGCGCCCGTCCGTGAGTTTCGGCGCCTGCGAGGATCACTGGGTGAGCTTCCACCACGTCGAGCTGTGGGTTGCCGACTTTGCGACGGCGCATCCGCGATGGTCCTGGCTGCTCAGCGAGCTCAACTGGCCGGTCCTGGCTGAATGGGACAACGGTGCGTCGTGGGGTTCCGAGGGGGCCGGCTACCTGGTGGTGGAGCAGTCACCCGACGTACGCCAGGCGCCGCACGACCGTACAGCGCCGGGCCTGAATCACCTTGCGCTGAGCATCGGAGACCGGCCCGGCCTGGACGCACTGGTCGATGCCGCGCCGCAGCAGGGGTGGCGCCTGATGTTCCCCGGGAAGCATCCGTACGCCGGTGGACCCCAGCACTGCGCGGCCTACCTCGAGGACATCGACGGCTTCGAGGTGGAGGTCGTCGTCAGGGAGCCGCGCTGATCAAACTCACGGCCGGGCGCCGCCGAAGGCCGACGCCACCAGGTCGCCGAACAGCATGTGCTCATCGACAGCCACCCCGTGAGAGCCGAACCAGCGGCACACGTTGCGGCAGTCGCGCACCAGGAAGTCCAGCCCCTGCGGGTTGCCGACCAGGTCGACGACCTGCGGCAGGTCGATGAGCACCAGGCGCTCGTCGGCAACCAGCAGGTTGTACGCCGACAGGTCACCGTGGGTGATGCCGGCACGCGCCAGTGCGTGCATGGCGTCGACGAGCTGGTCCCACCACCCGTGCACCACGCCTGGCTCGGCGCGAGCCTGGACCAAGCGAGGTGCGGGTCGGCCATCGTCGGAGGTGATGAGCTCCATGAGCAGCTCGGTGCCGTCGACCTGCACCGGGTACGGCACTGGTACCCCCGCACTCCACAGGCGGGAGAGTGCGTCGAACTCCGCGTACGCCCACTGTCCCGCCGCCGCCTCGCGGCCGTACGAGGTCTTGTTGGCGATCGCGCGCGCGTCACGGCTGCGTCGGGTACGGCGGCCCTCGGTGTAGCTGCTGGCGCGGTGAAACGACCGGTGCTCCTCGGTCCGGTAGCGCTTCGCGGCGAGGACGCTGTGGTGCAGCGGATCATCGGGCACGGCTCGTTCGAGCAGGTAGACGTCGGCCTCCTTGCCGGTCTTGAGCACACCCATCTCGGTGTCGACCGCGGCGTCGGCGGTCACCACCCAGGCGGGTCGCGGCTCGGGGCCGTGCAGGCCACGCTCGACCGAGGACCACGTCGACCAGCGCTGGCCGTCGGCGAGGTCCCCGAGAGGGGTGAAGCTGAAGGTGAGGTCAGAGGAGGGGTGGGACGGGTGCTGCTGGGACATGGTGGAAGCTCCGGCGTGAAGGAGGGGAGGAGACGACGTGGGTCCCCAGGGCGGCGATGGACATCTCGCGCCTCCTTCACACTCGGGCCGCGGTACCGCGGCGCATCCGGCGTACGCAGCCTGCCCGGCGCGTCCCAGCTGAGCAACCGGTTTATCGACCCCGGCTGCGGCACCGAACTCACGGATGGCGGCACCGAACTCACGGATGAGCGGGGTGGGCCTGGCGACTGGGCGGTCGGCGGGTGAGGATGTGGCCTATGGGTGTCTACGCCGAACAGTTCAACGCCAGCATCAATGACCCGGAGGCGTTCTGGGGTCAGGCCGCCTCGCTGGTGTCCTGGATCAGGAAGCCACAGCAGGTGCTGGACAGCAGCCGGGCACCGTTCTACCGCTGGTACCCCGACGCGACGCTCAACACCTGCTACAACGCGCTGGACCGCCACGTCGCCGACGGCCGCGGCGAGCAGGCCGCCGTGATCTACGACAGTCCGGTGACCGGACAGCAGCAGACCCTGACGTACGAACGGCTGCTGGAGGACGTGGCGGCTTTCGCGGGGGCGCTGCGCCAGCTCGGGGTGGGCACGGGCGACCGCGTGGTGATCTACCTGCCGATGGTCCCGCAGGCCGTCGTCGCCATGCTGGCCTGCGCTCGCCTGGGTGCCGTGCACTCCGTGGTCTTCGGTGGTTTCGCGCCGGCCGAGCTCGCACTGCGCCTCGACGATGCGAAGCCGAAGGTCGTCGTCTCGGCCTCCTGCGGTGTCGAGCCGACCCGGGTGGTGGAGTACAAGCCGATGCTGGACCGGGCCATCGACTTGGCCGAGCACACCCCGGAGGCCGTCGTGGTGCTGCAACGCCCGCAGGCAACGGCCACGATGGTCGAGGACCGCGATATCGACTGGGACCTTGCGATGAAGTCCGGCCGGGCCGACCCGGCCGAGTGCGTCGCGGTGGCAGCGACCGACCCGCTGTATGTCCTGTACACCTCGGGCACCACGGGCAAGCCCAAGGGTGTGGTCCGGGACAACGGTGGGCACGCCGTCGCGCTCGCCTGGTCGATGCACCACATCTACGACATGCACGCCGGACAGGTCTGGTGGACGGCCTCCGACGTCGGTTGGGTGGTCGGGCACTCCTACATCGTGTACGCGCCACTGCTCATCGGAGCCACGACTGTGCTGTACGAGGGCAAGCCGGTCGGCACACCGGACCCCGGCGCGTTCTGGAGGGTCATCGCCGAGCACGGCGTCGAGGGCTTCTTCACAGCGCCGACCGCGATCCGGGCGATCAAGAAGGAGGACCCGGAGGGGACCCGCCTCGCCGGCCACGACCTGTCCAGATTGCGCACCGTGTTCCTCGCCGGCGAACGTCTCGACCCGGCGACATTCACCTGGCTGGGCGAGCGGCTCGGTGTCCCGGTGGTCGACCACTGGTGGCAGACCGAGACCGGATGGCCGATCGTCGCCAACATGCGGGGGCTCGAGCCGATGCCGCTCAAGCCGGGCTCGCCCTCGGTGCCCGTCCCCGGCTGGGACGTCACCGTGCTCGACGAGTCCGGCCGACAAGTCGGCCCCGACACCGAGGGTGCCATCTGCATCCGGCTGCCGTTGCCACCCGGCGCGCTGCCCACGCTGTGGGATGACGACGAGCGGTTCCGCGCGTCCTACCTGTCGACGTTCGAGGGCTACTACCTGTCCGGCGACGGTGGCTTCGTGGACTCCGACGGCTACCTGTACGTCATGGGCCGCACCGACGACATCATCAACGTGGCCGGGCACCGGCTGTCCACCGGATCCATGGAGGCGGTGCTCGCTCAGCATCCCGCGGTCGCGGAGTGCGCCGTCGTCGGGGTCGCTGACGAGCTCAAGGGTCAGCTGCCCACCGGGTACGTCGTGCTCAAGGCCGGGCTGGACGTCGACCACGACGAGCTGGGCCGGGAGCTGGTCGCGTCGGTACGCGACGAGGTCGGTGCCGTGGCGGCGTTCCGCTCGGTGAGCGTGGTCCCCGCGCTGCCCAAGACACGCTCGGGCAAGATCCTGCGCAAGTCCATGCGCCAGATCGCCGACGGCGTCGACGCCGACGTCCCCTCGACCATCGAGGACCCGGCGGTGCTGGACGCGCTGCGCCCGGTGCTGCGCCCGCGAGGCTGAGTCATTGCCCCAGTACGTCCGGTAGTGTGAGCCGTCGTACGCACCCTGTCAGCGCCCGGGAGGCCGCTCCATGGCCGCTTCCGGCCTCGCACGCCCCGACGTGGGTCGACGTCTTGCCGTTGCCGTGACCGCTGTCGGCATTGCGCTGTGCAGTCTGCTGCTGGGCGCACCAGTCGCCGCCGGCACCACGGGCCCGACCTCGACCGCGACCGGAGTAGGCGTGCGGTCGGCTCCGGGACCCGTGCACCAGGTGAGCCTTGTCGTACGTGACGCCGAGATCGGGGCCGCCACGGCGTCGGGGGCACCACAGGTGGTCCAGGCCGGTGCAGGCGCGGCTACACCGGCCCGGCCCGCTGCCCTGCTGGTCCCGTCACCGGTGTTCGTCGGCTTGTCGACCGATGACGGTGGCCGGGTCCATGGCGTGGATGTCGACGGCGTGCGTGGACGGGCCCCTCCGGCCGTCCGCGCCCTCGCCGTTCACTGACGCGCACCCGATCCGGGCGCGTCACCTCTCGACGCGTAACCGGAGGAATCCGTCGTGGCACGCAGCCGCTCCAAGGCACCGATCTATCGTGCGTTCATTGCACTGGGCGTCATCGCCTTCTCGCTCTACCTCGCCCTGACGTCCACCGCCAGACTCGGGCTCGACCTCGAGGGCGGCGTGCAGGTGGTCCTCGAGACCCAGGACGGTGACGGGGTCGAGGCCAACGCCGAGAACACCCAGAACGCGCTGGAGGTCCTACGCAACCGGGTGGACTCACTCGGCGTCGCGGAGTCGACACTGGCGCGCTCGGGAGACAACCGGATCATCGTCGAGCTTCCCGGCCTCGAGAACCCCGACGAGGCGGTCGCCCTGGTGGGTGAGACCGCTCAGCTGTCCTTCCACCCGGTCCTGGGGACCGTGGGAGGTCAGCAAGGTGGTCTGCCTCCGGGGTTCGAGCCGCCACCGGAGGCGGGTGGTCCGGGGCCCGGTGACGGTCAGGGTGGCGACGGTCAGGGTGGTGACGGTCAGGGTGGCGACGGCCGGCAGGGCGATGCGCCCCGGCAGGGTGAGGGGGAGATGCGGCTGGCTGACCCGCAGGGAGACGATGAGCAGCCGACCGGCGGCCCAGACGAACCGCCCGCCGACGGTCCCGGTCAACAACCGCCCGCCGAGGACGAGGAGCCCGCGCTGGTGCTGCCCGACGAGCAGGGCGTCGAGCTCGAGCTCGGTCCGGCCGCACTGACCGGTGACGCCGTCACCGGTGCCGAGGCCGCACTGACCCAGCAGGGTGTGTCCGAATGGGTGGTCAACGTCGACTTCGACGGTGCCGGGGGAGGCCGGTGGGCCGACATCACCAGTGACGCCGCCTGCGCACGTGACAACGGGCAGAGCCCCCAGGACCGGATCGCCATCGTCCTCGACGACGAGGTCATCTCCTCACCGGCCGTGAACGACGCCCCGTGCGGTGCGGGCATCCAGGGCGGAAGCACCCAGATCACCGGTGGGTTCACCCAAGAGACGGCCACCGACCTCGCAGTGCTGATCGAGGGCGGCGCGTTGCCGCTGCCGGTCGAGGTCATCAGCCAGAGCACCGTCGGCCCGACGCTGGGTGACGAGGCCATCGACGCCTCCGTCAACGCCGCCATCATCGGCCTGGCGTTGACCGGCCTGTACATCTGCGTCGTCTACCGACTCATGGGCTTCCTGGCCACGCTCGCGCTTGCCGCGTACACGATGCTGTCGTACGCGCTGTTGGTCTTTCTCGGGGCGACGCTGACTCTGCCCGGTCTCGCCGGGTTCGTCCTCGCCATCGGTCTGGCCATCGATGCGAACGTGCTGGTGTTCGAGCGGGCACGGGAGGAGTACGCCCGGCGACGTGGCGAGGGGCTGGAGCCGGCGTTGGAGACTGGTTACTCCAAGGCCCTGTCGGCGATCATGGACTCCAACATCACCACACTGCTGGCCGCCGGGCTGCTGTTCTTCCTGGCCTCCGGCCCGGTCCGCGGCTTCGGCGTGACGCTGAGCATCGGTGTGCTCGCGTCGATGTTCTCGGCGCTGGTCATCGCCCGGGTCTTCACCGGCTGGGCGGTACGCCGCAGCATCGTTCAGAAGCACCCGAAGGTCACCGGCCTGGCCGGCACTGGCCGGCTGCGCAACTGGCTGGCGAACTCCGGTCCAGACCTGATGAAGCGTTCCTCGCTGTGGGTCGGGATCGCGGCCGCCGTCGTCGCGCTGTCGGTCGCTGGCGTCCTTGTGCGCGGACTGAACCTCGGGGTGGAGTTCACCGGGGGACGGGTGATGGAGTTCGGCACCGCGGCCCCGGTCGAGGTGAACGACGCCCGCCAGGTGGTGGCCGATGAGGGCTTCCCGACGGCTGTCGTCCAGACGGTCACGACGGAGGGCGAGGAGAAGATCACCGTCCGCACCGAGGACATCAGCAACGCCGAGGCCACGTCCATCGAGGCGGGCCTGGACGAGCTGGCTGGTGGCGTCACCCGAGACCGCGACGACCTGATCGGACCGAGCCTGGGTGCCGAGCTGCGCAACAACGCGATCATCGCGCTCGGTGTCGCGCTGGCCGCGCAGATGATCTACCTGGCGTTCAGGTTTCGCTGGACGTTCGGTCTCGCTGCGATCGTCACGATGGTGCACGACGTGGTCGCGGTCATCGGCATCTTTGCCTGGACCGGGAACACCGTTGACGGCATCTTCCTCGCCGCGGCCCTGACGATCATCGGTCTGTCGGTCAACGACACGGTCGTCGTGTACGACCGGGTCCGCGAACGACTGCGGCTCCGGGACCGCGAGGACTTCGGGTCGATGGTCAACGCCGCAGCCTTGCAGACCGTGCCCCGGACGATCAACACCGGCCTGGGCGCCATGATCATCCTGGCGGCCCTGGTGTTCCTCGGCGGTGACTCGTTGACGAACTTCGCTGTCGCACTGCTGGCCGGTCTGGTGATCGGCACGCTGTCCAGCGTGTTCCTGGCGTCTCCGTTGGTGGTGCTGTCCGAGAAGCGCTGGCCGGACCCGGAGGCGTTCGGTGGCTCCAGGGAGGACGAGGAGGACGCGACGACGACGCGTCCGGCGCGTAGACCGGTCACGGCGCGTGCCGGAGCCGACGAGGAATCCCGGTTCGGCGGCTCGATCACCGTCGCCACGCCGAAGAAGCGGCCGCGCGACAAGTGGTCCCGGGCCGACCCGTACGCCGACATCCCGGCGTCGGGACCCGACGAGGGGGACGATCGGGGCGGCAACCGCTGACCGGCGGTCGCCCCAGCCTGTCAGCGTCGGGGCTGGGCAGCCGGTGCGGCATCGAGTGGCGCAACAGTGGGGTCTCACAGCACCGGCCGCCCCGTCTTGCGCCACTCGCGAGGCAAGACCCCCGTCTTGCGCCGCTCGCGAGGCAAGCGGCGGCGGTCGCTGGGAAGTCAGTGGCCGCCGAGCAGCGGTGACACGACTCTGGCCAACAGGCTGCTGCGACCCGTGACGGATTCCTCGGCGTCGGCCGCGGTCATCGCACGCAGTCCGGCGTTGATGCCGAGCCAGCGCAGCGGTTCCGGTTCCCAGGACCGGCTGCGGTGACCCACCCACGGCAGGTCGACCAGGTCGGTGTCGCGCCCGGCGATCAGGTCGGCGAGGGTACGCCCGGCCAGGTGCGACGTGCCGACGCCGTCGCCTACGTACCCACCGGCCCACGCCTGACCGCTGGATCGGTCCAGGCCGACCGAGGCGTGCCAGTCGCGGGGGACTGCCAGCGGCCCACCCCAGGCGTGGGTGAACGCGACGTCGCGCAGCTGGGGCAGCAGTTCGCGCAGCGTCGTCCGCAGCGCGGCGAACACGTCGGGGTCACGGTCGTGCTCCGGGAGCACTGCGGAACCGAAGTGGTACGGCGCGCCGCGCCCGCCGAAGGCGATTCGGCCGTCGCGGGTGCGCTGCCCGTAGATGATCAGGTGCCGCCCGTCACTGAACGTCTGTCGCTGGGCCAGCCCGAGCGCCGCCCAGGTGGTCTCCGACAGTGGCTCGGTGGCCACCATGAGGGAGTACATCGGAGCAACCGTGCGGCCATGACCGGGCAGGCTGGGTGTGTAGCCCTCGGTGGCCCGGACCACCACGTCGGCCCGTACCACGCCGGCGTCGGTGTGCACGAAACCTGACTCGATCCTGCGGACCGGCGTGCGCTCGTGGAGGCTGACGCCTCGGCTCTGCACGACGCGTGCCAGCCCGCGCACCAGTCGAGCGGGGTGGATCGCGGCGCAGTGCGGGGTGAACGTGCCGCCAAGCACACCCGCACCGGCAAGGTGTGCCGACGCTGTCGCGGCGTCCAGCAGCTGCAGGTCCTCGGGTGCCAGACCCGAGGCGAGCGAGGTGGCGACCTCGCCCTCGGAACGGCGCAGCTGGGCGGGCGTGCGCGCCAGGACGACTGTCCCGCCGCGGTCGTAGTGGGCGTCGATGCCCTCGGCGGCGCAGGTCGCTCCGACCTCGCGCACGGTCGACTGCATGGCGTTGGCCATCCGCAGCGCTGCTTCTCGCCCGTACCGGCGGGACAGCGCCACTGTCGCCACCGGGAACAGGGCGCTGCACCAGCCCCCGTTGCGGCCCGAGGCGCCGAAGCCTGCGACCTCGGACTCCAGCACCACCACGCGGCAGTCGGGGGCGACCCGACTCAGGTGGTAGGCCGTCCACAGGCCGGTGAAACCGGCACCGACGATCACCACGTCGGCCTCGGCGGAGCCCGGCAATGACGGCCTCGGCACCCAGTCGTCGTCGGCGCTCTCGTGCCACAGGGACAGCGACCGGTAGGGAAACTGGTGGCCGCTCAGCGCTGGAGGTCGCGCTCGGGCTTTCCCGCTCGTCCCTCGCGCGACGCCCTCGCTGCTCAGCGCACACCCCAGGAGTACGTCTGCTTGTGCAGCTTCAGGTACACGAACGACTCGGTGGCCCGGACGCCGGGGATGACGCGGATCTGGGTGGACAGCAGCTCCAGCAGGTGCTCGTCGCTCTCGGCGACCACCTCCGCCAACAGGTCGAAGCCGCCTGCGGTGACCACGACGTAGTCGATGTCGTCCATCGCGGCCAACGCGTCGGCCACCGGCTCGATCGGTCCCTCGACGGTGATCCCGATCATGGCCTGCCGGGCGAAGCCGAGCTCCATCGGATCGGTCACCGCGACGATCTGCATGACACCGGTGTCGAGCAGCCGCTGCACCCGCTGGCGCACGGCCGCCTCGGACAGGCCGACCGCCTTGCCGATGGCGGCGTACGGGCGTCGGCCGTCCTGCTGGAGCTGCTCGATGATGGCTTTGGACACGTCGTCGAGGCCGTTGCGCTCGAGGCGTGGGCTCGTGCTCTTCTCGCGGCGTGGGGACACGACTGACATGGTGGCGACCTCCGCAGCCGAAGGCAAGGAATCCGTGAGACGTCCGGCAGCGGTTTTGGGGGCAATCACTAGCCTTGTCGGCGTTTGCGGCCTGATTTCGTTGCCGTAGCGATGTCGAGCGACGGAATCGCTTGTCCACGGTGGCCTACTCTGGAACCATGCGATCTCGACCCACTCGCCGGTGGGGTCGCGACCCGACCGCTTTGCCATTCACCCGCGAAAGGTGCCCCGATGGACGCTCGTCGTTCGGCCGGTCCGATGCCCTCCCACATCGAGGCGATGGTGCGCGCGTCGGTGAGCCGACGTTCGGTGTTGCGCGGTGCCTCGCTCAGTGCCCTGTCGGTCGCGGGTGCGGGCTTGTTCGCAGCGTGCGGGACACCTTCGGCCACGCAGTCCGCTGACACCTGCTCCAGTGAGGACCTCTCGGCGACCGAGAAGGCGCTCAACTTCTCCAACTGGCCGGCCTACATCGATCAGAAGCGGGTTCAGCGCGGCGGTGAGAAGGTGACGATCCTGCCCACTCTGCAGAAGTTCCAAGACCGGACAGGCATCACGGTCACCTACACGACGGACGTCAACGACAACAGCGAGTTCTTCGAGAAGGTCCGCAACCAGCTCGGAGCGTGCGAGCCAGTCGACCGTGACTTGTTCGTCCTCACCGACTGGATGGCCGCCCGCATGATCGACCTCGGGTGGCTGCAGCAGCTGGATCATGCGAACCTGCCCAACGTCGAGCAGAGCCTGAGCGCGAGCCTGCGGAGCCCGGACTGGGATCCCGACCGTGACTACAGCGTGCCGTGGCAGAGCGGGCTGACCGGCATCGCCTACAACGCCGACCTCACCGGCGAGGTGCGCAGCTTCGAGGAGCTGCTCAGTCGTGGCGACCTCAAGGGACAGGTCACACTGCTGACCGAGATGCGCGACACCATGCTCTTCATGCTGCTTGCCACCGGCGCCGACCCCGCAGACTTCACCGACGATGAGTGGGGCGTGGCCCTCGAGCGACTCCAGCAGGCGGTAGACGACGGCCAGATCCGCGCCTTCAACGGGAACAACTACCTGCAGGACCTGGTCAACGGCAACGTTGCTGCGTGCGAGGCCTGGTCGGGTGACGTGATCATCACGCAGTACAGCAACCCCAACATCAAGTTCGTGGTGCCGGAGGAGGGCCTCGCGTTGTGGAGCGACAACATGCTCGTGCCCAACAAGGCCACCCACAAGACCAACGCCGAGCAGCTGATGAACTTCTACTACGATCCGGAGATGGCCGCCACACTGGCCGCCTGGGTCAACTACATCTGCCCCGTCGAGGGAGCCCGTGAGGCGATGGAGGAGATCGACCCGAGCCTGGTGGACAACCCGCTGATCTTCCCCGACGAGGAGATGCTGTCGAAGGCGTACGACTTCATGGCGCTCGACGAGACGACCGCGCGGCAGTACGAGGACGACTTCGCCCAGGTCACCGGTGGCTGATCGATGAGCGCCGGGGTCGACGAGCAGGAGCAGGCGAACCCTGGCGTCCAGCGGGGCCCCGGCAACGACCTGCGCCTCGTGTCGCTCAGCAAGCAGTTCGGCGCGTTCACAGCGGTCAATGACCTGACCCTGACCGTGCCGGCAGGGTCGTTCTTCGCCCTGCTGGGTCCCTCGGGGTGCGGCAAGACCACGACGCTGCGCATGGTGGCCGGACTCGAGGCACCGACGGCCGGTGACATCTTTCTCGGGGGCCAGGACGTGACCCGGTTGCGTCCGTACAAGCGCCCGGTGAATACCGTCTTCCAGAACTATGCGCTGTTCCCGCACCTGAGCGTTGCCGAGAACGTCGCGTTCGGACTCAAGCGCCGCGGTCGCAAGAAGGTGGACGCCGAGGTCGCGCGGTTGCTCGACCTCGTCGAGCTCGGTGACCGGGGCCGGCGGCGTCCGCAGGAGCTGTCCGGTGGCCAGCAGCAGCGCGTCGCACTGGCGCGGGCCCTGATCAACGAGCCCGAGGTGCTGCTGCTCGACGAGCCACTGGGTGCCCTCGACCTCAAGCTGCGCCGACAGATGCAGATCGAGCTCAAGCGGATCCAGACCGAGGTCGGTCTCACCTTCGTGCATGTCACCCATGACCAGGAGGAGGCCATGACGATGGCCGACACGGTCGCGGTCATGAACGCGGGCGTCATCGAGCAGATGGGTCCACCCGGGGAGCTGTACGACAACCCGGCAACCACCTTCGTGGCCAACTTCCTCGGCCAGTCCAACCTCGTCGCGGGCCACGTCACCCGGATGCGGGATGACCTCGTCGAGGTCGACGTCGAAGGTACGACCGTGCTCGCCTCCCGCACGCGCTCGCACGCCGATAGCGGCGCGGTGTGGGTCGGTGTCCGACCGGAGAAGGTCTTCCTCGACTCATCGGGGCAGACGCGCGATCACGGCATTAACGTCGTGCGCGCCGGCAGGATCTGCGACGTCAGCTACACCGGTGTGAGCACCCAGTACCTCGTCAGGATGCCGTGGGGTCAGGAGCTCACCGTCTTCGAGCAGAACACCGGTGCCCGCGAGCTCTTCCGCGTCGGTGCCTGCGTCGACCTGGGCTGGCGTGCCGAGCACACGTTCGTGCTGGACGCGGCCCAGGACGCGCACGCCGGTGTCGAGTACGAGGACCTCGGGACGTGACTGCGCCGGCGCCCTTCCCCGGCGGTGGGGGAGCCGACGACCAGCAACAACCCCCGCCGCCGCGTCGTAGCCGGACCGGCTACCTGCTGCTGCTCCCAGGCACCCTGTGGCTGCTGCTCTTCTTCATAGTTCCGCTGGTCACACTGGTCAGCACCAGCCTTTACGACCCCGCCGGAACCTTGGAGACCGGTTACCAGCTGACCTTCGCCTTCGGCAACTACGTCGACGCGATCGACGACTACGCGACCGAGTTCACCCGATCTCTGCTCTACGGCGGGCTCGCCACGCTGTTCGCGCTGCTGCTGGGCTACCCACTCGCCTACGCGATCGCATTCAGGGCCGGGCGGTGGAAGTACGTCATGCTGCTGCTGGTCATCGCCCCGTTCTTCACCAGCTTCCTGATCCGTACGCTGTCCTGGAAGATGCTGCTCGCGGACCAGGGCGTCATCGTCGAGGTGCTGAGGTTCCTCCACATTCTGGGCGACGATGGTCGACTGCTGGCCACGGCACCGGCCGTGGTGCTCGGTTTGACCTACAATTTCCTACCGTTCATGGTGCTGCCCCTCTACGCCAGCCTGGACAAGATCGACGTCCGGCTCATCGAGGCCGCGGGGGACCTCTACGCCAGCCCGCCGCAGGCGTTCCGCCGGGTGACGCTACCGCTGTCGATGCCGGGAGTCGTGGCCGGCACCCTGCTGACCTTCATCCCTGCCGCCGGCGACTACATCAACGTCGAGCTGCTCGGTACCCCCCAGCAGACCATGATCGGCAACCGCATCCAGAGCCTGTTCGGGGCCGGCAGCTACCCGGCCGCCGCGGCGCTGTCGGTGACCCTGATGCTGCTCATCCTCGCGATGGTCATGCTCTACATCCGCCGCGCCGGAACGGATGAGCTGCTGTGACCGCCACCCTGGTCCGTGCCGGGCGCTGGGTCACGGGCCACCTGGTCATGTTCGTGGCGCTGCTGGTGCTGTTCTACATGTTCCTGCCGATCATGGTGGTCGTGCTGATGTCCTTCGACGACACCGCGGACGTGGCCTACCAGTTCAACGGCTTCACGCTGGCCAACTGGTCCGACCCGTGCTCCTCCTACGGCATGTGCGACGCGGTCGCCAAGAGCCTGCAGATCGGTCTGCTGGCCACCGTGGGCGCGACGTTGCTCGGCACCCTTATGGCCTTCGCCATGGCGCGGCACCACTTCCGCGGACGCAGCATCGCCAACGTCGGGATCTTCCTGCCGATGGCGTCGCCGGAGATCGTCATGGGCTCGTCCCTGCTCGCCCTGTTCGTGTCCGCAGGGTTCGCCGGACAGCTGGGCTTCGCCACCATCCTGATCGCCCACATCATGTTCTGCCTGTCCTTCGTCGTCGTGGCGGTCAAGGCGCGCCTGTCCGGCATGGACAACGGGCTCGAGCAGGCGGCGATGGACCTGTACGCCAACGAGTGGCAGACCTTCTGGCGAGTGACGTTCCCGCTGGTCTTCCCCGGGATCGTGGGCGCCGCCCTGCTCGCGTTCTCGCTGTCCTTCGACGACTACATCATCACCAACCTGGTCGCCGGACAGAGCCAGACCTTCCCGATGTACGTGTGGGGCGTGTCCCGTCGCGAGATCCCACCGCAGATCAATGTCATCGGCACTGCCATGCTCCTGGTCTCGATACTCGTCGTGGTCATGGCTGAGGTCGTACGTCGGGGGCGGAACCGGGCATGACATCGGACCTGGAGCTCCACTCGTGATCGATGACACCGCACCGCACGCGTCACTGCTCGCCCGCCACCGCGAGGTCATGCCGACCTGGATGTCACCGTTCTATGACCAGCCGATCGAGATCGTCTCCGGCTCGGGGGTGCGGGTCACCGACGGCGAGGGCCGTACGTACCTGGACTTCTTCGCCGGCATCCTCACCAACATGCTGGGGTACGACGTACCGGAGGTGCGCGACGCGATCCAGCGGCAGCTGGGCACCGGCGTCGTCCACACGTCCACGCTCTACCTGATCCGTCAGCAGGTCGAGCTCGCGGAGAAGATCGCCGGGCTGTCCGGCATCCCGGACGCCAAGGTGTTCTTCACCGCGTCGGGCACCGAGGCCAACGAGGCGGCACTACTCATCGCGACGCAGCACCGGCGCAGCAACCAGGTGATCGCGCTGCGCAACAGCTACCACGGTCGTACGTTCGCCACCACCGGCATCACCGGCAACCGGGGCTGGTCGGCGTCGAGCCTGTCGCCGCTGAACGTGATCTACGCGCAGAGCGGCTACCGGTTCCGCTCCTCGTTCGGCGTGCTCGACGACACGGCCTACATCGACGCGTGCGTACGGGACCTGCGCGAGCTGATGGCGACTGCCACCGCCGGTGACGTGGCGTGCATGATCGCCGAACCGATCCAGGGCGTGGGCGGTTTCGCGGTCCCGCCGGACGGTCTGTTCGCCGCGTACCAGCAGGTGCTCGCCGAGACCGGGATCCTGTTCGTCAGCGACGAGGTGCAGACCGGGTGGGGCCGTACCGGCGAGCACTTCTGGGGCATCGGCGCCCATGGAGTGACACCGGATGTGATGACGTTCGCCAAGGGCCTCGGCAACGGCGCCTCGATCGGCGGTGTCGTGGCCCGTCGTGAGGTGATGGACTGCCTCGGAGCCAACTCGATCTCGACCTTCGGCGGCAATCCGCTGTCGGCTGCTGCTGCCAACGCGACCCTGGACTACGTGCTGGACAACGACCTGCAGCGGCACTGCGCGACGGTCGGCAAGCTGCTGATGGACGGGCTGCAGACGGCGTGCGCAGATCTGCCGATGGTCGCAGAGGTACGCGGGCGGGGCTTGATGATCGGTCTCGAGCTGGTTGGTCCCGACGGGTACGCACCGGACCCGGCAGCGGCGGCCGCGGTGCTGGAGGCGGCACGCGAGCGCGGACTGCTGATCGGCAAGGGCGGCCTGCACGGCAACTGCCTGCGGCTCGCGCCGCCGATGACGCTCAGCGAGGCCGACGCCCGTGAGGGGCTGGACGCGCTGGGGGACGCCCTGCGCGCGCAGGCGTGACTGCGGTGCCGGACGCGTGTCGGTGACCCTGGCAGTGTGGCGATGTGTCAGCTGGCCTTGCGCCCGAGTACGACGAGGTACTGCGCGGGGAACACGACGGGGTGGGCGGGTGTCCCGCATGTGGCACCGCAGCGGGAATCTTCACGGGACAGATCTTGCGGGGAGGTCGGGGGGAGCACCTCGGTGACCTACGTCGTTGTCGGGAGGGCCTCCTCAGCCGACGTGTTGGCTCGACCGGAGCGTGAATGTGGTTGCAGTTGCTGGCGTAGCCCTTCGAGATCGCCGAGGATCCATGCCGAGGCCAACTTTCCCTCGGCGCTCGTGAAAGCTGGGCTCTTGGACCCTGTCCGTGGGTCAGGCGGTGGCGGTTCGGCCGGGTAGCGGTGGCCAGTAGCCGCCGAGGGCGAGCATGGCCCAGGTGGAGCCGTGGGTCGGTCTTGGCGATCCAGGCCAGCTTCTCGGTCTGCTTGTCGGTGAGGTTGTCGAGGTTCTTCCACAACGCTGCCGCACCGCTCCGCGTGCCTCGTTCCACGCGCTACGGCGGACCTCATCGAGTGCCTGGGTGGCCCACCGCACGACATGGAATGGATCGGCGCACTGCACCGTGTTCGGGCACCGCTCGGTGACCACGGCCGCGACCCATGGGGCTGCGTCGGCTGAGACGTGGATGATCGCCGCACACCGTTCGATTGCCGAGACGACCTCTCCTTCTCGAACAGGCCGCGGGTGCCGTTGTAGAGGAACGACGCCGAGATCTTCTTGCCCTGGGTATCCCGCGGGTAGCCCTCTCCACCACGCCGCGCCCGGCCTGCGCGATGAGGTCCAGCGCCCGCGGAGCGCGGCCGCGGAGACGCCCTGGCGGCGGTGGTCACGGTCGATGAAGAAGCAGGTGAGCCGGTAGTCGGGCACCAGGTCCTGCTCCTTCTCGTACTGCGCCCGGTGATAGATGCTCGGCAGCTCCTCCGGAGTGCCGTACTCGCACCACCCCACCGCCACGTCGCCGTCGAAGACCAGGGCGGCGTGCGCCATGCCGTCTTCGACCAGCCGGTGCTTCAGGTCACGGTTGTCTTCCGGGCTCTGCTGCTGCCTCTACGGGAAGTCCGGGTGGAAGTAGGTGCACCAGCACCCGTTCCACACACCGTTGTGCTTCTGGGCCAGCGCCGCGAATGCCTCCCACGTCGCGGGTGTCAGCGCCTTGATCTCGAAGTCACCCGTGTCGGTCCTCGCCCGCGTCGACCCATGTCCTGGGCAAAGTGAACCACGGAGCGCCCCCGTTCGGACGACCGGGAGTGGCGCGCGCTGTGACCGGGCGTAATCGAGCGGCTGCGAGCCGAGATGGCCCGGTGACCGAACGAGAGGGGTCGCTGAGATCAAAGTCAGGTGCCGGACGCCGATCGTCCGGAAGCTGGGTACGGTCTCGTTTACGGACATGCTGACGGGCGACCAGATCGTCGAGGCCAACCTGACCGACTGGCGCAAGCTGGGTCAGGGGCTACATGCACGCTACCTGGTCGGCGTCTTCGGCACCGGCGTACGGTTCGTCGCCGCAGTGGGCGAGGCCGGCGACGCGCTCGGCCACCACCCGCGCGTGACGATGAGCGACGGGTACGTCGATCTCAAGCTGCTCA
>JACCXZ010000195.1 GCA_013696745.1 Nocardioidaceae bacterium | reverse complement strand
CGGCTCTGCAGCACCATGCTCGGCACCACCGCGAGACCGACCCCTGCCTCGGCGAACCGCAGCACGGCATCCATCTCGCCGCCCTCGACGGCCAGGGTGGGCTCGAAGCCGGCCGCGCGGCAGGCTTCCAGCGTGACGTCGCGCAGGTCGTAGCCGGGGCGGAACATCACCAGCGGACGGCCGCGGAGGTCGGCGACACGCAAGGAGCCACTCACGCTCGGTGGCGGTGCCTCCCACGAGCTCACGACCACCAGGTCCTCGCGGATGATCGGGGTGGTTACCAGGCCGCGTTCGCTCAGCCGCCGCGGCACGATGACCAGCGCCAGGTCGAGTTCACCGCCGGAGAGGTGCTGCACGAGGTCCTGGCTCCCGCTCTCCTGCACGTGCAGCTCGATGTCGGGGAAGCGTCGGCGGAATGCCGCGAGCACGTCGGCGAGCAGACCGGTCATCAGCGACGGGGTGGCCCCCAGCCGCACCCGTCCGCGACGCACCCCGGCGAGCTCCTGCACCTGGCGGCGGGCGGTGTCCACGTCGGTCAGGATCCGGCGGGCCAGCGGGAGCAGCAGCTCACCGGCCTGGCTGAGCGCGATGTTGCCCCGCGCGCGGTCGAACAGGGGCGTGCCGAGCTCACGCTCGAGGACACGTACCTGCTTGCTCAAGGTCGGCTGGGCGACGCCGAGCAGCTCCGCCGCCCGGGTGAAGTGACGTTCCTGGGCAACGGCGACGAAGTACGCGAGCTGCTGCATCTGCACGGGGATAGCCTACGGCTATGAACTCCCGCGCTATCATCACTTAGCGCGTTGGTCGTGTACGGCCTAGAGTCATCTGCGGACGGCAACGCTCACCGCACACAGGGAAGCAGACTGATGTCGACAGGAGTCACCGGGACGGGCCGCGCCCAGGTCACCGAGAAGACGTTGCGCCAGGACCGTTGGTGGCTGGCGCCGCTGGCCACCTTCACGGTGTTCACGGCCTTCATCGTCTACTCGACCTGGCGCGCGGTCTCCAACGCGAACTACTACGACACGCCGTACCTGTCGCCGTTCTATTCGCCGTGTCTGAGCACCGAGTGCGTGTCCGGGTCATCGGACTTCGGCACCCCGATCGGCTTCTTCCCGCTGTCGCCGGCACTGATCATCTTGATCTTCCCGCTCGGCTTCCGGCTGACCTGCTACTACTACCGCAAGGCCTACTACCGGGCCTTCTGGTTCTCACCGCCGGCCTGCGCCGTCGCCGAGCCGCACGGCTCGTACACCGGCGAGACCCGCTTCCCGCTGATCGCGCAGAACATCCACCGCTACTTCTGGTACGCCGCCATGCTCGTCACGTCTGTGCTCACCTTCGACACCGTGCTCGCTTTCCGCGACGAGGACGGCGACTGGGGTCATATGGGGCTCGGCACCGTGATCATGATCATCAACGTGACGCTGCTGTGGCTCTACACGCTGTCCTGCCACTCCTGCCGGCACGTCATGGGTGGGCGCCTGCGGCACTTCTCCAAGCACCCGGTGCGCTACCGCGTCTGGGGGCTGGCGTCGAAGCTCAACGTCCGGCACGCCCAGTACGCGTGGGTGTCGCTGTTCTCGGTCGCCCTGACCGATCTCTACATCTACCTACTCGCCACGGGTCAGTTCGACGACCCGCGGTTCTTCTAGCGGCAGGGAGGCTCGACGATGGCGGACGAAGGCCGGCACCCGATGACGGGTAACAAGATGACCGACGAACTCGCTCCCGAGGGTCATGGGTTCGAGGAGCACGAGTACGACGTCGTGGTGATCGGCGCCGGTGGCGCGGGCCTGCGGGCGGCCATCGCCGCCCACGACGCCGGCGCCCGGGTCGCGGTCGTGTGCAAGTCGTTGCTCGGCAAGGCGCACACGGTGATGGCCGAGGGCGGCATCGCCGCGGCCATGGGCAACACCTACGCCGATGACAACTGGAAGGTCCACTTCCGCGACACAATGCGCGGCGGCAAGATGCTGAACCACTGGCGGATGGCGCAGCTGCACGCGCAGGAGGCTCCCGAGCGGGTCCTCGAGCTCGAGGACTGGGGGGCACTGTTCGACCGCACCCCCGACGGTCTGATCTCCCAGCGCGACTTCGGCGGCCACCGCTACGCGCGGCTGGCGCACGTCGGCGACCGTACCGGCCTGGAGATGATCCGCACCCTGCAGCAGCGCACCGTCGAGCTGGGCATCGACGTCTTCATGGAGTGCACGGTCACGGAGATCTTTACCGACGACTCTGCTGGCGACGGCCAGGTCAGTGGAGCGTTCGGCTACCGGCGCGAGTCGGGTCGCTTCATCGTCTTCAAGGCTCCCAGCGTCGTGCTGGCCACCGGGGGCATCGGAAAGTCCTACCAGGTGACCAGCAACTCGTGGGAGTACACCGGTGACGGTCACGCCCTCGCGCTGCGCACCGGGGCGTCGCTGATCAACATGGAGTTCGTGCAGTTCCACCCGACCGGCATGGTGTGGCCGCCGTCGGTGAAGGGCCTCCTCGTGACGGAGTCCGTGCGGGGCGACGGCGGGGTGCTGCGCAACTCCGAGGGCGAGCGCTTCATGTTCGACTACATCCCCGAGTACTTCAAGTCCGAGACGGCCGACTCGATCGAGGAGGCAGAGGGCTGGTACGAGGACAAGAAGAACAACCGCCGTCCGCCCGAGCTGCTCCCGCGGGACGAGGTGGCCAGGGCCATCAACTCCGAGATCAAGGCCGGCCGCGGATCACCGCACGGCGGCGTCTTCCTCGACATCGCATCGCGTCGTACGCCGGAGTTCATCCGGCGCCGGCTGCCGTCGATGTACCACCAGTTCAAGGAGCTGGCCGACGTCGACATCACCGCCGAGCCCATGGAGATCGGCCCGACCTGCCACTACGTCATGGGTGGTGTCGAGGTCGAGCCGGACACCGCGATGAGCAAGGTCCTGGGCCTGTACGCCGCCGGCGAGGTGGCCGGCGGGATGCACGGTTCCAACCGGCTGGGCGGCAACTCGCTCTCCGACCTGCTCGTCTTCGGGCGGCGGGCCGGGACAAGCGCGGCCGAGCACGCGACGTCATCCGGGCGGAGCACAGCTGCCAGCCGGCCGCGGGTCGACGAGGCCGAGGTCAAGGCGGCGGCCGAGTACGCGCTGGCCCCCTTCACCGTCCAAGGTGGGGAGAACCCGTACACGATCCAGATCGACCTGCAGGACGTGATGCAGCGACTGGTCGGCATCATCCGCAGTGGTGAGGAGCTGACCGAGTCCCTCACCGAGATCGAGGCGCTCAAGGCGCGCGCCCGTGATCTCGCGGTGGAGGGTCACCGGCAGTACAACCCCGGGTGGCACCTAGCGCTCGACCTAGTCAACATGCTCACCGTGTCCGAGTGCATCGCGAAGGCCGCACTCGAGCGTACGGAGTCCCGCGGGGGCCACACCCGCGACGACTTCCCGGGATCGGACGACACGTGGGCCACCAAGAACCTGGTGCTCACCCAAGGGGCTGACGACCGGGTCGGGCTGGAGCACCAGCCACTGCCCGTCATGCCCGACGAGCTCAAGACACTGATGGAGGCGGACAGCTGATGGGTTACGAGCTGACGATGCGGGTGTGGCGCGGCGACGAGAGCGGCGGCGAGCTCGGCGACTACACGGTCGAGGTCGAGGAGGGCGAGGTCGTGCTCGACGCGATCCACAAGCTGCAGGCGACCCAGGTCGGCGACCTCGCCGTGCGCTGGAACTGCAAGGCCGGCAAGTGCGGCTCGTGCAGCGCCGAGATCAACGGCAGACCGCGACTGCTGTGCATGACGCGTCTCGGTGACTTCGACGAGTCCGAGACCATCACGGTCACGCCGCTGCGCGCCTTCCCCGTGATCCGCGACCTCGTCACCGACGTGTCGTACAACTACGAGAAGGCCAAGCAGCTCCCGTCGTTCAAGCCGACGCCGCGCGACGAGGACGGCAAGCGGCGGATGATGCAGGTCGACGTCGAGCGTGGCCAGGAGTTCCGCAAGTGCATCGAGTGCTTCCTGTGCCAGGACGTCTGCCACGTCGTCCGCGACCACGAGGAGAACAAGCGGTCGTTCGCCGGACCCCGGTTCTTCCTGCGGTATGCCGAGCTGGACATGCACCCGCTCGACACCAACGACCGGCGCAAGCTCGCCCAGGACGCCGCCGGGCTGGGCATGTGCAACATCACCAAGTGCTGCACCGAGGTCTGCCCCGAGGGGATCAAGATCACCGACAACGCGATCATCCCGATGAAGGAGCGCGTCGTCGACCGCAGGTACGACCCGGTCGTCTGGCTGGGATCCAAGATCTTCCGACGGGGCGAGGGCGCGAGTCGCGAGGAAGTCTGAACGCCCATCCGTGAGTTCCACCGCGCCCGTCCGTGAGTTCAGGGCGGCCATCCGTGAGTTTCGTACGCTCCACCCCACGTGACACGATCGGGCCACGATGAACAACACCACTCTGAACATCGTCCTGGTCCTCGTCTTCATGCTGTTCGGCGGGTTGTTCGCCGCTGCCGAGATGGCACTGGTCTCGCTGCGCGAGGGGCAGATCAACGCTCTGCGTGAGCGGGGACGCCGCGGCGAGGTCGTGGCGGATCTCGCGTCGGAGCCGAACCGGTTCCTGTCCTCGGTGCAGATCGGTGTCACGCTCAGCGGCTTTCTCTCCGCAGCGTTCGGTGGTGCCACCCTCGCCGACGACTTGGCGCCCGCGTTCGAGGGGCTCGGCGTCCCGACGGGGACTGCCGGAGTGGTCGCGCTGGTCGTCATGACGATCCTCATCTCCTACCTGTCGATCGTGCTCTCGGAGCTGACCGCGAAGCGAATCGCACTGCAGCGCCCGGTCGGTGTGTCCTACGTGCTCGGCCCGTCGATCGACCGGATGTCGCGCTTCTCCCGGCCGGTGATCTGGCTGCTCTCGGTGTCGACCAACCTGGTCGTCCGGCTGCTCGGCGGTGACCCGCACGCGGCGCGCGAGGAGATGAGTGACGAGGAACTGCGCCACCTGGTCAATGCCCACGAGACACTGAGCGAGCACGAGAGGCGCATCGTGGATGACGTGTTCACAGCCGGGGACCGACAGGTCCGTGAAGTGATGGTGCCGCGACCGGACGTGGCCTTCCTCGAGGCGTCGATGCTCGCGCGCGAGGCCGCGGACCTGGTGATCCGTCAACCGCACTCGCGCTACCCGGTGATCGGGTCCTCCGCCGACGACGTCGTCGGCTTCCTGCACGTACGGGACCTGCTGGACCCGGCGGTCTACTCCTCGTCGCACCGGGTCGGTGACGTGGCCCGACCGGCGCTCCTGGTGCCCGACACCCGGGACCTGCTCTCCGCCATGTCGGACATGCGCCGCGACGGTGTGCACCTCGCGGTCGTGATCGATGAGTACGGCGGCACAGCCGGCATCGTTACGCTCGAGGACCTGGTCGAGGAGATCGTCGGTGACATCAAGGACGAGTACGACCAGGAGGAGGACTCCGCCACCCGGCTGGTCTCGGGCGAGACCGAGGTCGACGGCCGGCTCAACCTCGACGACTTCGCCGACGAGACCGGGGTGCGTCTGCCTGACGGGCCGTACGAGACCGTCGCCGGCTACGTCATCGCTGCGCTCGGACACCTGCCCGAGGAGGGCGAGGAGTGCACCGTCACCAGTGCAGCCGGAGATCACGTCCTGGTCGTCGTCGAGGTGGACGGTCGGCGCATCTCTCGAATCCGCGTGCGCGCAGCTGCGCCCGTCGACGAGTCTCGGGTCGATGAGTTGCGGCCCGTCAGTGGTGTGGACCGGTGAGCGTGTCGACGTCTACCGGCGTGGTCTCCTACCAGGGCGAACCGGGAGCCAACTCTGCGGCAGCGTGCACCGAGATGTTCCCCGATCGTCAGCAGCTGCCCTGCGCCACGTTCGAGGATGCGCTCGAGGCCGTGACCGGTGGTGTCGCCGACCTGGCGATGATCCCGGTGGAGAACTCGATCGCCGGTCGGGTCGCCGACATCCACCACCTGTTGCCCGACTCGGGCCTGCACATCGTCGGTGAGCACTTCCTGGCGATCCACTTCCAGCTGATGGGCGTCCCCGGGTCGAGCATCGAGCGCATCCGTACTGTCCGCAGCCATGTCCACGCCCTGGGCCAGTGCCGACGGCTGCTGCGTGGGCGTGGCTGGACGTCGGCGGTCGCCGACGACACCGCCGGTGCTGCCCGGGAGGTCGCCATGCTCGGCGACCCGTCGCTCGCCGCCCTGGCACCGCGGGCCGCCGCCGAGCTGTACGGCCTGGCCATCCTGGCGGCCGACGTCGAGGACGAGCACCACAACACCACCCGCTTCCTGGTGCTCGCGCGCGAGCCACGTGTGCCGCCGATCGCCGCCGGCCCGGTGATCACCACGTTCGTCTACCGGGTCCGCAACGTGCCGGCGGCGCTCTACAAGGCGATGGGTGGCTTCGCCACCAACGGCGTCAACATGACCAAGCTGGAGAGCTACCAGCTGGGGGGCAAGTTCTTCGCCACGCAGTTCTACGCCGACATCGAGGGCCACCCCGAGGACCACCTGGTCGCGCTCGCGCTGGAGGAGCTGGAGT
Source organism: Nocardioidaceae bacterium (assembly GCA_013696745.1). GTDB lineage: Bacteria > Actinomycetota > Actinomycetes > Propionibacteriales > Nocardioidaceae > JACCXZ01. The sequence goes on along the minus strand of JACCXZ010000195.1, from coordinate 21,970 downwards.
TCTTCTCCGTCGAGGTCCGCATCCTCGGCACCTACCCGGCGCATCCGTTCCGGGCCGAGATCGCCGAGCCGAGCGACCACGGGGTGCTGCGGCCGCACGAGTGAGCGCGAGGGCTCAGCGCAGGCGAACAGGCTCCCAGGTCGAGCCTGAGTCGGTGGAGAGGTGCAGCTCCGAGCCGATGCGCACGTAGAGACTGTGCACCTCGTCGGCGACGTACTGCTGCTCGAAGTGGACCGCCCGTCCGGTGCCGGCCGCGTCGTCCAGCGTCGACGGCAACGGCGTCAGTGTCGACCAGTCGTCGCCCTCGCTCTCGTACAGGCCGAGCGGTCGAGAGGGCTCGTCAACGACGTCCTGGTCACTCCACCGGCTCACCCACACGAGCAGGCTGCCGTCGGGGCGGATGACGTGCCAGCGGGTCAATGGGCGCGGCCCGGACGCCACCGTGACCGCCTCCCATGTCACGCCGCCGTCGGTGCTGCGCTCGATCCGTCCGAGCTCCATGCCTTCGCCGTCGGTGGGAAGGGACCCACGATCGACTCCGGCCATCGTGGACGGGTCTCCCGTCGGCACGCTCTCGTAGAGGCGGCGGTGTGCCTCGAAGGGTCGGTGCTGCCGCCACGTGTTCCCAGCATCGGTGGACCACACGAGCCGGACCGAGAGCCCGCCGCGAGTTCCCGGAGTCGGGACAGCCCGCCAGCCGTGCAGCAGCCCTGACGAGTTGCGCAGATCCCGGATGTCCGGCGGCCCGGCCAGCTCGTGCGCCCGACCGGTGACCGGGTCGACCACGAGGTTCGGGCGCCACCAGGTCTCGTCGCTGGGCACGACGACGTCACCGGCGCCCGTTGCCGCAGCCGGACCCGCGACGTCCACCGGGAGCTGTGACCCGTCCGGACGTACGAGGACGCTGTGGCGGGAGTCGCTCAGCACGAAGCCGACACTGGCGACCGGGGTGATCTCGGGCCCGCCGAACCGGGTGCCGACCGGCGTGTACGAGGCGGAGTCGAAGCCGTCCTCGGTGACAGCGAGCACGGTTCGAGACACCTGACGGCATCCGCCAGCGACACACAGGTTCCAGGCGGCGGCTCGCAGGTCCGGGTCGTCGCCGACTGCGACGTCGACGAGCCGGGCATCGGGGTGCGCCGCGACGTCGGCGGACGAAAGGCCGCGCAGCTGGTCGCGGTCCTCGATGGGGTTGGTCTCCTGCGTCGCCGGCTCAGGGGACGACGGGGGAGGTTCGGCAGCCCCGTTCATCACTCCCACGACAGCCAGGGCAGCGGCGGCGACCCCGATCACCGATGCGGCTCGGACGCGGCGTCGGCGACGGTGGCCCCGCGCGGCAAGGGCATCGAAGTCGCCGTGCCGCGCGGCGCGGGTAGCCGCCTCGCTGACCTGGGCGTCGAGGATCTGGTCGATGTCACGCATGGTGGGCCTCCTCTGGTTCGCTCAGCAGTGCAGCCAGGGCGGCGCGTCCACGACTGAGGCGCGCCTTGACGGTGCCGGTCGGTGCATTCACAGCACGGGCCACCTCGTCGACTGGCAGGTCGGCCAGGTGGTGCAGCGCGATCGCCTCGCGCTGGGCGGCGGGAAGTTGTCGCAAGGCGGCGACGAGCGCCACGCGGTCGGGGGACAGCTCTGACGGAGCCGTCGCGCGTACCGCCACGTCCCGGTGCAGACGCTCACCCATGATCCGGCGCCGCCAGCGGGTCCGGCTCAGGTTGACTGCGACCGTACGCACCCACGCCTCCGGGTTGTCCGTCCGGGCTACCTTGCGGGCGTGCTGCACGGCACGCACGAACGCCTCCTGGACCACGTCCTCGGCGTCGGCCAGGTCGCCGCACACTGCGTACAGCTGGCCGACGAGCCGTCGGTACGACGCGTCGTACAGCACCCGCACGAAGTCGTCGCTCATGGTTCTCCCTGCGTCCTCATACCCGCACGACCTGTGGGCAGCCTGTCAGGTTGCATGCCCGTGGGGCCGCAGCCGAACAGCGGACTGCCGGAGGCACCTTCGTAGACTGCCCCGTATGCCCGCACCCACACCTGCACCGGGACGTCCCCGGGTCCTGTCCGGTATCCAACCGACGGCCGACTCCTTCCACATCGGCAACTACCTCGGGGCGCTGCGCCAGTGGGTGACCCTCCAGGACGACCACGACGCGTTCTACTGCATCGTTGACCTGCACGCCATCACCGTCGAGCACGACCCGGAGCTGTTGCGCCGTCGTACGTTGGCTTCCGCCGCCCAGCTGGTGGCAGCTGGAATCGACCCGTCCCGCAGTACGCTGTTCGTGCAGAGCCAGGTGCCCGAGCACACCCAGCTGGGCTGGGTGCTGCAGTGCATCACCGGCTTCGGCGAGGCCAACCGGATGACACAGTTCAAGGACAAGTCGGCCAAGGGCGGTACGACGGGTGCGACAGTCGGCCTGTTCACCTACCCGGTGCTCCAGGCAGCCGACATCCTGCTCTACCAGGCGGACCGGGTGCCGGTGGGCGAGGACCAGCGCCAGCACCTCGAGCTGACCCGTGACCTCGCCGAACGCTTCAACCACCGCTTCGGCCAGACGTTCACGGTGCCGGCGCCGCACATCGTCACGGCGACCGCCAAGATCACCGACCTGCAGGCCCCGACCGCCAAGATGAGCAAGTCGGCATCGTCGGTTGCCGGCATCGTGGACCTGCTGGAGGACCCGCAGGTCTCGGCGAAGAAGATCCGCTCGGCAGTGACCGACTCCGGTCGCGAGGTGCGTTTCGACGAGGCAGACAAGCCCGGTGTGTCCAACCTGCTCACGATCTACTCCGCGATCACCGGTGGCGCCATCGCCGACCTCGAGGAGCGCTACACCGATCGTGGGTACGGGGATCTCAAGAAGGAGCTGGCCGAGGTCGTGGTGGATTTCGTGACACCGTTTCGGGCACGCACCCACGAGCTGCTCGAGGACCGCTCCGAGCTGGAGGCCATCCTGCGTACCGGGGCTGAACGTGCCCGTGACGTCGCCGCGAGGACGCTGGTCGATGCCTACGACGCTGTCGGGTTCGTCCCTTACCGGTAGAGGCGGCCGGTCTAGCCGCATGGGCGGCGTTAGGGTCAGGCATGCCCATCATCGGTGTCGCGATCGCGGTTCCCGAACCGCACGGCGAGGAACTCCGTCGTCACCGGGCCTCCTTCGGTGACCCGCAGGCCGAGGCGATCCCCACCCACGTGACCCTGCTGCCCCCCACCGACTTCGCGATGGACGAGCTCGGCGACGTCGCCGCCAGGTTGACTCTGGTGGCCGGCAAGCACGTGCCGTTCGAGATGAGGCTGCGCGGTACGGCGACCTTCCGACCGGTGTCGCCGGTGGTCTTCGTGTCGCTGGCGCAGGGCATCTCGGAGTGTGAGCTGCTGGCCGAGGCGGTACGCGGTGAGCTCGCCCGCGAGGAGCTGCGCTACCCGTACCACCCGCACGTGACCGTGGCCCACGACCTGCCGGAGATCGTCCTCGACACCGCGTTCGAGTCGCTGGCGGGCTACGAGGCGAGCTTCTCGGTGGCATCCTTCGCCCTCTACGTCCACGATCCGACCGTCGGATGGGTACGCGAGCAGGTGTTCGCCCTGCGTGGGGACGGGTCAGAGCGGTGACGGTGATCGACCGGGCCAAGGACGCGCTGGTCAGGGCCCGCAGGCGATGGTCCCTCCTGGATCACCTCGTTCTCACCGTGCAGCACTACATGAAGTTCGGCGGTGCCGCCCAGGCAGGGAACATCACGTACTTCGGGTTCCTGTCGTTCTTCCCGATCCTGGCGATCGGGTTCGCCGTCATCGGTTGGGTCAGCGCGGTCTACCCCGACGCCGAGTCAGCGATGGAAACGGCGTTCGCGGAGGCCCTGCCGGGGATCATCGGCACCGGCGAGGGTCAGATCTCGCTCACCGACTTCCAGGGAGCCGCCGCAACTGCAGGCCTCATCGGCGCCGTCGGCCTGCTGTACGCCGGCCTGAACTGGCTGTCCGCGTTGCGTAAGGGGGTGCAAGGCGTTTTCGACGTGCATCCCGACGAGGTCCCGGGGTTCGTCGGGGGCAAGCTCCGTGACCTGGTGACGATGGGCGCGCTGGGCATCGTGCTCGTGCTGTCGGTCTCGGTGACCGGAGTGGCGACCAGCGCCGGGGACTGGCTGCTGGGGCAGCTGCAGCTGGACGGTGTACCCGGGACTGGTTTCCTGTTGGACCTGCTCGGGGTGCTGCTCGGGTTCGCGGCGAGCACGCTGCTCTTCTTCGCGATGTTCAGGCTGCTGGCGGCTCCCGACGACATCCCACCGCGAGCGTTGCTCCATGGCGCACTGTTCAGTGCTCTGGGCTTCGAGATCCTCAAGCGGCTCAGCTTCCTGCTGATCGGGTCCGTGGCCTCGAGCCCGGCGGCGGCGGTCTTCGGCACGGCGTTGGTGCTGGTCGTGTGGATCAACTACTTCGCCCGGGTGACGCTGCTGGGTGCCTCGTGGGCCGAGACGTCGCCGATCACGTTCGACTTCCGGCTTCCCACCCAGGAGGCCGCGGCGCTGGACGAGGCCGTGACGATCGGACAGATCGAATGGGGTCCCGAGGAGGACGACGAACAAGCCCAACGGGAGCCGACGTTGGCCGGCCTGGTCCGCGCCGGAGTCGCGTTCGCCGCGATCACGGTGCTGATCCGCCGGCTGCTTGTCCCGCAGCAGGACGACTGAGCGCCTTCCAGTCCACCGCGGCTGGGTTCGCGACGGCGACCTACCGGACTCCGGCCAATCCGCCGGACTCCCCATGGCATGTTGTCACTGCCCATGGGAGGCAACCCGTGGGCGGTGCGGTTTACCAGGGGACCCTGGTAAACCTCGGGCACGGTCAGGGGGACCCGGGCCAGGCGGCGTCGAGCAGCTGCTGGGCGGCGAGCGTCGCGGTGAGGCGCCCCGCGCGCACGTCGGCCTCGAGGCTCGGTCGCAGCGCGCGGACCCGCGGGTCACGCGCCAGGCGGTCCAGCGCCCGCTCGCGGAACATGGTCCACGCCCAGTCGACCTGCTGGTCGCTGCGCCTGCCGGCCAGCAGGCCGAGGCGGGACAGGTGCTCCCGGTGGTCGACGATGCGCTGCCAGACGCCCTGCAGACCCTCACCGGTGACTGCGCTGCAGGTGAGCACCGGCACGGTCCACCCCGGGTCCCTCGGCTGCATCATCCGCAACGCCCCGGACAGCTCACGAGCGGCCATCCGGGCCGCGGGCACGTGGTCACCGTCTGCCTTGTTCACCGCGAGGACGTCGACCAGTTCCAGGATTCCCTTCTTGATGCCTTGCAGTTGGTCACCGGTGCGGGCCATCGTGAGCAGCAGGAACGTGTCCACCATCCCCGCCACCGCCACCTCGGACTGGCCGACGCCCACTGTCTCGACCAGCACCACGTCGTAGCCGGCGGCCTCCATCACCACGATCGTCTCGCGGGTGGCACGGGCGACACCGCCGAGCACACCGGCGCTGGGGGAGGGACGGACGAACGCGTCCGGGCTGGTCGCCAGGCGTTCCATCCGGGTCTTGTCGCCGAGGATCGAGCCGCCGCCACGAGACGAGGACGGGTCCACCGCCAGGACGGCGACCCGGTGGCCCCGCTCGACCAGTGTCATGCCGAAGGCGTCGATGAAGGTCGACTTGCCCACGCCCGGCGCGCCGCTGACGCCGACGCGTACGGACTGGGCGTGAGCCTCGTCGGGCAGCAGCCGTACCAGCAGCCGCTGGGCGAGCTCCTGATGGTCGGACCGGCTGGACTCCACCAGCGTGATGGCTCGCGCCACGTAGGCACGCGACCCGGCCCGTACGCCCTCGACCAGGGCGTCCACGTCGACGGCCTGCCGCTCAGCCATCGTCCGCCGACGGGTGACCGTGCTGTCGTGCCAGCGAGCGCATCAAACCGACAGCGGCGTCGGGGATCACGGTGCCGGGCGGGAAGATCGCCGTGGCTCCGGCCGCGCGAAGCTCCTCGAAGTCCTGCGGTGGGATGACGCCGCCGACGACGATCATGATGTCACCGCGGTCCTGCGCCACCAGCTCGTCGCGCAGGGCCGGTACCAGCGACAGGTGACCCGCAGCCAGCGAGGACACCCCGATCACGTGCACGTCGGACTCGACCGCCTGGTTGGCGACCTCCGCAGGCGTCTGGAAGAGCGGACCCACGTCCACGTCGAAGCCGAGGTCGGCGAACGCCGTGGCGATGACCTTCTGGCCCCGGTCGTGGCCGTCCTGGCCCATCTTGGCCACCAGGATGCGGGGTCGACGTCCCTCCTGCTCCTTGAAGTCCGCGACCGCCGTGCGCATCTGCTCGACGCTGTCCGTGGCGCCGACCTCGGTGGAGTACACGCCGCTGATCGTACGGATCTGGCCGGTGTAGCGGCCGAACTCCTGCTCCAACGCGGCCGAGATCTCACCGACGGTGGCCATCGACCGGGCAGCGTCGATCGACAGCGCCAGCAGGTTGCCGGTGCCCGGCAGGGCGGCCGCCCTGGTCAGCGCCTCGAGAGCTGTCGTGCAGGCGCTCTCGTCGCGCTCCGCGCGCAACCGCCGCAGCTTGTCGACCTGTTGCTGGCGTACCGCGCGGTTGTCGACCCTGTGCACCTCGATCTGCTCGTCGGTGTCCACCCGGTATCTGTTGACGCCGATCACGGGCTGCCGGCCGGAGTCGATGCGTGCCTGCGTGCGAGCCGCGGCCTCCTCCACCCGCAGCTTCGGGATGCCGGCCTCGATCGCCTGTGTCATCCCGCCGGCCCGCTCCACCTCCTCGACGTGCGCCCACGCCTTCTTGGCCAGCTCGTACGTCAGTCGTTCGACGTATGCGCTGCCGCCCCACGGGTCGATGACACGGGTCGTGCCGGACTCCTGGGCCAGCACCAGCTGCGTGTTGCGGGCGATCCGGGCAGAGAAGTCGGTGGGCAGCGCCAACGCCTCGTCCAACGCGTTGGTGTGCAGCGACTGGGTGTGGCCCTGGGTGGATGCCATCGCCTCCACGCAGGTGCGCACCACGTTGTTGTACACGTCCTGCGCCGTCAGGGACCAGCCAGACGTCTGGCAGTGCGCACGCAGGGACAACGACTTGGGGTTGGTCGGCTCGAAGGGGGCGACGAGCTTGGCCCACAGCAGCCGGGCCGCTCGCAACTTGGCCACCTCCATGAAGAAGTTCATGCCGGTGGCCCAGAAGAAGCTCAACCGCGGTGCGAACGAGTCGATGGACAGGCCGGCGGCGAGTCCCGCGCGCACGTACTCCACGCCGTCGGCGAGCGTGTACGCCAGCTCGAGGTCGGCGGTCGCCCCGGCCTCCTGGATGTGGTAGCCGGAAATCGAGATCGAGTTGAACCGGGGCATCCGTTGGGAGGTGTACGTGAAGATGTCGCTGATGATCCGCATCGACGGTGCCGGCGGGTAGATGTAGGTGTTGCGGACCATGAACTCCTTGAGGATGTCGTTCTGGATGGTCCCGGACAGCAGCCCGAGCGGCACCCCCTGCTCCTCTGCGGCCACGACGTACAGCGCCAGCACCGGCAGGACGGCGCCGTTCATCGTCATCGACACGCTCATCGTCTGCAGCGGGATGCCCTCGAAGAGCTCGCGCATGTCGTAGATGGAGTCGATCGCGACACCCGCCATGCCGACGTCCCCACCCACGCGTGAGTGGTCGGAGTCGTACCCACGGTGGGTCGGCAGGTCGAAGGCCACCGACAGGCCCTTCTGCCCGCCGGCCAGGTTGCGCCGGTAGAACGCGTTGGACTCCTGTGCGGTGGAGAAGCCGGCGTACTGCCGCACTGTCCAGGGCTGGGTGACGTACATCGTCGGGTACGGTCCGCGCAGGTACGGGACGGCGCCCGGGTAGGTGTCCAGGAAGTCGAGATCGTCGGTGTCCGCAGCGGTGTAGACCGACTTGACGTCGATGCCCTCCGGTGTGGACCAGACGTGGCCGCCACCGGTATCGTCGGTATCGCCGACAGGCGTGGGCTCGGCCCACTCCAGGTCGGCGAAGCTGTCCGGCAGCGTGCTCATGCTGGGACTCCCATCGCATCCAACAGGTCGGTCAACAGGCCCGGCAGGTGCACACCGGCGGTCAGCCACGCGTCCACGGCGGCGTCCTGCGCCTGCGTGCCGACCGCGAGGACACGCACCGCACCGACGTCGCGCAGCGCGGTGGCGAGCTCGCTCACGCCGGCGGGCTCGTCTCCCAGGCACAGGCAGACCGCGGTCGCGTCGCTGCCGACGAAGGCGTCGATCGCCCCGTCGGCGGAGGCCCTGGCAACGGCGATGCCGCCGGGTTGCAGGGCGCCGCTCGCGCACGTCAGGGCGGCGGCGACCTCGGGCCCGGAGCCGACCGGCGCCAGGAGGACAGTCGGGCGGGAACCGCCCGCAGCCGACTGGGCGTCGCAGCGGTCCCGCAGCACCTCGTACATCTCGCTGTCACGCCGACGGGGCAGGCCACCACCGGCCCGGTGCGGTAGCGCTGCACGGGTGAGCCTGCGTTCGTCCAGCATCGGGAACTCGCTGACCCCGATCACGGCCTGTTCCCGGATGGCCAGCTGCTCGTCTCGTCGACTGGCCGTCGCGGCCAGCTCGTCGCCGATCAGCCCGGACGCCAGTGCCGCCGCCATGCCGCCGACGGCCTCGATGCGCCGGAACCACGCCCACGCCGTCGCCGCGAGCTCCCGGGTGAGAGACTCGACGTACCAGGACCCACCCGCGGGGTCGACCACGCGGAACAGGTTCGACTCCTCCAGCAGCAGGGTCTGGGTGTTGCGGGCGATGCGACGGGCGAACGCGTCGGGTCGACCGATCGCGGCGTCGAACGGCAGCACGGTGACCGCGTCGGCACCCCCGGTACCCGCGCCGAAGCAGGCGAGGGTACCCCGCAGCATGTTGACCCAGGGGTCCCTCCGGGTGGTCATCGACCAGGACGACACCGCATGTTGACGTTGTCCGGCGGGTGCGTCGGCGAGCTCCCCGATGCGGGACCACAGCATCCGGGCGGCCCGGAGCTTGGCGATGGTCGCGAACTGGTCAGCGGTTGCGGTGTACCGGAACTCCAGCTGTGAGAGCGCCTGCTGAGCGGGCAACCCTGCATCCTCGAGCAGCCGCAGGTACGCCACGCCCGTGGCCAGTGCGCAGCCGAGCTCCTGGGCGTCGGAACCGCCGGCCTCGTGGTACCCGAGCGCGTCGACGGTCAGGGCCCGCAGCCTCGGAGCCTCGTGCGCACAACGCTGGGCCCACGTGGATGCGTCCTCGGCGTCGCGTGGTGTGCCGGTGCGTGCCTGCAGGCCGAGCGGGTCGAAGCCCAGCGTGCCGGCTAACCCAGAGACGTCTGTCCCACGGTCGCGGGCCACCTCGACCAGCATGTTCGCCGCGTCCGCGGACTGCTCGCCGGCGTCGAGGGCGACCGGCGTGCGGTCGAGGGGGACGTCGCGCACCAGGCCAGGAAGCTCGTCGATGCCGATCTGGTCCTCGCCGATGTCCAACCACAGGCTGGTGACGCCGTTGCCGAGGTCGCTTCGCACGGCGTCGGGGTCGGCCACGGCGTGGTGGGTGCGCACGTCCCACCCGGTGGGCACGGCTCCGGCGGCACGCGACCCCCGGGTGAACGGCGCTACGCCCGGGAGTCCGAGCGGGTCCGGCCGCTGCGCGGCGGTGTAGAGCGGCTGCACCTCGATGCCGTCCAGCGTGCGGGTCACGAGCTGCTTCACTGGGGCGTCGCCGTCGTACCCGCCCTTGCGGAGCACACCGGCCACCATCGAGACCCACTCCGCTCGGCTGATGGTGGCGAAGTCGGCTGCCAGCCGCAGGCTTTCCACCTCGGGCAGCTCGCCGGGCTCGACCCGTTCGACGGTGTGGGGTGCACGATCGGTGCTGTTCACGTGTGTCTCCCTCGGCGCGGGGTTGGCCGCCGCACCGTCAGGCTAAGACGTACGGGATGCCGCCGCCGATGTCCATGATCCAGGTCACCCGCCTGTGGCACACTCGGTGCGCATGTGAGCGAAGGAGGCATTAGGTGAGTGGCGCGTATCCGTCAAGGTCCGGTGGCTACCTGAACCCGGACTCCTCCCATCTTCCTGCGGCGCCTGGGGACGGCGGCGGTGGATTCTTCGACACCATGTTCGACTTCGATCTGTTGCGGCCGTTCTCCGCCGCCACCCTCCAGCTCGTGTCGCCTTCTGGCGACCCTCGTGCTCTGCCTCGGCCTGGTGGCGTCCGTCGTCATCGCGTTCGGCCGAAGCGCCGGGCTGGGCGTGTTCATGCTGGTCGTCGGGTCAGTCGGGACGCTGGTCTACCTGGCCCCTCATCCGGATGATCCTGCAGGTATACCGCGCCACGGTCCGGTAACTCCTCGCCGACTTACGAGTAGGGGCCAACGACACCCGACCGGGTCAACCCTTTCTCGTAAGTCGGCGATGGCTCCGTCGCGCGCGGGGGGCCGGACGATAGCCTCGGCGGATGCCCGTATCGCCCGGCCCCCTGTCAGCCCTCGACGGCGCACCCGTCCGCCCTCCGGCCCCGCTCGGACTTCGGTCGCTGATCGCTGCCGTCGAGGATCTCAGCGCCGAGCTGATCGCCTTCCGACGCGACCTGCACGCCCACCCCGAGCTGGCCTGGACCGAGACACGGACCACGGCCGTGGTGGCGCAACGGCTGGCGTCGGCCGGCGTCGAGGTCGAGCTGCTGCCCACCTCCGGGCTGGTGGCCACGATCGGCCGTGCGGGCCCACTCGTCGGCCTGCGGGCCGATCTCGACGCCCTGCCGGTGGACGACCTCACCGGAGATCCGTGGCGGTCCACCGTCCCCGGCGTGGCGCACGCGTGCGGGCACGACGTCCACACGGCTGCGCTGGTCGGCGCCGGGGTCGCGCTGGCCGACCTGCACGCCGCGGGCCAGCTGCCCGGTCGGGTGCGGCTGGTGTTCCAGCCGGCCGAGGAGATCATGCCGGGGGGGGCGCACGAGGTCATGGGCAGCGGCGCCATGGCCGACGTCGACTCGGTGTTCGCGCTGCACTGCGACCCCTCGCTCGACGTCGGCCGCGTCGGGCTGCGTGAAGGCGCCCTCACCGGCGCCGCGGACGCCCTCACCGTGCGACTGTCCGGCCGCGGCGGACACACCTCCCGGCCGCATCTGACCGAGGACCTCACGTACGCGGTCGGCGTCCTCATCACCCAGCTCCCGTCGGCGCTGTCGCGGCGACTCGATCCGCGAGCGGGCGCGTCCCTGGTGTGGGGGCGGGTGCAGGCCGGTGTCACGCACAACGTGATCCCCGCGGCCGGGGAGATGTCCGGAACTCTGCGGATGCTGGACGTGGCGGCCTGGCACGAGTCCGAGCAGCTGGTCCGCACGCTGATCCGCGAGCTGGTGGTCCCGTACGGCGTCACGACGGAGGTGACGTACGTGCGCGGGGTGCCGCCGGTCGTCAACGCGGCAGCCGCGACTGCGGTCCTGCGGGCCGCGGCGGTGGACGTCCTGGGCCCGGACGCCCCGGCATCCACCAGCCAGAGCCTCGGCGGCGAGGACTTCGCGTGGTACCTCGAGTCGGTTCCCGGTGCCATGGGCCGGCTCGGCACCCGGACGCCGGGTGGGCGCACGTACGACCTGCATCAAGGCAGCCTGCGCATCAACGAGCAGGCGGTCGGTGGCGGGGCGAAGTTGCTCGCCGCGGCCGCCCTGCGTGCCATGGAGGCCGAGATCCGCTGAGTGCGCCGGTGCCCCAGGTCGCTGCGCCGCGGCACAGGTAACGAACGAGTATCGAGTCGGGTCGTTGCGCCACATTCGGCTCGTCGGGGTCGTCGCGGCGTCTAGGCTCCCGACGAGTCCGCGGGAGCGATCCCGCCCGTTCGAGGAGGCGCCTTGCGTCGCACATCCCAGCTCGTCGTCGTTGCCGGTATGAGCCTTGCGCTCGCGGCCGGTTGCGGATCCCGCACCGACACCGAGGAAGACGACACCGGCAGTAACGGTGAGACCGGTGAGACCGGCGACAACGGCGACAAGTGCGTCGAGCCCGGTGACATGACCATCGGCATGGCCTACGACGTGGGTGGCCGCGGAGACCAGTCCTTCAACGACTCTGCCGCGGCCGGCATGGACCAGGCCGCCTGCGAGTTCGGCTTCAACACCGAGGAGGGCGAAGCTGCGGACGGCGAGCCCGAGTCGGCCCGTGAGGAGCGCCTCCGCACGTTCGCCGACGCCGAGATCGACCCGATCATCGCAGTCGGCTTCGCCTACGCCCCGTCGGTCGCCAAGGTCGCCGAGGAGTACCCCGACAGCAACTTCGTGCTGATCGACTCCGCCGACGCCACCGGAGACAACATCACCAACGTCCTGTTCGCCGAGGAGCAGGGCTCGTTCCTGGTGGGTGCCGCAGCCGCCATGAAGAGCGAGACCGACCAGATCGGCTTCGTCGGCGGTGTCAACGTGCCCTTGATCAACAAGTTCGAAGCCGGGTACGTCGCCGGCGCAGAGGCGGTCAACCCAGAGATCGAGGTCGACGTCCAGTACCTCACCGAGCCACCGGACTTCTCCGGCTTCGGTGACCCCGCCAAGGGCCGGACCGCCTCTCAGGGCATGTTCGACGGTGGCGCCGACATCGTCTACCAGGCGGCCGGAGGCTCCGGTGCCGGTGTCTTCGAGGCGGCAGCCGCCTCCGACGGCATGGCCATCGGCGTGGACTCCGACCAGTACGTCACCGCCGACCCGTCGGTGCAGGACGTCATCCTCACCTCGATGCTCAAGCGCATCGACATCGCGGTGTACGACTACCTGAGCGAGGTCGATGCCGGTGAGATCCCCACCGGGGAGCAGGTCTACGACCTGTCGGTCGACGGGGTGGGCTACTCCACCAGCGGAGGCTTCGTCGACGACATCACCGACGACCTCGACGACTACAAGCAGCAGATCATCGACGGAGAGATCGAGGTCCCGACCGAACCGGCCTCGTGAACACCGCCCACGCCCTGGAGCAGGACATCGACGTCGCTGTCCGGCTCCGGGGCATCGGCAAGACCTTCCCCGGCGTCATCGCCAACCACGACGTCGACATCGACGTCCGGCGGGGCACGGTGCACGCCATCGTCGGTGAGAACGGCGCCGGCAAGTCGACGCTGATGAAGATCCTGTATGGCGTGCAGAAGCCGGACTCCGGCCGCATCGAGGTGGACGGCGCCCAGGTGTCCTTCTCCTCCCCGTCCGACGCGATCAAGGTCGGCGTGGGCATGGTCTTCCAGCACTTCATGCTCGCCGACAACCTCACCGTGCTGGAGAACGTCGCCCTCGGCGCCGAGGAGCTGCACGGCATCGGGGCCAAGGCGCGCCGCCGGATCGTCGAGATCTCCGACGCGTACGGACTCGGGGTCGAGCCCGACCGGCTGGTGTCCGAGCTCGGTGTCGGTGCGCGTCAGCGGATCGAGATCCTCAAGGTGCTCTACCGGGGCGCACGCACCATCATCCTCGACGAGCCGACCTCGGTGTTGGTGCCGCAGGAGGTCGACGAGCTGTTCGGTAACCTGCGTGAGCTCACGAGCGAGGGGCTCACGGTGATCTTCATCTCCCACAAGCTGGACGAGGTGCTCGCCGTCGCCGACGACGTGACCGTCATCCGGCGCGGGACGACGGTCGACTCGGTGGGAGCCTCCAGCGTGACCTCCGCTCAGCTGGCCGAGATGATGGTCGGCTCGGAGCTCCCCAGCCCTTCGACGGAGTTCTCCACGGTCACCGACCGCGAGATGCTGGAGGTCCTCGACCTGACCCTTCCCGGCGACGGACGCAACCTGCTCGATGCCATCAGCTTCACCATCCACGCCGGAGAGATCCTGGGGGTTGCCGGTGTCGAGGGCAACGGGCAGGCCGAGCTCGTCGAGGCGATCATGGGGATGCGCTCCGGCGTCACCGGGACCGTACTGCTCGCGGGCCGGGACATCAGCTCGCTGCACACCCGTCAGCGACGAGAGGCTGGTATCGGCTACATCCCGGAGGACCGGCACCGGCACGGACTGCTGCTGGACGCGCCGTTGTGGGAGAACCGGGTGCTCGGCCACCAGGGCCGCAAGCCCAACGCGAAGGGACCCTTCGTCGACGCGGCAGGAGCGCGCGCCGACACGCAGCGCATAGTCGACGCGTACGACGTGCGGACCCCGGGCATCGACACGATCGCGCGGGCGCTGTCCGGTGGCAACCAGCAGAAGCTCATCGTCGGGCGGGAGATGAGCGGGGAACCGGTCCTGCTCGTCGCGGCGCACCCGACACGTGGCGTGGACATCGGCGCCCAGGGTGCGATCTGGGACCACATCCGGACCGCCCGGCGGGCCGGCCTCGCGGTGCTGCTGATCTCTGCCGACCTCGACGAGCTCATCGGTCTGTCCGACCGCATCGAGGTCATCCTGCGCGGGCAGCTGGTCGGGGAGTTCGATCCCTCCACGGTCACGCCGCAACAGCTCGGGTCCGCCATGACCGGTGCCGGCTGATGTCCAGCGCCCTGCAGGCCCGGCTGACCCGGCTCGGTCTGCTGCTCGCGGCACCCGCGCTGGCGCTGCTGCTCGCCTACGCCGTGACGACGCTGGTCCTGGAGATCGCCGGCGACCCGGCCGGGGACGTCTGGGACCAGATCCTGTCCTGGCCCGAGCCGCGCAATCTGGTCAACATCATCAACGCCGGCAGCGTCTACTACCTGTCCGGCATCGCGGTGGCCATCGGCTTCCGGATGAACCTGTTCAACATCGGTGTCGACGGCCAGTACCGTATCGCGGCGTTCGTCGCCGCAGTCGTGGCCGGTGAAGCGTGGCTGCCCGGCTACCTCAACACCGCGTTCGCGATCGTCGCGGCGATGGCCGTGGGTGCGTTGTGGGCCGGGATCGCCGGCCTGCTGCGCGTGACACGGGGCGTCAGCGAGGTGATCAGCACGATCATGCTCAACGCAGTCTCCACCGGCCTGGTCGCCTACCTGTTGCGCAAGTTAGCCGTGCGCGAGGAGGGCAGCAACGACATCGGGACCCGCGAGATCCCTTCCGACAGCTGGATCGGCGGGTTCCCGCTGCCGGGCGCCTCCAACGAGGTCTACGGGTTCGTGATCATCGCTGCGGTCGTGGGCATCGCGTACTCCGTCGTCATCAACCGGACCCGCTTCGGCTTCGACCTGCGGGCGACCGGCCAGTCCGAGACCGCCGCCGTCGCCAGCGGTGTCGACGTCAAGCGGATGATCGTGATCTCGATGCTGCTGTCGGGGGCTGTTGCCGGCCTGGTGGGTCTGCCGATCCTGTTCGGTGACGCGTACACCTACGGCGTCACCTTCCAGTCCGGTCTGGGCTTCGCCGGTATCGCGATCGCGCTGCTCGGCCGCAACAACGCCATCGGCATCGTCCTCGGTGCGTTGCTGTTCGCGTTCCTCGAGGAGCAGGCCAACCCGCTGCAGATCGTGGTCGGCGTGTCCCCCCAGATCGTGGACATCATGCAGGGCGTCATCGTCCTCGCGGTGGTCATCGTGTACGAGGTCGTCGCCCGCTTCGGCTCCCGGCTCGAGCAGCGGCAGGCCGGTCGTGACCTCGGTACGGGCGGCGACGCCGGTGCCGGTCGCGGCGGACCCGGCGACAAGGAGGTGGCCCGAACATGAGTGTCTCCACCGACACTGTCGAGACACCGTCGACACCGGCGCCCCGGCGCACGCGGCGGATCACTCTGCCTCTCGTGCTGTTGGGTGTCGCCGGGCTGCTGCTCGTGCTCGCGCTGCTGCGCGTGGTCACCGGTGCCGGCGACGTTGCGTCCTCGGGCACCATCAGCGCGACCATCGCCGCGGCCATCCCGATCGGCCTGGCCGGCCTGGGCGGCCTGTGGGCCGAGCGTGCGGGCATCGTCAACATCGGTCTCGAGGGCATGATGATCCTCGGCACCTTCGGGGCCGGCTACTTCGGCTACTTCTACGACCCCTGGCAGGGCATCGTCGGAGCGATCGCCTGCGGCGCCGTCGGAGGCCTGATCCACGCGCTCGCGACCGTGACCTTTGGGGTCAACCACATCGTCTCCGGTGTGGCCATCAACATCATCGCGGTCGGTGCGGTGGCTTACCTCGCGGCGCTGTCCTTCGACGGCGTGCCCGGTGGTGGCCCGTCCACGTCCCCGCGCGTACCGGACCTGCCGGCCATCACCATCGACGCACTGGCCGATCCGCTGGGCGACCTCGCGAGCCGCGACATCTTCTTCGTGTCCGAGCTGGCGGCCTTCCTGCAGGCCTTCGTCAACGGCATGTCCGTGCTCACCTTGATCT
Organism: Nocardioidaceae bacterium; assembly: GCA_013696745.1. Lineage (GTDB taxonomy): Bacteria > Actinomycetota > Actinomycetes > Propionibacteriales > Nocardioidaceae > JACCXZ01. Next base: position 5,719 of record JACCXZ010000195.1, on the reverse strand, counting down.
GTCTGTCGCTGTTCGTGCTGACCTACTACGTGCTGTGGCGCACAGCCTTCGGCCTGCGACTGCGCTCCTGCGGCGAAAGCCCGGTCGCGGCGGAGTCCCTCGGTGTCAACGTCTACCTCTACAAGTTCATCGCCGTCATTGTCTCGGGTGGGTTGGCCGGCCTGGGGGGCGGCTTCCTCGTCCTCGTGTCGTCCAACGTCTACAACGAGGGACAGACCGGCGGACGTGGCTACATCGGCCTGGCCTCGATGATCTTCGGCAACTGGCGCCCCGGCGGGCTGCTGACCGGGTCGCTGCTGTTCGGCTACTCCGACACCGTCCGGCTGCGCAGCGGCGGTGAGTCCGTGCACGCCCTGCTGCTGCTCGTATCCGTCCTCCTCATCGCGCTGGCCATCTGGCAGTGGCGACGCGCCGAACGTGGGCTGGCGATCGCATCGTTCCTGATCGGCGTCGGTGCCGGCATCTGGTACCGCACGACCGACACCGTCCCGGGTGACCTCACCGGCATGACGCCCTACGTCGTCACGCTGCTCGTGCTGGCGATGGCTTCCCAACGACTACGCATGCCGGCGGCCGACGGGTTGCCCTACCGCAGGGGGTCAGCCGGATGACCGACGAGACAACGACGCCGTCGGCCGACGAGGTCGACTGGACCGAGCTACAGGCCCGCGCCACCGACGTCATGCGCCGCGCCTACGCCCCGTACTCGAACTTCGCGGTCGGTGTCGCCGGCCTCGTCGACGACGGACGCGTCGTGGTCGGTTGCAACGTGGAGAACGCCGCCTACGGGGTGGCGCTGTGCGCCGAGTGCGGCATGGTCTCGGCACTGCACGCCAGCGGTGGGGGCCGGCTGGTCGCAGTGGTGTGCGTCGACCGCTCCGGCACCCTGCTGATGGCCTGCGGCCGGTGCCGCCAGCTGCTCTGGGAGAACGGCGGACCCGGCATGCTGGTGCTGACCGAGCGTGGTGTGCTCACCATGGCCGAGCTGCTGCCGCTCGCGTTCGGCGTGGACGACCTGACCGACCGGTGAATCTGCCCACCGCGCAGCGGGCCCCCGACGACCTGGACCTCACCGCACCGGATTTCGTCGCCGACCCGTACCCCATCCTGACCGCGCTGCGCGACCGTGGCCCGATGCTGTGGCACGAGCCCGGTGGGACCGAGGCCGGTGGGATCGGGGCCAGCGGAATGTGGCTGGCCACCACGCACGCCGCGGTGTCCGCCGTGCTGCGCGAACGTGCGCTCGGGCGGCTGTGGCGCGACCGCGAGCCCGGCGAGACGTTCGAGCCGTTCAACACCCTGCACCGCCACCAGATGATGGAGAACGAGCCGCCGGCGCACACCCGGCTGCGCCGCCTGGTGGCGAAGGCGTTCGCGCGCGGCCATGTCGAGCGGCTGCGACCGCGGGTGGAGCAGATCGCGGCGGGACTGCTCGATGCCGTCCCGCACGGCTCCTTCGACCTGGTCCGCGACTACGCCGAGCCGCTGCCGGTGGCGGTGATCGCCGAGCTGCTCGGGGTGCCGGCCGGCGACCGGAGGTTGCTGCGCGACTGGAGCCAGGCCATCGTGGCGATGTATGAGATGCAGCGCTCGCCGGAGCGGGAGCAGGCGGCCGTCCGGGCCAGCACGGACTTCGCCGCGTACGTCCGCGAGCATCTCGCCTCCCGGAGGGTGCACCCCGGCACAGACCTGCTCTCCGACCTCGTCGCGGCACGGGACGCAGCCGGCCGGCTCAGTGAGGACGAGCTGGTCGCGTCGGTGGTGCTGCTGCTCAACGCCGGGCACGAGGCGTCGGTCAACGCCTTCGGCAACGGGATGGTGGCCCTGTTGCGCCACCGCGACCAGCTGGCCGACGTCGCCGCCGGCGAGGTGGCAGTGACGACGGCGCTGGAGGAGCTGATCCGGTACGACGCGCCGCTGCAACTCTTCGAGCGGACCGCAGCTCGAGATGTCGAGGTGGCCGGTGTCCGGCTGCGCCAGGGACAGCAGGTGGCCGCGCTCATGGGATCGGCCAACCGCGACGAGCAGGTGTTCAGTGGCACCGGGTTCGCCGACGCCGACCGCCTCGACGTGCGCCGCGATCCGAACCCGCACGTCGGCTTCGGCATGGGCGTGCACTTCTGCCTCGGTGCGCCCCTGGCCCGGATGGAGCTCGCGGTGTCGCTGCGGGCCCTGCTCGACCGATATCCGGACCTGACGCTGAGCGGGCAGCCGGTGCAGCGGACTACCTTCGTCCTGCGCGGCTACCAGAGCATCCCCGCCCATCCGTGAGTTCCACCCCGCCCATCCGTGAGTTTCGCCGCGACCCGAGGAGTACCCATGGCCGAGTCACACGACGCCGTCGACGTCATCCGCACCAAGCGGGACGGGCATCCGCTCGACGATGACCAGATTGATTGGGTCGTGGACGCCTACACTCGCGGCGCGGTGGCCGACGAACAGATGTCGGCGCTCGCGATGGCCATCCTGATCCGCGGCATGGACCGTCGCGAGATCGCCCGCTGGACGGCGGCGATGATCGCCAGCGGCGAGCGGATGGACTTTTCCTCGCTGTCCCGCCCGACCTCGGACAAGCACTCGACCGGCGGCGTCGGCGACAAGATCACGCTGCCGCTGGCGCCGCTGGTGGCGGCCTGTGGGGTGGCGGTGCCCCAGCTGTCGGGTCGTGGCCTCGGCCACACCGGTGGCACCCTCGACAAGCTGGAATCCATCCCGGGCTGGCAGGCGTCGCTGTCCAAGGAGGCGATGATGGAGCAGCTGGAGTCCGTGGGGGTGGTCGTGTGCGCCGCAGGGTCCGGGCTGGCCCCCGCCGACAAGAAGCTGTACGCCCTGCGCGACGTCACCGGCACGGTGGAGGCGATCCCGCTGATCGCGAGCTCGATCATGAGCAAGAAGATCGCGGAGGGCACCGGTTCGTTGGTGCTCGATGTCAAGGTCGGCTCGGGCGCGTTCATGAAGGAGCTCGACGATGCGCGTGAGCTGGCCGAGACGATGGTGGCCCTGGGTGAGGACGCCGGTGTGCACACGGTCGCCCTGCTCACCGACATGTCGACGCCACTGGGTCTCACCGCGGGCAACGCGCTGGAGGTCCGCGAGTCGGTCGAGGTGCTCGCTGGCGGCGGTCCCGGCGACGTCGTGGAGCTGACGCTGGCGCTGGCGCGGGAGATGCTCATCGGCGCCGGTCGCAGCGACGTCGACCCGGCCGAGAAGCTGGCCGACGGGTCGGCGATGGATGTGTGGCGGGCGATGATCGCAGCTCAGGGTGGGGATCCGGACGGCACCCTCCCGGTGGCCCGCGAGAGCGAGGTGCTGAGGGCGGACAGCGACGGCGTGCTCAGCCGTCTCGACGCCCTGTCGGTCGGCGTGGCGGCGTGGCGGCTCGGTGCCGGACGAGCGCGTCAGGGGGAGGCGGTGCAGGCCGGCGCCGGGGTGGAGATCCACGCCAAGCATGGTGACCCGGTCCGGGCCGGGGAACCACTGCTCACGCTGCACACCGACACCCCGGAGCGCTTCGAACGGGCGCTGGCCGCGCTCCAGGACGCCGTCGACATCCATGCGGACGCGCCTCCGGCACGCGACGTGGTCATCGACCGGGTTCCCGCGACCACCTGACAGACTCCGGTCATGCCGACCGACACCGACCACGCGATCGGGCCGCCCACCGATGTGATCCGCCAGGCCCCGAAGGTGCTCCTGCACGACCACCTCGACGGCGGTCTGCGTCCCGCGACCGTCGTCGACATCGCAGCCCGCGGTGGTCATGAGCTGCCGGTCACCGACCCCGACGGCCTGGGCCGATGGTTTCGCGAGTCGGCCGACTCCGGCAGCCTCGAGCGCTACCTGCAGACGTTCGAGCACACGGTGGCCGTCATGCAGGACGCCGACGCCATCCGGCGGGTCGCACTCGAGTGCGTCGAGGACCTCGCCGCCGACGGCGTGGTCTACGCCGAGATCCGGTACGCCCCCGAGCAGCACCTCACCGGCGGCCTGACCCTGCAGCAGGTAGTCGAAGCGGTCGGCCGGGGCTTCGCGGAAGGTGAGGACGCGGCCCGCCGGGCCGGCACGCCGATCGTGGCCCGCCAGCTGCTGACCGCGATGCGGCACGCGGCGCGGTCGATGGAGATCGCCGAGCTAGCTGTCGCCAACCGCGACCAAGGCGTCGTCGGCTTCGACATTGCCGGTGCCGAGGCGGGCTACCCTCCCACCCGCCACCTCGACGCCTTCGAGTACCTCCAGCGTGAGAACGCGCACTTCACCATCCACGCCGGCGAGGCGTTCGGCACCCCGTCGATCTGGCAGGCGTTGCAGTGGTGCGGCGCGGACCGCCTCGGCCACGGTGTGCGCATCATCGACGACGTCGACGCGGAAGGTGACGAGGTACGACTCGGCCGGCTCGCCGCGTACGTACGGGACAAGCGCGTCCCGCTGGAGATGTGCCCCAGCTCCAATGTGCAGACCGGGGCGGCCGGCTCCATCGCCGAGCACCCGATCGGCCTGCTCACCGAGCTGCGCTTCCGGGTGACAGTGAACACCGACAACCGGCTGATGAGCGGCACCAGCATGACGCGGGAGATGTCCCTGCTCGCCGAGGCGTTCGGCTACGGGTTGGACGACCTGCGGTGGTTCACCATCAACGCCATGAAGAGTGCGTTCTGGCCGTTCGACCGCCGGCTCGCGCTGATCGACGACGTCATCAAACCCGGTTACGCCGTGCTAGGGGCCTGAACCGCGGCGTCGACGAGGCCGCGCAGCGTCCGCTCGGCACGCCGCGGTGACATCGGCTCGCACCCCTGCGCGCGCATCCGAGCCACGATCCGCGGTTCCGCCCGCATCAGCCGCCAGCCGCGGGTCACCAGGACGTGCGGTGGCTTGCGGTGCTCACGCAGGTCGCGTGCCAACCGCAGGACGAACGCCACGATCCTGCGATGGCGGACGCACACAGCAGCAGCCAGCAGGCCCCCGGTGGCGCAGGGCGGGGACGATCTCCGCGGCGAAGATCCCCTCGGCGACCAGGTACGACGATGCTCCGAGGGTGAACTCGCGGTGGCCCACGCACCCGTCCCGGGAGATGTCGTATACGGGCACGTCGACGCGACCGGTGAGGCACAGCGTCCGGAGCGCGGCGAGAGCCCGGTCGGCGTCCCAGGAATCCGGGTGGTCCCAGTCGATGAGGCTGCCCGTCGCACCTGCTTGCAGATGGGGCAGCAGCGGGTCGCTGCCGTCGGGGTAGAAGTCGTCGAGGGCCAGCACGGGCAGACGCAGCCGCGCGGCCAGCCGGGTCTTGCCCGAGCCGGACGGACCGGCCAGCACGACGACGCGAGCGGTGCATGGGGACGAGGGCATCCGGAGCATCATGCCTGATCAGCAGCAGTGTGCGCTTCGAGGCAGATCGGCAGATCGGCAGATCGTGACGCGACATGCATGACGCCGGCTTGAGCGGAGAGGCCAGGATCGGCGGCAAGAAGGACGAGCAGGAGATGCTGGATTGGTCAGCACCGTTTTGCCTATGTCTGATCTGATACTGACGAGAAGCAAGCGGATTATCGAACGTCCTGCGAATTGACGAGAGATAGTTATGAGTTGAACGGACGTTTCCCGAGGCTCGCCCGCTGAGTTAGTTGCACGCCCACCTGTCGGCGATGCTGCTGGTGGGTCTGCTGCTCAATGCCACGCTTGGCTGGTCGGGGCCGACCCCATCGCCGGACTGGCCATCGCCGCG
>JACCXZ010000138.1 GCA_013696745.1 Nocardioidaceae bacterium | reverse complement strand
CCGAGCGGACAGGCTGCGGCGGACGATCTCACCAAGGTCCGCCGGTGTCCAGCCGGCTGCCAGGATGCACCGGACCATGTCGCCGGAGATCCCCTGGACGGTGCGGGCCAGCACGCCCGGAGTCAGCACCGAAGCTTGGTCAACGAGATGCTCGGCCGCCGCCTGCGCCGTCCGGGGATCGGCCTCGACTTCAGCCAACGCCCGCAGCACCAGCCCGGCCGCCGCCGCGTCCTCATGCGCGGCGCGGCTGCCGGCCCACGGGTCAGACCACTCGTCCTGCCCTGACCCAGATCCGTACCAGGCGCCACGCCGGCCACCGGTCCGGCCGGAATGCTCTGCGCCTGCGCTGGTCTTCTTGCGCCGCTTCGCGGCCCGTCGCTGCCGGTTGTTTACTCCCACCGTGATCCTCCCGTCGTTGACGACGACGCTAGCGATGACTACCGACAGAACGTCGCGTGACATGCCGACGAGGCTCAACGCTGCGCCAAAACCTCACACTCGGACCTCAAGACCTCATCGCAAGCGACGTCTTGAGTCGGCTCGTCGTGCTGAGGCCGGACACGGGGTCGCCAGGTACGTGAGCCTGGAGCAGCTTGGTCGCGGAACCGTGGACGGCTACTACGCGGCACTCCTGGAGTCCACCGCCCGTTGACAAGAAGGGACGTCACGACCCATGGCCCTGGCTGATATACCTAGTCCGACAGGTCGGCGTCGCCTACGAACTTCTTGGACAGCGAGCAGCCTCCCCTGACGGCGGGGCCAAGCGCAACCGGGTCAAGGCCTACGTGCTGGTGCAGTCACCCGATCGCTTCCGGATCGCCGACGTGCGCGCGGCTTTGCCGGGCATCAGCGACGGACCATCCCAACGCCCTCGACGAGCTCCGCTCGGAGGGCCGCGTCGACGTCGACGGACCGGGCAGGGGCGCCACATGGTTCCGGTTGTAGGCGACCAGTCTCGGCACGGCAGACATAGCAAAGATCTACTAGGTCCGCTGTCAATGCACTCCAGGAGGCCGGCCTACCCCTGGCGCTGGTCATGTGCGGTCTGCCCACTCTTCGAGCTAACCTGCAGCGAGCGCGGACGTACTCAGAACGCATGTTCCGCGGCGAGCACATCGGTGAGCTGGTGGGCAACCCTGGCCCGGCGAGGGATGCCTTCCCGATCGAGGCGGACACCTACGAGCGCCTGGACGACGAGTTCTATGCCGGGCGGATCGAGACGCTCACTGCGAGCGAGCAGGACCTGCTCCTCGCGACGGCGGCCTGCACCTACCCGCCGCTGGAGACCGCCGACATCAGGCAACGCAGCGCCAAGAGCGACGGCAACATCAACGTCCTCATGGGTCGGCTCACCGAGCAGGGTGTGCTCTACCGAGTGCAGAAGGGCCAGTACGAGTACACCGCGCCCAAGTTTCACGAGCACCTCATCCGCCGCACGGGCAGCCTGCCGCGGTGATCACCGGTGAGCTCAAGGGCAAGATCGACAAGATCTGGGACGCGTTTCTGGTCCGGGGGGATCTCCAACCCGCTCGAGGTGATCGAGCAGATCACGGCAACGCCGGCATCGCGTTGGACCCTGCGGTGCTGCCGCGGCCGATGTCGCGGCCGCGCGGGTCCAGACCCAGCACCAGTTGCAGCAGTTGGCAACAGACCTCGCGCGACGGGACGAGGAGCTCGACGCCGAGCGCCAACAGCGCGCTGACCACGACGCCCAGATCGCCGCACTGCAGGCCGAAGTCGTCGCAGCCAAGGCCGCCACGCCGAGGCCCCCGACGACCACGACTACGACGAGGCAGCCACCCCTGACCTGTTCATCGACCTGCTGCTCAAGGCGGCCTGCCGCTGGCGCTGATCGAGGCCAAGCGCACCCGCAAGGACCCGGCGATCGGCAGCCAGCAGGCCAAGCTCTACGCCGACTGCCTGAAGCAGGCGTACGGGCAGCGGCCGGTCATCTTCTGCACCAACGGCTACGAGCACTGGATCTTGGACGACAGCCACTACCCGCCCCGGCAGGTGGCGGGTTTCCACACCAAGGCCGAGCTCGCGACGCTGGTGCAACGCCGCCTGACCCGGCTGCCGCTGCGCGACACCGTGATCGACGCGGGCATCGTCGAGCGGAACTACCAGCAGCGGGCGATCCGGGCGATCGGTGCCGCGTTCGAGTCCCAGCAGCGCGACGCGCTGGTCGTGATGGCCACCGGGGCCGGCAGGACCCGCACCGTCATCGCCCTGGTCGACCAGTTGATGCGGGCCAACTGGGACAAGCGGGTGCTGTTCCTGGCCGACCGGGTGGCGCTGGTCAACCAGGCGGCCAACGCGTTCAAGGCGCACCTGCCCGCAGCCGCCACCGTCAACCTGGTGACCGAGAAGGCCACTGACGGACGGGTGTACGTCTGCACGTACCCGACGATGACGGGGCTGATCAACGACGTCAGCGGCGCCGGGCGACGGTTCGGGCCCGGCTACTTCGACCTCGTCGTCATCGACGAGGCGCACCGTTCGGTGTACCAGCAGTACCGCGCGATCTTCAGCTACTTCGACTCGCTGCTCGTCGGACTGACGGCTACGCCCAAGGACGAGGTCGACCGCAACACGTACAGCTTGTTCCACCTCGAGGACGGCGTGCCCGCTCGACGAAGCCGTCGCGGAGGGGTACCTCGTGCCGCCAAAGGCGGTTTCGGTCCCGCTGAAGTACCCGTGCGCGGGCATCCGCTACGACGACCTGTCCGAGGAAGACAAGGACCGCTGGGACTCCCAGGAGTGGTCCGAGGACGGGTCGTATGCGACGAAGCCGGAGAGTTCGGCGCGGATCAGCGGGGCGCTGGCGAGATGGATGGCGTCCAGGCTGCGCAGCTTGGGCTCACCGACGTCCGGATCCCGGCTCCCCCACGAACGACTCAGTGCCCGGTCCTGCCGTCGATGCGTTCGCGAAGCAGGTCCGCGTGGCCGTTGTGCCTGGCGTACTCGGCGCTCAGGTAGAGGAGCAGCCGACGCAACGAGAACGTCTCGCCGCTGCGCACCAGCGTGCCCGTCTGGTCCAGGGAGGACGCGGCGGCGACGATCTCGCGGGAGCGGTCGCACTCCGACCGCCACAGAGTCAGGGCTTCCTCGACGTCGCCGTCGAGGGCGTCGAAGTCCTGGTAGGGGTCGTCGTCGGAGTAGTAGATCATCGGTACGTCCTCACCGGCGAACTGCTGGCGGAACCACCACCGCTCGACACCCGTGAGGTGACGGAGCAGGCCGTGCAGGCTGAGTCCTGAGGGCGGGATGCCCTTCTCGGACAGCCGCTCGTGCGGCACCCCGGCGCACTTGAGCTCGAACGTCTGGCGGTGCCAGTCGAGGAAGGCGACCAGGAGTTCGCGCTCGTCTCCCTGCAGAGGCAGCGGCT
>JACCXZ010000174.1 GCA_013696745.1 Nocardioidaceae bacterium | reverse complement strand
TCAGTACACCGAGACGTGCACGTGGTCGTAGTGGTTCGCGGTGACCGAGCCCCGGTCCTCCACCGGTCGCCAGCCCTCGCTACTGCGTTCCGCGGTCCAGATCTGCTGCGCCCACAGGATCTCGCTGACGCCCAGCTCCGAGGCGTTCTGCACGACGTAGGCGGCGACTGCGTCGCCCTGGGCGGAGTCGGAGACCATGGCATCGACCGCCTGACCGGACCCGTGGAAGCCGTCGTCGCCCGGGCGCAGCCCGCCCCAGGAGCTGACCTCGGGGAAGGCGGCACAGATGGCGCGGTAGACGGAGATCGCGTTGGGCACCAGACCGCTCTCGACACCGGAACCGTCGGCGCACGGCCCGTCGGTGACCGCCTCGTCCGGCTCATCCGGCTCGTCCGGCTCGGCGGGCTCGTCCGGCGCGGCCGCCTCGCCCGGCTCATCCGGCTCGTCCGGCTGCGACTCCTCCGGCCTATCCGGCTCTGGCTTTTCGTCGGCGAGGTAGACCGCGCGCACCCAGACCAGTTGCCGGTCCTGGGCGATCTGCGCCCAGTCCCCCCGGACCTGGCCGGTCACGCCCACCCGTTCGCCCTCGTCGAGCACCAGGAGCAGTCGGGTGTGCTCACCCGGGCCGCTCCAGACGTTGAGGTCGGCGCTCAGCCACCGCGGTTGCAGGTCGATGCTGGCTTGTCCCACGGCCGTACCGACAGGCGGCGCGGGCTGCAGCGTCACCGCAGGACGTTCACCGGACCGGGAGATGCTCAGGTCGTCCAGCCGCACCGGCTCCTCGCCGGCCGCGGCCGGGGACGCCGGCTCCCCGCTGGCCACGGCCCAGGTCGACGTCTCGGGTGCACGGGCGGTCCCACGCTGCGGGTCGTCGGTCAAGCTGCTGGAGGCAACGCCCCCGAGCACCAGCACGGCCAGCAGCGGGATGCCGATGCGGCGAACCGGCATCACAGCAGGGACGGTCTGCTCGTGGCGGGCGGCCACACGCACCACCTGAGAGGTCGCGGATCAGGAACGCCGAGTCCATCACACCGCCCGTACAGCCCGGTGATGCGGGGAGCAGTCAGCTTTCACCCAGGGCAGCGGCGAGCATCGTGGTCTGGAGCTCTCGGCGCTGCCGCACCCCGCGCGGCAAGGACCCAGGCGCCGCTTGGGCGAGCACCGCGTAGCCGAGGTACGACGTGTAGACCAGCAGCGCTCGGCGCCCGGCCTCGCTCCGCGGGACACCCGCCTCGACCAGGAGCTGCCGGACGTAGCCGATGCGTCTGTGCGTGGACGTCTCGACCACGGACCGGGCGGTCGGGGCGGTCTGCAGCATCAGGAAGCCGGGATACCGGACCTCCTCGGAGAGCACCGTCTCGAGCAGGCGCCCGAGGCGTTCCCGAGGGGAGCCGCCAGTGGCTTGGACCGCGCTGACCACCCGGTCGGTCGCCACGTCGAGCCACGCAGCCAACACCGCGTCGACGAGATCGGCTCGAGAGCTGAAGTGCCAGTAGCCGGAGCCCTTCGTCAGCCCCAACGAGCGGGCCACCGGCTCGATCGCCACGGCGCCGAGGCCATCGCGGCCGAGCGCAGCCAGACCCGCCAGGACCCAGTCGCCCCGGGTAAGCCGGGGCTTACGTTGAGGCATGACCATACGGTAGCGTAGGGTAGAACATTCGGTCCCGTACGGAGGTTCCCGACCGTGACTCCCTCGTCCCCGAACACCACGCCGCAACCACAGCTGGTCTCGCTCGCCCTCCAGTCGCTGCCGCAGCCCGACTGGGCCGACGTCGTCGTCGTGACGTTGCCGGGGGTGTGCCGGAGGACCCGGCGGTCTGGGCGCGTGCCGTGTTCGACGTCCGCTCTGTCCGGTGGGTCGGCGCGCTGTTCTGGCTGCGCGAGCGGATGGTCAGCCTCGTCGACATCCCCCCGGCGCAGCCGGACGTCTTCGCCGTTGACGCCGTGACCGGTCAGGAGGCCCTGATTAGTGCTGACGACGTGCACCTGGACTTCCGATGCGGGGTGGGAGTCGACCCGCACGCCGGACTGCTGCGGGTGACGACGGCGGTGCGGCTGCACGGGTGGCGTGGACGGTTGTACTTCGCGCCGGTGGCGCTCCTGCACGGGTCGGTGACGAGGGCGATGTGCCGGGGCGCGGTACGGCGTCTGACGGGTGACCGCTAGCCGTACGGGGTGCCGGGTGTCTCCGGCAGAACTCAGTCGGGCGTTCGCCCCCGACGTGCCAGGTCTCGCGCACCGCGGATCGGCGCGCCCAGCATGTAGCCGGCCGACCGGATCGCCGACGAGTGCCACACGTTGCTCCATCTGGACCACTGCCGCCGCTTGTCCACGCACACCACCTGCGTGTCGACGTCAGCCGCCTCGCCGAAGTGTGCCGCGACCTCGCGCAGGGTGTGGCTCCAGAACAGGTCCTCCTGCCGGTGCCCGCCCAACGTCAGGCCCAGCTCGAAGATGGGGTCAGAGGCACGCATCAGCACCTGCGCCTGGGCCACCGTCTCGCCGTCGCGTTCGGTCGCGCTGAACGTGATCCAGCCCGCGAACATGTGACCTTGAGGGGTCATGAGGGTGAACGACTCCTCGTCGGCGTAGAGCACCATCACACCGGTCGACAGCGTCATCCCGCCCGGAAGGGTCATGTTGAGCAGCGCGACCTCGCCGGGCGCAATGCCGGTCAGAGGGCCGTAGAAGAGGTTGCCCTCGGGCCAGAAGTCGGGGAACCGCTGCTTCCAGGTAGCGATCAGGTCGGTGGCCGACACGCGCTCCCGGGGCAGCCGCACCTGGTAGGTCTTCTGCCACATCTTGCCGAACCCCTGGATCGGCCCAGCCAGCTGTTTGCCCGTCACGTTGAGGTTGATCGCTCCCTTGGGCACCTCCGAGACGTTCAGCCTGGTCACCGCCTTGGCCCAGTAGGTCGCGTCGCGTGCGGCGGCGGCCGTGTCCATCGCGTTCTCGGTGGTCCTGTCATTCACGTCACCCATGGTGTTCCCCTCCTCTACCTGACGCCGGCTGCGCGGAGCGCGGACTGCTCGGAGTCGTGGATGCTGACGGCCTCGTCGAGGCGGGTCAGCTCGAAGATCTGTCGATAGTGATCGGACAGGCCGTACGCCATCAGCTGCTGAGAGCGCCGGTTGGCGCGCACCAGCAGGGTGACCAGCAACCCGATACCGCCACTGTTCATGTACGAGAGGTCGGAAAAGTTGAGCACGATCGCCCCGGCGTCGCCGGCTGATTCGTAGGCGCTCATGAGCACGTCCTCCGAACCCGAGGTCACGTCCCCCTGGATGTCGACCACACTCGCCGCTCCGTGTCGGCGTACGCCGAACGTTGCCGTCGCCTCGGTCATGTGCTGCTCCTCTCCGCACCGCGTACGGCGCTGTCCTCGTCGGGGTTGATCGCCAGGAAGTCCGCCAGGCGGGTGATCTCGAAGATCTCGCGGTAGTGGGGGGTCAGGCCGTACGCCCGGATCGGGACCCCGCGGGCGCGCGCCTTCGCGAGCAACCCGACGATCAACGCGATGCCGGTGGAGTTGATGTAGCCCGCGTCCCGGAAGTTGAGGACCACTGCGTCGGGCAGCTCACGGACGGCCTCCGCCCACGCGGTGTCCAGCGAATGCTCGGCTCGTGCGTTCACGCCACCCACCAGGTCGATCACCGCGACCCGATCGCGCCGCCGCACCGTGGTCGACAGCTCACTCGTCGTCATCGTCGTCTCCCTCGCCTCGAGCCACCGGTGGGTCGACGAGGTGCATCACCAGCTCGAGGGTGTGCAACCCCCCGTCGCTGGTCTCGTTCGCCTCGTCGACCATGTTCTTGATCAGGAACAGCCCCCAGCCACGCGGGCGCTGGAGCCCTGCCAGCTTCGCCTCGATGTCGGGCACCTCGGTCTCGCGCGTGGGCGGGGCGCCACCGTGGTCGGTGATCTGTACCCGGACCAGGTCTGTCCCGGTCAGCACCCGGACGGTGACCGGCTGGTCGGCGCGGTAGCCGTTGCCGTGCTCCATCGCGTTCATCGTGGCCTCGCCGACCGCCGTCTCGAGGCGCTTGAGCCGCGCCGGGGAAAGGCCGAGCGGAGCGACGATGGTGCTGACCCTCGCCAGCGCCAGCCGTTCGTTTCCCTCGGCGCTGGGCACGTCGAACTCCACCAGCTGGTGCGTCGGCACCGAGCCCTTCGCGTCGTGCGCGGCACCCGCAGTGCGGGCCAGTGTGACCATGGTGATGTCGTCCTCCTGCTCGGCATCGGGCCCGGTGTGGGCCCGCAGGTCGGTGAGCACCAGGTCGATCAGCTCGCCGCCACCGGGATACCGAGCGACGGCCTCCTTCAGACGCGGGAAACCGAACATCGCACCGTCGGGGTCGTGCGCCTCGACCACCCCGTCGGAGTGCAACAACAACGAGTCGCCGGGGGCGAGCACCGTCTCCTTCTCCTCGTAGGCCATCCCGGTCATCAGCCCGAGCGGCATGCCGCGCGCCCTCAGCTCGACCGATCCGCCGGCCGTCTTGACGTACGGCAGGTCGTGGCCGGCGTTCGCGAAGCGGAACCGCCCGGTCGCGGGCTCCAGGACGCCGTACAGGCAGGTGACGAACATCTTCGCGGGCATGTCGGGGCACAGGTGCTCGTTGACGCGCTCGAGCACGGCACCCGGGTCGACCAGGCGCTGCGCCGAGGCGCGCAGCACGCTGCGGGTGGCGGCCATGACCAGCGCGGCCGGCACTCCCTTGTCGGTGACGTCGCCCACCACGAATCCGACCTGGCCGTCGGGCAACGGGATCACGTCGTAGAAGTCGCCTCCGACCTCGCGGGCCGGGCGGTACAACGCGGCGACCTCCCAGCCGGGCAGGTCCGGGAGCCGCTTGGGCAGGAAGTTCTGCTGGATCAGCCGCGCGACCTCGAGCTCCTGCTCGAACCGCTGCCGGGTGCGGGCCTCGGCCTGCTGCTGACGCACGAGCTGACCGACCCGCAACGCAGGTGCAGCTTGCGCGGCTAGGTTGTCCAGCAGCTTGCGGTCGTCGGCGGAGTACTCCTGCTCGGAGCGGCGCGGACCAAGGTTGAGGACGCCGATCAGCTCGCCCTGGCTCACCAGCGGGACGGCAAGCTTGACCCCGGCAGCCTTGAGGGCCGCGAGTGCCGGTGAGTCGAGCTCCAGCACGTCGACGTCCACCGCCCCGCTGGCGCTCTGCAGGTACGCCAGCAGCGGGTCGTTCGGGGCGATGTCGACCGGAGCGACCTCGTCGGTCGGGGCGGCCGGCTGAGCTGCTGCGCCGTACGTGGAGCGACCGACCTCGGTGGTCCGGCCGAGGAAGCGGCGGCGGAAGGATCCGGTCAGTGCGCTCATGGTGAGACCTTTGTAGGCCAGTCGCGTCCACCGAGCGTTACGGCGACACTGTGGTGGCGTCGGCCTCGAGCAGCTCCTTGACCATCTCGCAGCTCGACGTACCCTCTCGGCGGGCCATCCGTGCGAACACGGGTTCGGCGAGCTTGAAGAAGCCGTGTGCCTCCATCTCGGTCTCCAGGGTGAACCGGGTGCCATCGGCCACCGGCTCGAAGCTGTAGCTTCCCTGCATGGGCACCGGGCCGGACGAGGTGCGGACCGCGGACCGTCGCATGGGCTCGAGCGCGGTCACCACCCACGTGAGATCGAACCGTCGTCCGAGGAACTGCATGACCTCCTCGATCTCGCTGCCCACCTCGAGTGGAACACCGGCGCCGCGACGAACCTCGATGACCGGGCCCTGCCACGCCGGGTTGTTGGCGGGGTCGATCAGATAGGCCCACACGGCCTCGATCGGTCGCCCGATCACCACGCTGTGCTCGAATCTGGTCATGTTCTCTCCTTGGGTCGTGTGCTACCGGCAGGCTCCTCCGTTCGCGTCCGTGCGGCGTCGTAGCGGCTGCGGTAGAACCGTCGGTCCACCAGAGACTGGATCCGTGGCCGCAGGGGCTGGAACAGGGCCGGCTCAGCACGAGCCGAAACATCAGCACCAGACCGAGATACGTCGCCACCAGCAGCGCGGTCAGCGAGCTGTACACCAGCGTCCGGTTGATCACCACGTCGATGTCGTAGAGCCGGTAGCGCAGGATCCGCACCCCGGCGGCGATTGGCAGCGCATTGAACGCCACGGCCGCGGCCACCTGGACGAGCACGCTCGTGTCCCAGAAGGCGGCGACGAGTGGCATCAGCAGGGTCGCCACCACCGCAGCACAGGCGAAACACTTGAGCTGTAGACGTTCGACGCCGTACGCCTTGCGCAGGCGCAGCACGAAGGACATCACCGCTGCGATGAGCGCCACGAGCATCAGGACCAAGCCCGCGACGAAGACCACTCCCATCGTCGGGCCTCCGACCGCGAAGGGGTTCTCGCCGCCGATGAACGCGCTCCCGACACCAGGGCCGAATGCCCACCCGGGAGCTGCCAGTGCGAAGCCGCTGAAGATCCAGCCGATCGGGTTCTCCGGGTGACGCGTGGCGATCAGCGCGCCGACGACGGCCAGGGACAGCGGAAGCGAGGTGTACAGAATTGCGTCAGCCAGGCCGTCTCGACCGCCCGAGATCACCGCACTGATGACAGCCAACACCGTCGTGAGGACCAATGATGACGTCGCGAGCTGATGGCGGCCCATGGTTCTCAGCTCCGCAACCACAGGGACACGTGTGCAGGGTGCATCGTGTCCTGCACCACATGGCGCAGGTCGCTTCCGAGCGCCTCAAGGTCCAGCTCGTCGCGAAGCCGTGCGGCGAACCCCTCGAGGGTGCGAGCCGCGTCGTAGCGGCTGCGGTAGAACCGTCGGTCCACCAGAGCCTGGAACCGTGCGCGGGCCGGGCGGAACAACGCCGCCACCGTCAGCGTCGAGCCGGCCACCGCCAGGTCGGACTCGGAGGTCAGCGGGCTCAACACCTGCTGCAGCAGCAGCACCAGAGCGAGGTAGACACCGGCGAGGGTGGCGGTCAGCGACCCGTACACCAGGGCACGGTTGACCACCACGTCGATGTCGTAGAGCCGGTGCCGCAAGATGGCGATCCCGATCGCGGCCGGCAACAGTGCGAACGACAGGAACGACACGGTATCCAGTACAGCCAGCCAGTCCGGTGAACCGTCCGAGGACGCCAATGCTCCGGTGAGCAGCGGGACAGCCATGCTGACCAGGAACGTGAACGCGACCACGGCTCCGGCCGTCGCCAGCCATTTCAGCTGCAGCCGCTCGGTGCCACGGGAGCGACGGAACCGCAGTACGAGGGCGACCGCACACGCCACGACGCACACCGGCAGGAGCGTGAGCAGAATGCCGAACACAACGCCCAGGACGGGCTGCGCGGCCTCCCACCCCAAGGGATTCTCCAGCATGGGCACCGGGCCGAGCTCGAGCCGGCCGGGCGTGAGGTACAAGGTGAAGGTCAGGGCCATGATCGTCACCGCAGACAGCCACGCCACCGGCCGCCAGCGAGGTGACGGAAGGTGACCGTCGGGATAGAGCAGGATCAAGAAGGTGCCCATCAATCCGATCGCCGGGACCCAGATGCCCCCGTTGAGAGCGGCGGCTATGTCGGGTCGTGGCAGCGAGCCGGGGTTCACCAGCAGGCCGTACCGGGCGTAGTTGTCGGTGAAGCCACCCAGGCCCCACACCAGGCCGATGCCCTGCAGCAACCAGCCGATGGTGTTGCGCGGCTGGCGCCTCAGGATCAACGCGCCGGTGAGGGGAAAGATCAGAATGAGCAAGAGGAACCCGAGTTCGTTGACGTACTCTCCCAGGTTCGTCACGGTCGACCGCTCGGCGAGGTAGAGCAGCCCCCGAAGGCTGATCATCGCCACCATGAACCACCACACGGCCCATGCCGACCTGCGTAGCGTTGCGTCCGACACGGCGGTCATGGCCGGAGCCAGAGCGAGACGTGAGCCGGTTGCACCGACTCGCTGACGACTGCCCGGAGGTCGCCGCCGACGGCCTGCACGTCGAGCTCATGCCGGAGCCTGCCGGCGAAGGCGGCCAGCGTCCGTGCGGCGTCGTAGCGGCTGCGGTAGAACCGTCGGTCCACCAGGGACTGGAACCGCGCGCGTGCCGGGCGGAACAACGCCGCCACCGTCAGCGTCGAGCCGGCCACCGCCAGGTCGGACTCGGCGGTCAGCGGGCTCAACACCTGCTGCAACAACAGCACCAGAGCGAGATAGACCCCGGCGAGGGTGGCGGTCAGCGACCCGTACACCAGGGCACGGTTGACCACGACGTCGATGTCGTAGAGCCGGTGACGCAGGATGGCGATCCCGATCGCCAGCGGCAGAAGCACGAACGACAGAGTCGCCACCGCTTGCAGGATGGTCACCCAACCTGCCGCATTCCCCGACGACGCCCTCGCTTCCGTGATCAACGTCATGGCCATGGTGAGCAGATACAGGAGCGCGACGACCGCCCCAGCTGTGGCCAGCCATTTCAGCTGCTGCCGCACGACGCCACGCGAGCGGCGAAAGCGGCGTACGAGGGCGACTGCGCACGCCACGATGCACAGGGGCAGCAACGGTAGGAAGATGCCCAGCAGGACGTACAGGACTGGTGCAGTTGCCCGCGACCCGAGCGGGTTCATCAGAGTCGGGACGGGGCCGTCCTCGAGCCGGCCCGGCAGGAAGGTGATCGTCAGGGTCACCACGACGATCGTGGCCCCGGACAGCCAGGCTAGGGGTCGCCATCGAGGAGACGGCAGGTGGCCGTCCGGGTAGAGCAGGATCAAGAAGGTGCCCATCAGCCCGATCCAGGGAGCCCAGCTGCCTTCGTTGAGCGCGGCGACGACGGCCGGCCCCGGCACCGACCCGGGACGCACCAGCAAGCCGTAGGTGGCGTAGTTGTCGGCCAAGGCGCCCAGACCCCAGACAAGGCCGACAGCCATCAGCAACCATCCGATTGTGTTGCGCGGCTGGCGACGCAGGATCAGGAGGCCGACGAACGGAAAAGTCATCACCGTGAGGGCGAATACGACGTCACCCGCGGTGCCCCCGCCGCCCCAGGATCCGGCAGTCGCTGGGTCGACGAAGAATGACAGCAGCAAACCTGCAGCCAGCACCGCGACCAGGAACCACCAGACCGCCCACGCCAGCCTGCGCACACCTGCGTCCGACGCCGCGGGCCGGAACTTGATCTGCACGCGACCTCCTTCTCGAAACTGTTGTACGCCACAATCGCCGGCCGGCGTACAGGAATCGTTACGATCGAGGTCACCTGGCCGCTGGCACAGTGACTGAGCGGGAAACGGACAGCGCATGTGATCGAGGTCAACCTGCTCGGCCCACCGCGGGTCGAGCGTGACGGAGCACTCGTCGCGTTCGACACCCGCAAGGCGATGGCCCTGCTCGCCCACCTGGCCCTCACCGATCGCCCGCGTCCCCGCGATGCCCTGGCCGACCTGCTCTGGCCTGACACGGACCGGGAGCACGCACGCGGGGCTCTTCGGCGCACCCTTTCGAGCGTGCGGGGCGCTGTCGGAGCGGGACTCGTCGAGGCGACTCGCGACCACGTCCGTCTGGTCAAGGGTGCGGGGATCTCGGTCGATGTCGACCGCTTCCGCAATCTGCGGGCCGTGGGGGACCTCGAGCGTGCGGTCGAGGTGTTCCGGGGCGACCTTCTCGAGGGGTTCGGCATTCGTGACTCGCCCGACTTCGAGGCCTGGGCAGAGGGGGAGGGTGACGCCCTGCGCCGGGAGCTCACGTCGACGCTCGCCGACCTGGCCGTGGCCCGTGAGGCCGCTGGTGATCCGATGGGCGCCTTGGACGCCGCACAGCGGTGGCTGTCGATCGACCCCCTGCATGAGCCCGCGCACCGCGCGCTGATCAGGCTGTACGTCGCGACTGGTGACCGCATGGCTGCCCTGGTGCAGTACCGGGAATGCGTCCGCACACTGTCCCGCGAGCTCGGCGTGCCGCCGCTGACCGAGACGACGCAGCTCTACGAGGCGATCAACCGGGGGTCCTACGCTCCGCCCGTGCCGGTACGGGCGAAATCAGCAGCACCGGCAGCAGCATCGCTCCCGACCCCGTTCGTGGGTCGTACTGACGACCTGCGTGCGCTGCGGGCCGAGTACGACGCAATCGGCACCGCCGGCCGGGTTGTGCTGGTCGAGGGTGAAGCGGGGATCGGCAAGACCCGGATCGCCGAGGAGCTGCTCTCGGATCTGCGCCGCAGGGGTGCCCAGGTCGTGCAGGGGCGGGCCTACGAGGATGAGGCCGGACTCGCCTACGCCCCGCTGGTCGACGCGCTTCGGGGCCGGTTGCGTGACGGGGACGACTGGCTCGCCGGTGCCGGAGATCGGGCGCTGGGTGAGGCGGCCCGCCTCGTTCCGGAGGTTGTCGCGGGTCGATCGGATCAGGGCCCGGTGCCGAGTCAGGGCCCCGGCGCCGAGACCCGCTTCCTCTCGGGCCTCTGGGACACGCTGAGTGCGGCCACGGCGGGGAGCATCCCGGGGGCACTGCTCGTCGACGATGTGCAGTGGGCGGACGACGCCACCCTCGGCCTGCTCTCGTACGGGCTGCGTCGGTTGGCAGACCGCCCGCTCCTGGTCGTGCTCACGTGGCGGACCCCCCACGACCACCCGCTGCGCCGCGCCGTGGCCGCGGTCTCGCGAGCTGGGGGTGGAACCGTGCTGCGTCTCGAGCGTCTGGCTGAGGATGCAGTGACCGAGCTGGTGATGGCATCCCGTCCTGGCGACCTGGACCCGGCCGTGCCCCGTCGTCTCTGGGAGACGGCGGAAGGTGTGCCGTTGCTTCTGGTCGAGTACCTCCACGCGCTCGGTGGCGACGACCACTGGTCGCTGCCCACCGGCGCACGCGACCTCCTGCGAACCCGGCTCGACCCGCTCACCGAGACCGGCCGTCAGGTGCTGACCGCCGCCGCGGTGCTCGGCCGGTCCTTCGGCGTGGACACCGTA
Source organism: Nocardioidaceae bacterium (assembly GCA_013696745.1). Taxonomy (GTDB): domain Bacteria; phylum Actinomycetota; class Actinomycetes; order Propionibacteriales; family Nocardioidaceae; genus JACCXZ01. Next base: position 4,355 of record JACCXZ010000174.1, on the reverse strand, counting down.
CGGGCCGTGAGCGGGCGTACCGACGAGGAGACGGTGACGGCGCTGGAGGAGCTTGTGCGGCGGGGCCTTGTCACTGAGGGGGACGTCGACTACGACTTCGCACACCAGCTGCTGCGCGGACTGGTCTACGACGAGACCGGCCTCGCCCGTCGACGGCTGCTCCACGGCAGGGCCGCCGAGGCGCTCGGCACTCCGGCAACCGCGGTGGCCCGCCACCTCCAGCTGGCCGGTCGTGACGATGCTGCGGCCTCTGCGTTCCTGGAGGCCGGCGAGCAGGCGCGCGAGGTGTTCGCCAACAGTGAGGCACTCAGCCACCTGCGTTCGGCATTGGCGCTGGGTCATGCCGACCGGACCGGGCTGCAGACCGCGATCGGCGACCTGCAGACCGTCATGGGTGACTACCCTGGCGCGCTGCTCAGTCTCGAAACGGCGGCCGCGAGCTGCGGTACTGCCGAGCTGTCAGCAGTGGAGCACCGCCTCGGGCGGCTCCAGCACCGACGAGCAGAATACGCGCTGGCCGAAGCGCACCTGCGGGCAGCGCTGGCGGCTCCGGTCACGGACGCCGCCGCCCGCACCCGCATCACCGCCGACCTGAGCCTGAGCACCCATTCCCGGGGAGAAACCGAACCAGCGCGGTTGCTCGCACGGGAGGCCTTGGTCCTGGCGGAAGCAGCCGGCGATCCCATGGCGCGGTGCCAGGCACACAACCTGCTGGGGATGCTCGCGACGGCAGCCGGCGACCCCGACGACGCGCTGGAAACCCTGCGCCAAGGCAAGGAGCTCGCCGACGGGCTCGGCGACCGGGAGCTGCTGGTCGCCGTACTGAACAACCTCGCCCTGGCCCACCGGGCACGCGGTGAGATGCAGAGCGCGACCGAGCTGACCGTCGCTGCCCTGGACCTGTGCTCGGCAATGGGCGACCGGCACCGGGAGGCTGCCCTGCACAACAATCTCGCCGACCTGCTGCACGCATCGGGGAGCCCGGACGACGCCATGGCGCACCTCAAAGCGGCGGTGACCATCTTTTCCGAGATCGGTTCGGTGGAGGAGCCGCAACCGGAGATCTGGAAGCTGTCCCGTTGGTGATCAGCGAGCCACACTGCCTCGTGACTCAACGCTCGGCGCTGGGCGCTCCGCGTGGGCTGGCAGCAGCGCATTCGCGAAGCCTCTCGAGCGTCTGCTGCATGCCGATGCGCAGATCGGCCCGCCGATCACGGCAGCCGAAGAGGCGGCCGATGACGAACCACCCGAGCCGTGACACCGGCCGGACCACCTCGTAGGACTCGGTCACCCTGACGCCTGTTCCTTCGGGCTCGAGGCGATACCGCCACGCGATGGTGCCGGTGAACTTCTCCGTGCGCGAGAACGCGAACTCCCGTCCTGGCGACGCGGCGGTGACGACCGGCGTGTTGGTCCAGGACGGCCCGCGCGCGACCTTGTTGGTCGCCTTGAAGCGGGCACCCACGGCCGGTCCGGTGGCGCCGTCCAGCCAGCAGCAGCTCAGGATCTCCGGACTGAACTCCGGTGTACGGGTGACGTCGGCAACCATCGCGTAGACGTCCTCGGGTGAGGCGTCGATGTGGATGCTCACCTCATCGCTGTCGAGGGTCTGCATCAGGATCTCCTGTCTGGAAGTGGGCGAAGAACATGTCGATCATCTGGTCGGTGAGTCCGGAGAACCTGCCGGCCCGGTACGCGACACCGGGCTCGTTGGCCATCTGCTGGGTGATGAGCCCGCTCATCACCACGGTCAGCAGCCGCACCCCCTCGTCGCTGTCAGCCGTGGGTGCCAGCTGCCGGAGCCTGACGGCCTCGGCAAACTCTGCCTGCGCCTGAGCCATCGTCTCGGTGCTGGCAGCGAATGAGTCGGGTGTTGGGGTAAAGCCCGGTACCGGACGCCAGTACAGCAACTGAGCGAGGGCGGGATTCTCGATGCACCAGCGAACGGTTGCCTGCACAGCAGCGCGGATGCGCTCGGTCCCCCTCGGATGCGGTTCGATCGCAACCGACACCGCCGCCGCGTTCGCAGCGACGCCGCGGGCGAACAGAGCGTCGTACACGGCGTGCAGGCCCGGGAAGTACTTGTACAGAGACGGGCCACGTAACCCCATCCTGCGTGCTACCTCCGAGATCGTCAGTGCGCCCACACCGTGCTCGGCCATGATCGCCAGGGCGTGGTTGAGCGCCTCCTCGATGGTCTGCTGTCTTCGGAGCAGCCGCCGTTGCGACGTCGTCCCGAGCCCGGCGCCGATGCTTCGGCTAGAGGTAGTAGCCATGGCTAGATCATGTAGCCGATCTAGCGCTCCTGTCAACCGTGTCCGATGCCTCGTCGTGATCAGCCAGTGCTCATGTCGGACACAACTGCCTGGGACACTATTCTGAGCGCATGACCTGGGAGTCCTACGGTTCGTTCGTGCTCTTCGCGGCAGTTCTCGTGGTCGTTCCGGGGCCGGACTTCGCGGTCGTGACCAAGAACGCGCTGTCGGCTGGACGCCGCAGCGGCGTCTGGGCGAGCCTGGGCGTCACCACCTCGAACGCCGTCCAGGGGGCAGTCGCCGCCGTCGGCCTCGGCGCGCTCATCGTCGCTTCCCAGCCGCTCTTCACCGCCATCAGGTGGGCAGGGGTCGCCTACCTCGGCTTTCTCGGCGTGCAGGCGTTGCGTTCCGCCTGGCGCGGCCGGTACGCCGTCCCTGGCGACGCGAACACCGACTCCGGTCGACGCCTGGCGCTGACGGGTTGGCGGCAGGGATTCCTGTCGAACATCACCAACCCCAAGGTGCTGATCTTCTACCTGGCGGTGCTGCCCCAGTTCTTGCCGGCCGCTGCCACCGTGTGGGAGATCCTGCCGCTGGCGCTCACCCATGCCCTGCTGGGGTTGGCCTACCTGCTGCTGCTCGTCGTCGGTCTGCACCAGGCCCGCCGGGTCCTGGTGCGACGGGCTGTCCGGCGAGGGCTGGACGCAGTGACGGGTGTCGTGCTGCTCGGGTTCGGGGCGCGCCTCGCGCGTGACCAGGGCTAGTCGACAACGCCGCACGGCGCTCACCACCCCTGCATCGACCACACCTGCAGAGCCACCGCGAGGTCCAGACGCAGGTACGGGTCGGAGCTGAACGGGCCCAGCATCGACTCCAGCTTGGTCACCCGGTAGCGCACGGTGTTGTAGTGGAAGTGCTGCACGCGTGCGGCCTCGGCCACGTTGAGGTTGGTGTCGAGCAGGATCTGCAGCGTCGCCCTGAGGTCGATCGCGCTGGCGGAGTCCTCCGCGAGCGGTCCCAGCACCTCGACCGCGAAGGATCGCAGCTCGACTACGTCGGGCACCAGCGAGATCAAACGGTGGACGCCCAGGCTGTCGAACGTGGTCAGTGAGCCGGTGCCATTGATGCGCCGCCCGACCTCAACGGCCCGCCGGGCGTGGGCGTACGCCTCGGGCAACTCGCTCGGACGACGGACCAGCCGACTCACCCCCACCGAGAACGAACGACGGCCACCACCCCGGTCACCGCGGATCGCGGCCACGACGGGCTCGACGGTCGCCCGGGTTGCTGCGTGCAAGGCCTCGGGGGTGTCGGGCACCCCGACGGGGACCAATGCCACCACCTCGGAGGAGAAGTCGGCCACTGCGACAGTGGTGTCCATCGCCTTGAGGACGTGCTGCCAGGCAGCGGCGTACCGCTCCTGCCACCCGCGCCGCACCCCAGCGGAGACCGGGGACTCGTGCTCGGCGGGCGGGTCGAGCGCCCCCATCACCACCACGAGGGGCCGGTCGAGGTCCCAACCGAGGCCGACGGCGTGCTCGATGATCCACTCGTCGTCCCCGCCGCGGCCCCCGAACACCTCGCGCAGGAAGTCCCCGCGGTACTTGCCTTCCACGGCGGTGACGGCCAGCTGGCGCGTGATCAGCAGTGCCGCCACGGTGGCGGCGCGCTCGAGCGCCTGGTGGTCGGAGTCCGACAGCCGACGTCGCGGGCTGTGCACCACCAGGCGCGCCAGCAGCGAGCCGCCCGCGATCACGGGGAACAGGCGCAGCTCGCCGTCACCGAAGCCGAACGGGTCCACGCGCGCTCGCTCGACCCGGAACCGTCCACTGTTGTCGAACAGCTCGGCGGCGTTCAGGCGCTGCCGGGCCCCGTCCTCGAGGGCAGTGGCACGCTCCCGCCCATCGGTCGAGGTGATCAGTACGCCCACGTCGAGCACGCGAGCCACCTCAGCAGCGATCTGGGCGAGGTCGCCACCGTCGAGCACGACAGACGTGAGGGCGGCGTGCAGGGCGTCGATCCGCTCGAGTACGCCCGCCTGGAGGGTGGACAAGCTGGCGTACACCTCCTTGAAGATGTCGTCGAAGGCCACGTCGTCGG
>JACCXZ010000160.1 GCA_013696745.1 Nocardioidaceae bacterium | reverse complement strand
GCGCCGCTGCCTGACGGCGTCCGCGTCGTCGACTACGGGATCCGGGGCATGCACCTGGCCTACGACCTGCTCGAGGGGTACGACGCGCTGCTGATCGTCGACGCGCTGCCAGGAGCCAAGGCCCCGGGTGAGCTCACCGTGCTCGAGGTGGGGTCTGACGACCTGGGCGCAGGAGGGTTCGACGCGCACAGCATGGACCCGGTCTCCGTGCTCGCCAGCCTGGGCGCGCTGGGAGGCAAGCTACCGCGCACGCTCGTGGTCGGCTGCCAGCCCGGCGATGTCGGTGAGGGAATCGGATTGACACCCGAGGTGAGCCGGGCCGTCGAAACGGCCAGGGTTCTGGTCAACCGGCTAGCCGGCGACCTGCTCACGCATCAGGCCGCCAGCGTCCCCTTGCGACAGGAGGCATGACATGTGCCTCGGGATCCCCGGACAGGTGGTGGAGAAAGTCGACGGCTACGGCGGCCAGCTGGCGCTGATCGACGTCATGGGCACGCACCGGCGCGTCAACATCGGGATGCTTGAGGACGCTGACCAGGACGAGCTCGCGGCCGGTGACTGGGTGCTCATCCACATGGGCTTCGTCGTCGAGCGGGTGGACCAACAGGGTGCTGACAAGGCGCTCGCCGGCCTGGAGATGATGGGCCGGCCACGCGACACCCGACTGCGCCGACGCTTCGTCGTGCACGGCGTCGTGCAGGGTGTCGGTTTCCGGCCGTTCGTCTACGTCACCGCGACCGAGCTCGGACTGACGGGGTCCGTCGCCAACGACGCCGGTGGCGTGGTCATCGAGGTCGAGGGTGCACCGGCTGCACTCGACGAACTCTCGCGGCGGTTACGCGGACAGGCGCCGCCGCTGGCGATCGTGACGTCCGTGGAGACCGAGGAGCTCGAGGTACGAGGCGGGACGGGTTTCCGGATCGGCGCCTCGCACGCGGCGGAGCGCCCTCGGACCCTGGCGTCGCCCGACGTGGCCACGTGCGAGGACTGCCTGCGTGAGCTGGTCGATCCGGACGACCGCCGCTACCGGCACCCGTTCATCACGTGCACGAACTGCGGGCCACGCTTCACGATCATCACCACGTTGCCCTACGACCGGTCCGCCACCACGATGGCGGAGTTCGAGATGTGCCCGGTCTGTCGGGCTGAGTACGAGGAGCCCTCCGACCGCAGGTTCCATGCGCAGCCGGTGGCGTGCCAGGACTGCGGGCCGAGGCTGGAGCTGCTCGTCCCCGGTGCAGAGTCGGCGACCGGCGAGCAGGCCCTGCACGGAGCGCGCGCTGCGCTGCGCAGCGGGGCCGTCGTCGCAGTCAAAGGCCTCGGTGGGTACCACCTGGCCTGCGACGCGAGCAACGAAGAGGCAGTGGCCGAGCTGCGACGGCGCAAGCGCAGGGGCGACAAGCCGTTCGCGGTGATGGCCGCTGACCTCGCGGTGGCCGCCGAGCTGGTGACGATCGATGCGGCCGAGCAGGGGTTGTTGACCGGTGCCCGTCGCCCGGTCGTACTGCTGGCCCGGCGTACGGAGGCCGACCAGCTGATCGGGGATTCGGTGGCACCCGGCAACCCCGACCTCGGGGTGATGCTGCCGTACACGCCACTGCACACGTTGTTGTTCGGAATCGATGGTGACGAGCCGGGTCCTCGCACGCTGGTGATGACGTCGGGCAACCTGGGCGGCGAGCCGATCGTCAGTGATGACGCCGATGCGTTGACCAGGTTGGCACCGTTGGCCGATGCGTGGCTGCGCCACGACCGGCCGATCGCGGTGCCCTGCGACGACTCCGTCGTCCGGGTCGTCGACGGGGTCGAGCTCGCGGTACGCCGCTCGCGCGGCTACGCACCGCTGCCGATGGCGCTGCCGTTCGAGGTGGCCCCCACGTTGGCCGTCGGCGCCGACCTGAAGAGCACCTGCTGCGTCGCGGAGGGCAGGTACGCCTGGTTGAGCCAGCACGTCGGTGACATGGACGACCTGGCGACCGTGCAGGCGTTCGGTGCCGCTGAGCAGCATCTGGAGCTGCTCACCGGAGTCGCACCCGACCAGCTCGTCGCCGACGCGCACCCGGGGTACCGCTCGAGTGCCTGGGCCCACGCCCGCAGCGGCGGACGGCCGGTGCAGACCGTACAGCACCACCACGCGCACGTCGCTGCGGTCATGGGTGAGCACGGCATGGACGGCAGCGAGCCGGTGATCGGTGTCTCCTTCGACGGCACCGGCTACGGTCCCGACGGCGCTGTGTGGGGCGGTGAGGCGCTGATCGCCGACTACAAGGGCTTCGGCCGGTTCGCCCACCTGGCGTACGTGCCACTCGCGGGTGGTGACGTCAGTGTGCAGCGTCCGTACCGGATGGCGCTGTCTCATCTGAGGGCCGCCGGGATCGAGTGGGACGAAACATTGCCGTGCGTCGACGCGTGTCCGCCGGCCGAGCGCGACGTCCTCGCCCATCAGCTCGACACCGGCCTCGGCTGCGTGCCGACCTCGAGCATGGGCCGGTTGTTCGACGCAGTCGCCTCGCTGGTCGGAGTCCGACACGTCGTCGACTACGAGGCCCAGGCGGCCATCGAGCTGGAGGGCTTGGTACGCACGGCCGGCCCGGTCGACGGCTACGGGTTCGAGCTCGGGGAGCCGGCCGACCAGGGTCTGGTGTACGACGCCGCGCCGGTCATCCGGGCGATCGTGGCCGACCTGCGCGCCGGTACCGCTGCCACCACCGTCGCCGCCCGCTTCCACGCCGGGGTCGCGGACCTGGTCCGTGACCTGGCGGTCCTCGCCCGGGAACGTACCGGCCTGGGCACGGTGGTCCTCAGCGGCGGGGTGTTCCAGAACGTCGTGCTGCTGCGACGTGTCCGCGCAGCACTGCACGACGAGGGCATGACGGTCCTGGTGCCCTCGCAGCTACCACCCAACGACGGTGGACTGGCCTTCGGGCAGGTCCTGGTCGCCGCCGGCGGATGACGAAGACGGTCGAACTCGAGGGAGAAGCTCATGTGTCTGGCAGTACCAGGACGGGTCATCAGCATGGCCGAACGTGACGAGACGTTGATGGCACAGGTCGACTTCGGTGGAGTGACCAAGGACGTGTGCCTGCAGTACATCCCCGACGCCGCCGTCGGTGAGTACGTGGTGGTGCACGTCGGATTCGCGATCCAGCGGCTCGACGAGGCGTCCGCGCAGGAGACGCTCGCCAACTTCGAGAAGCTCGGCATCCTCGAGGAGGAGTTCGGCGACGGGTTCGAGCTCGCCGCCAGACAAGCCGGCGTCGACCTGCCCGCGCAGGCGTACGCCACGTCGGAGGGAATCTCATGAAATACCTGGATGAGTTCAGCAACCCCGACCTGGCCAAACGGCTGATCGAGGAGATCCACGCCGTGACGACACGCCCGTGGGCGATCATGGAGGTCTGTGGGGGACAGACCCACTCCATCATCCGGCACGGCATCGACCAGCTGCTGCCCGACGAGATCGAGATGATCCACGGTCCGGGATGCCCGGTGTGCGTGACGCCTTTGGAGATCATCGACAGGGCACTGGCGATCGCGGCCAGGCCGGACGTCATCTTTTGCTCGTTCGGCGACATGCTGCGCGTCCCGGGCAGCGATCGGGACCTGTTCCGCATCAAGAGTGAGGGCGGCGACGTACGAGTCGTCTACTCACCCCTGGATGCGCTCAAGCTGGCCCGTGAGAACCCCGACCGTGAGGTGGTCTTCTTCGGCATCGGGTTCGAGACCACGGCGCCGGCCAACGCGATGACGGTCTACCAGGCCAAGCGCCTGGGGATCACGAACTTCTCACTGCTGGTGTCGCACGTGCTGGTGCCGCCGGCGGTCGCGGCGATCATGGAGTCACCCACCTGCCGGGTGCAGGCGTTCCTGGCGGCCGGCCACGTGTGCAGTGTGATGGGGACCCACGAGTACCCACCGTTGACCGACAAGTACAAGGTGCCGATCGTGGTGACCGGCTTCGAGCCGCTGGACATCCTCGAGGGCATCCGGCGCACCGTGCTGCAGCTGGAGTCCGGTCGCCACGAGCTGGAGAACGCGTACCCGCGGGCGGTCGTGGCCGACGGCAACCAGGCGGCGATGCAGATGCTCAACGACGTGTTCGAGGTGACCGACCGCGCGTGGCGTGGCATCGGCATGATCCCCGGCAGCGGCTGGAGGCTGTCGCACGCGTACGCCGACTTCGACGCCGAGAAGCGGTTCGCGGTCACCGACATCCATACCGAGGAGTCATCACTGTGTCGGTCGGGTGAGGTGCTGCAAGGCCTGATCAAGCCGCACGAGTGCGAGGCGTTCGGTCGCGAGTGCACACCGCGCAACCCGCTGGGCGCGACGATGGTCTCCTCGGAGGGCGCGTGCGCCGCTTACTACCTCTACCGTCGCCTCGACATGGTGCAGGCCGTCGGTGGCTGAAGCCACCTGGATCGGCCCGATCCCGGACCCCATGCCGGGACCGGCTCCGGCCGCGATCGACATGGACAGCTGGGTGTGCCCGGCACCGCTGCGCGACTCACCCGCGATCGTGATGGGCCACGGGGGTGGCGGCGCCATGTCCGCGGAGCTGATCGAGCATCTGTTCCTGCCGGCGTTCGGGTCGGCGGCGCAGGCGGAGATGGGTGACTCCGCGGTCGTCGAGGTCGGCGGTGCCCGGCTGGCCTTCTCCACCGACTCGTTCGTCGTGAAGCCGATGTTCTTCCCCGGCGGCTCGATCGGTGACCTGGCGGTCAACGGCACGGTCAACGACCTGGCGATGGCCGGGGCAGTGCCGATGGTGCTGTCGACCGCGTTCATCCTGGAGGAGGGCACTGCGCTCTCCGAGATAGGCAAGATCGCCGAGGCGGTCGGCGCGGCAGCGCGTACTGCAGGCGTCAAGCTGGTCACCGGGGACACCAAGGTGGTCGACAGCGGCAGCGGCGACGGGGTCTACATCAACACCGCAGGGATCGGCATCATCCCGGACGGGGTCGACATCCGCCCCGAGCGCGCCGAGCCCGGCGACCTGGTGATCGTCAGCGGCGACATCGGGGTGCACGGCATCGCGGTGATGAGCTGTCGCGAAGGGCTGGAGTTCGGCACCACGATCGCCAGCGACTGCGCAGCCCTGCACGGCCTGGTTGCCGCGATGCTGGCCACCGGCGCCGACCTCCACGTGCTGCGCGATCCCACCCGCGGAGGCGTCGCAGCGTCGCTGAACGAGATCGCCAAGTCCGCCAAGGTGGGCGTCACGCTCGTCGAGCGGGACCTGCCGATCCCGCAGACCGTCCGCGACGCGTGTGGGCTGCTCGGCCTCGACCCGCTCTACGTCGCCAACGAGGGCAAGCTGCTGGCGATCGTGTCGCCCGAGGACGCCGAGCAGGTGCTGGCGGCGATGCGGCAGCACGAGCTCGGACGTGAAGCCCGGGTGATCGGAGCCTGCGGCACGGAGCATCCCGGCATGCTGGTCACCAGGACCACGCTGGGCGGCACCCGTGTCGTCGACCTGCCGATCGGTGAGCAGCTGCCGAGGATCTGCTGAGTGGCCGACTCGGGCGCGACGCTGTTCGCGCGCTACGCCTACCCTCCCAACGAGCTCGGCTACTGCGGTCCGGGTGACGCGTCCGTGCTGCTCGGACGGGACTCGGTGGGCGCCGAGCAACAGATCGCTCGGCATGCCCGGCAGTTCGAGGGTGCCTGGCCGTACCTCGAGATCATCGCCTCGGCGGCGCAGATCGCCGACCCGCTGGACGCCCGCGTCGTGGAGGCGTACTGGATCGGCAACGAGCTGCTGGACACCGTGGACCCGGAGTCTCTGGTGGCGCAGCTGCAGGAGCGCTTCGTCGGGCAGGTCGGTGCCAGCTGGGAACCGGGGCTGCCGCACCACAGCTTCCACGTCTTCGCCGTCTACCCGTGGGTGGGACTGCTGCGCCGAGGTGGTGCCAACGACGTGGCCCTGTCGGTGCTCGAGCAGTGCCGAATCCGGTGGGGCGAGGTCATCACAGTCGAGGGCGAGCGGATACGGGTCCGGTCCCGACCGCTGGTGCTGCGCGACGGCCTGCTCGGGCTGGGGTCGCTGCGCGAGGAGACCGCTGCCTGGTCGGTCGACGGGAGCTCGCTGCTCGCAGTCGAAGCCGGTTCTCCACAAGTGTCGGTCGGTGACCACGTGGCGATGCACTGGGACTGGGTGTGCGATGTGCTGACGCCCGGGCAGGCCGGGCAGCTGGAGTTGCGCAGCGCCGACCAGCTGGCCCGCACCAATGCCGGCCTGCGGGCAGCCGGCTGATCCCCACCTCCCACCTTCCCCACCCGTCTCCGGTTTCCCAGGGTCCCCTGGTAAACCTCACTGCCCATGGGTTGCCTCCCATGGGCAGTGAGCACTTGCCGTGGGGAGTGTCGACGCTGGGGCGCACGAGCGGGCCTCAGGCCGCCGAATCGCCCCACCAGTGGACTCCGGTCGCGTCCACGCGGATGCTGGTCCCCACGCTGCCGAGTGGCTCGCCGATGTCGCCGTACACGATTTCCTTCCCGAGCCCCTCCGGGGTGTCGAACTGGTAGTCCGGATCGGTCACGTCACGACGGAGCCCGAGCACGCCGTCGAAGAAGGGCGACCGGTACACGATGCACAGCGTCGGGCACGGTGGCCAGGCAGGCGGCCAACACCCAGTGGCCGTACGACCGGGCCATGGTCAGCATTCTGCCCCCTTCCAGCCCGCCGAAGGTCGGACTCGCGGTTGTCAGACAGATCAATGACATGTAAGAATAAGCTGACATGTAACAGGTGGTGCAAGTGGGTGATGGCAATGGCACGCAGGACGAGCGACGGCGACCGCTTGTTGCTCGTGCTCGGGGCGCTCGCCAATCCTCATCGGCTGCGCATCGTCGCGGCACTGGCCGAGGAAAGCACGTACGTGAGCCAACTGGCTCGTGACCTCGGACTGAGCCGTCCGCTGCTGCACATGCACCTGCAACGACTCCAGGCCGCCGGCCTCATCACCGACCGCATGGAGATCTCCGATGACGGCAAGGCCATGCGCTGGGTCGCGGTCACCGACTTTGCTCTCCAGCTGGACGCGGCATCCATCGCGGCCGCCGCGCCGACGCTCACCGATCCACCGTCCGCTGACGGTCGTACGAAGGGAAAGAACTGATGGACGAGGTCGACTGGAACGGAGTCTTCTTCGGGCTCGGCTTTCTGATTCTGAGCACGGTCGTGCTCGTGGTGATCCTGATCCAGGCGGGGGCATTCGCCCGGGCCCGGATCGCGCGCAAGACCGAGGAGCACTTCGAGCAACTGATGACGTCCTACCGCGCGCTGGCCGATCGCAGCACCGCGCACATCGAACGGACGTCGGGCGACCTGGCGGACGTCCGGGCACGCCTGGACTCGATCGAACGCCTCCTGCGCGAAGTCGAATGACGACACCTTGACCCCGCACGGATGCGGGTCGCCGAGCGGCAACTCGACGACCCGCCGGCAACTCGACACCCATCCGACTCCGCAGCCAGCTGAACGGCGCGTCACCGAAAGGGACTCTACCCATGTCCGTCTCCACTCCCGTGCGTCCGGATCCACGGCCGCCGTCACACACCCGGGGCCTGCGTGCCCTCCTCACCGCCCCCGCCGGGCGGCGCTCCAAAGTGGTCGTCCTGCTGGGCCTGATCGGCGTCCTGCTGCTGGCCGGCCCCCTGGGCGGCAAGGTCGGCGAGGTCGAGGACAACGGACCGACGTCTGCACTGCCCCGCGGGGCCGAGTCGACGTTCGTGGAGGAACAGCTGCCGGAGTTCGCCCGTGACGGGGTGGTGCCGATGGTGGCCGTGTACGCCCGCGACGGCGGACTGACCGGCGAGGACCGCGACGCCGTCGCCGATGACCGCGAGATCCTCCGTGAGTACGCCCACGACGGTGCGGTGGCGCCGGTCGAGTACTCGCAGGACGGGGGCGCGGCGGTGCTGGCCCTCGGCCTGGACCTGCAGGACGAGAGTGCCTTCGACTCGGTACCCGGCATCCGCTCAGCGGTCGCCGCCGACGTTCCGGACGGCCTGGACACCGCAGTGAGCGGTCCGGGCGCCACGTTCTACGACGAGGTGAGCGTCTTCGCCGGGCTGGACGGTCGAATCCTCGCGGCATCCGCGGCCGTGGTGACGCTGCTGTTGCTGCTCACGTACCGCAGCCCAGTGCTGTGGATGGTCCCGCTGGCCTCCGTCGCTGTCGCGATGGTGCTGTCGCAGGCACTGATCTACCTGCTGGCCGAGCATGCCGGGCTCCCGGTCGACGGGCAGAGCGGCGGCATCCTGCCGATCCTGGTCTTCGGTGTCGGTACGGACTATGCCCTGCTGCTGATCGCGCGCTACCGCGAGGAGCTGCGTCGCTACGACGACCGACACGTCGCCATGGCGGCAGCGGTCCGTCGAGCCGGTCCGGCCATCCTGGCCTCCGCCGCGACCGTCGTGCTCGGCCTGAGCTGCCTGTTGCTGGCCGATCTCAACTCCACCCGCAGCCTGGGTGCGGTGTCGGCCATCGGGGTCGCCTGCGCGGCCGCGTCAATGCTGGTGGTGCTGCCGATGTTGTTGGTGCTGACAGGACGCTGGGTGTTGTGGCCGTTCGCGCCGCGGCCTGACGCCGGGACCGGAGTCGACGCCGTCGACGGCAGTCGTCACGATCGGGCCGGTCGGCAGTGGCACCGGGTGGCAGGCCTGGTGGCGAGAGCACCGCGGCGGATCTGGATCGGCACGTCGGTGGCTCTCGCCGTCGTCGCGCTGGGCGGCTTCGCGACCACCGTCGGCACCACCGACGAGCAGCAGTTCCGCGACGTGCCGGACTCGGTACGCGGTCAGTCCCTGCTCGAGGAGAGCTTTCCGGCCGGTCGGTCGGCTCCGGTCGACGTCGTGGCGGATGCTGCGGCGGTCGACGAGGTGCGCGTGATCGCCGCGGAGGTCGGCGGGGTCAGCTCGGTCGCCGAGCCGGTCACCTCGGTGGACGGCTCGCGTGTCCTGGTGCCGGTCACGCTGGACGCCGCACCGGACAGCGACCGCGCCGAGGACACGGTGTCCGCCCTGCGCCAGCAGCTCGAGCCGGTGGGCGCCTCGGTCGGGGGTGCCACCGCTGAGGCCATGGACGTGGCCGACTCCTCCGCCCGCGACGCAGCGGTCGTGATCCCGGCCGTACTCGTGGTGGTCCTCCTGGTGCTCGTGCTGCTGCTACGTGCCGTCGTCGGTCCGCTGGTGCTGCTGGCCACGGTGCTGCTGTCGTACGCAGCCGCATTCGGTGCCGGCGCGCTGGCGATGCGGGCGATGGGGTTCAAGGCGGTGGACGTGTCGTTGCCGCTGCTCGCATTCGTGTTCCTGGTCGCGCTGGGAGTGGACTACACGATCTTCTTGATGTCGCGCGTGCGCGAGGAGGTGCTGCTCCACGGACCGCAGGAGGGTGTGCTGCGCGGCCTTGTCGCCACTGGTGGTGTCATCACCAGCGCTGGACTGGTGCTGGCGGCGACGTTCGCGGTGCTGACGGTCATGCCGATCACGTTCATGGTCGGCCTAGGCGTGGTCGTCGCCCTCGGCGTGCTCATCGACACGTTCGTGGTCCGTACCCTCGTGGTGCCGACTCTGGCCCTCGATCTGAGCCGTCGGTTCTGGGCACCGTCACGCTTGGGGAATCCCGACGACGACCGCAGGTGACTCTGGGAAAATTGTCCGAGAGATCACTAGTTGAGGCTTTTCATGATCGGTGCGAGCCGCTAGCGTTCGCAGCGAAACCGTCCGGCCGGGTCGCGACCGGATGAGCACCGCATTCACCGGGGGCACACGTGCGACGTCATCGACATCCAGCACCCATCGCTGGGCGGCGGGCGCGCGGCGTCCTGGCCGCTCTGGCCGCGTCGGCCCTGGCAGCCGGCCTGGCGGCTCCGCTGACCGGCAGCGCGGGGGCCGCGCCGGCCGATCCTGCATCCGCCGCTGCCGCGAGCGGCGCCAAGGTGCCCGTCCCGGAGCTGGACTACACCGCCTGCCGGGGCTCCCTCGAGGGACTGCGCTGTGCCCGCGTCGAGGTTCCGCTGGACTACGACCGGCCACGTGGCGCGACCACCGCGTTGGCGCTGGCCAAGCGTCCGGCCGATCAGCCCGAGGGCAAGATCGGCACACTGTTCGTCAACCCGGGCGGGCCCGGTGGCGCTGCGCGTGACTTCGTGCGCGCCGCGGCCTTCTTGCTCGGGCCCATCGTGCGTGCCCGCTTCGACATCGTCGGCATCGACCCTCGCGGGGTCGGTGGCAGCACACCGGCACGATGCACCATCGCCAAGCTGCCGCCCGTCCCGCGGTTCGCATTCCCGTACAGCCAACAGCAGATCCGCAAGGTGCTCGTGTTCAACGCACGGCTGCGCGGTGCCTGCGACCGAAATGGCAATGCCATCCTGGATCACATGTCGACTGCCGACACGGCGCGAGACATGAACCTGGTCCGTCGGGCCGTTGGTGATGCGAGGCTCAGCTACTACGGCATCTCCTACGGCTCGTACCTCGGCGCCTCCTACGCCGCGATGTTCCCCGGCAAGGTGCGCGCGTTGATCGTCGACGCTGTCCTTGACCCCGTCGCCTGGTCGACCGGCCGAGGCGATGCCGCCCGCAGGCTGCCCTTCTCCTACCGGCTCGGAAGCGGGCTCGGCGCCAACAAGGCGATGCACAGCGCCCTGCGGGAGTGCGACCGAGTGGGCAAGCGGCGCTGCGCCTTCGCCCACGACTCCGTCGCCAGATGGGAGCAGCTGGTGGCGCGGTTGAAGCGCGGACCGGCCGACCTCGGGGGTGGAGGCGAGTTCAGCTATGCCGATCTGATCGGCTTCTCGCTCGGGCCCATGTACGACGGCTCGGGCTACCGACCGCTGATGCGCAACCTCGAGATGCTGTACAGGATCGCGTTCGGCAACCGCAGGAACGGGACAGACGCCACCGGGCTGCGGGAGGCCTTCCAGGACTCCGTGGTCGAGCGTGCGATCGTCGGCCCCTATGCAGCCGGCTCGTTCGAGCCGGGTCACCGTCTGGTCAGCTTTTCGCCAGGCTTCCAGGGGGTGGCCTGCGCCGACAGCGTCAACCCGAAGGACCCGCGCGCCTGGGTCGGTGCCGCCGTCAAGGACGAGAAGCGCGGTGCCGGCGGATTCGGCCGGCTGTGGACCTGGATCTCCTCCGCGTGTGCCGGCTGGCCGGGCAGCTCGAGCGACGCCTTTCGTGGTCCCTGGAGGGTCCGTACCGAGACACCCCTGCTGATCGTCGGCAACACGTACGACCCGGCCACCCCGATCTCGGGGGCGCGTGCCCTGCGCCGTCTGCTCCCCGGCTCCCGGCTGGTCGAGCTGCAGACCTGGGGCCACGGTGCCATCGGTCAGAGCAGGTGCGTGACCGAACGCTTCTCGGCGTACCTCGTCAAGCGGTCCCTCCCAGACCGAGGTGCCACCTGCCAGCCGGACCGGGTGTTGTACCCGGGGAGCTGAGGCGTACGTGCACGCGGTCCACAGGTCTATGGGTGGCTGCACTACGACCCCCCACGGCAAGTTGTCACCGACCATGGGTTGCAACCCGTGGTCGGTGCGGTTTGCCATGGGGCTTGTGACTGCTGAAGCCTGATGTGACGGGTGGGGCGCCGACACGGGGCATGCGGCTGCTCAGGATTCGATCAGCTGGTCCTTGCCCGCGACGACGAGGCCGGAGTCGGTCAGGGTGAGCCCGCGGGCACGGTCCTCATCGGGATCGACACCGACCCGTACGCCGGCGGGCACGACCACGTTCTTGTCGAGGATCGCCCGTCGCACGATCGCCTCGGGCCCGACTGTCACGTTGTTGAGGAGCACCGACTGGTCGACGTTGGCATCGGCATCGACGAAGCATCCTGGTGAGAGCACCGAGGCCTTGACCAAGCCACCGCTGACCACCACCCCCGGCGACACGATCGAGTCGAAGGCCCGGCCGGCGCTCTGGCCCGAACCCTGCACGATCTTCGCCGGCGGGTGCGGCCCGTAGTCGGTGTAGATGGGCCAGTCGCCGTTGTAGAGGTTGAACACCGGCAGCCGGGAGACGAGGTCCATGTGCGCCTCGTAGTACGAGTCGAGCGTTCCCACGTCGCGCCAGTAGTCCTTGTCCCTGGAAAGCGATCCGGGCATGTCGTTGTCACGAAAGTCGTAGACGCCGGCCTCGCCGCGCGCGACGAACGCGGGGACGATGTCGCCGCCCATGTCGTGCTTGGAGCCGTCGAGAGCTGCGTCCCGGGTGACCGCGTCGACGAGGGCGTCGGAGTCGAAGACGTAGTTGCCCATCGAGGCGAGCACCTCACCCGGGGCGTCGGACAGCCCTGCGGGTGCGGTCGGTTTCTCGAGGAACTCGCGGATCGTGCCGGGGGTGGAGGGATCGACGTTGATGACTCCGAACTGGTCGGCGAGCGAGATCGGCTGCCGGATCGCGGCGACGGTGGCCGCGGCGCCGGACTCGACGTGGGCATCCACCATCTGGGCGAAGTCCATCCGGTAGACGTGGTCGGCGCCGACGACGACCACGATGTCGGGTCGCTCGTCGTTGAGCAGGTTGAGCGACTGGAAGATCGCGTCGACCGAGCCGAGGTACCACCGCTTGCCGACGCGTTGCTGCGCAGGCACCGGCGTGACGTAGTTGCCCAGCAGGTTCGACATCCGCCAGGTCATCGAGATGTGCCGGTCCAGGCTGTGCGACTTGTACTGGGTGAGCACCACGACCCGCAGATAGCGCGAGTTCACGACGTTGGACAACGCGAAGTCGATGAGCCGGTAGATGCCCCCGTACGGGACCGCCGGCTCGGCCCGGTCGGCGGTCAGCGGCATGAGACGCTTTCCCTCACCTCCGGCCAGGACGACGGCCAGGACCTTGGGTGTGCGGTTGCGCGGCATGCCG
>JACCXZ010000155.1 GCA_013696745.1 Nocardioidaceae bacterium | reverse complement strand
AGGTGCAGCTCACCACCACCGACCCCGCTGCCCACGTCGCCGGCGTCCTCGGTGGTGACGCATCCGGGGTACAGGTCGCCCGCATCGACCCCGTCGCGGAGACCGCCGCCTACACCCCCGAGGTCCTGGCCGCAGCCGGCCGCGACCTCGACCCCGGTGCCCGCGCCGTCCTCGAGGAGGACCTCGCGTCGGCGTGCCCCGAGGAGATCGCTGTCTTCCGCGCCTTCGCCCGAACCGTCGCCCGAGCCCAGGACGGGTTCGTCGTCCTCGACACCGCACCCACCGGGCACACCCTGCTGCTGCTCGACGCCGCCCGCTCGTACCACCGCGAGCTCGACCGGCAAACCGGACAGCTGCCCGACCAGGTCGTGCACCTGCTGGACCGGCTACGCGACCCCCTCCACACCGACGTGCTGCTCGTCGCAGTACCCGAGGCCACCCCCGTCCACGAGGCCGCCCGCCTCCAGGTCGACCTCGTACGCAGTGGCATCACGCCCACCGCCTGGGTCGTCAACCAGAGCCTGCTCGCCAGCACACCCACCGACCCCACCCTGCGAGCTCGCGCCAACGAGGAAGCCCGCCATCTGCACGAGGTCTCCACGGGTCTCGCGCTGCGCACCGTCGTGCTGCCCCACTCACCCGCGCCGCCAGTCGGTGCGCATCTCCTGCGGGAGCTGGGCGGCGACCTGACGGCCTCCATCACCGGCCGACTCATCCAAGGGCCATCGACGCCAGGACGTACGCAAGCGCGGCCATCGACGCGGCCATCGGGATGGTCAGCACCCACGCGGTGACGATGGATCGGGCGACTCCCCAGCGCACCGCGGACAAGCGCTTGGTCGCGCCCACGCCCATCACCGACGAGGTGATCGTGTGGGTCGTCGAGACCGGTGCTCCCAGGCCGATCGCCATCACGTACAGCGTGCTCGCGGCCACCGTCTCGGCGGCGAACCCGCGAGCGGGGTCCAGGTCGATGATGCGCCGTCCGAGGGTCCGCATGATCCGCCAGCCACCGGCGTACGTGCCCAACGAGATGGCACTCGCCGCTGCGACCTTCACCCAGGTGGGGATGGGGTCGTCGCCTGCCACGTTGTCCGAGACAAGCAGGGCCAGGAAGATCACGCCCATCGTCTTCTGGGCGTCCTGCAGACCGTGGCCGAGGGCCATCGCGGCAGCGGACACCGTCTGGGCCATCCGGAACCCACGGTTCACCCGACCAGGGTTCGCCTTGCGGAACAACCACATGATGGCGACCATCAGCCCGAACGCGCCGAGGAAGCCGATCGCCGGGGACAGCACCATCGGGATCAGCACCTTGTCGAGGATGCCGCCCCACTGGACACCCACCGAACCGGCGAGCGCGGCGCCTACCAGACCACCGATCAGCGCGTGTGACGACGAGGACGGCAGGCCGACGTACCAGGTGATCAGATTCCAGGAGATCGCACCGAGCAGTGCGCCGAGCACCACGGTCAAGCCGTCCACCCCCGACACCTCGGTGCTCTCGATGACCCCCCGACCGACCGTGTCGGCCACGTCGGTGCCCAAGAACGCGCCGACGAAGTTCATCACCGCCGCCAGCACCAGCGCGACCCTCGGCGTCAGCGCCCGGGTGGAGACCGAGGTGGCTATCGCGTTCGCCGCGTCGTGGAAGCCGTTGGTGTAGTCGAAGACCAGCGCGATCGCGATCACCGCGACCACCAGCGTGAGCTCCACGCGTCAGGACTCCTTGACCGCGATCTGCTCCACCGTGTTGGCGACCTTCTCGAGCGCGTCGATGGCGTGCTCGAGGGAGTCGACGACGTCCTTGAGCTTCATCACCTCCAGCGCCTCGTACGTCCCGTCGAACAGCGAGGCCACCAGCCGTCGGTAGGACCGGTCGCCGTGGTTCTCCAGTCGGTTGATCTCGATCCAGTACTCGTCGAGATCCTTCATGGTCCGCAGCCGCGGCATCGCGTCGGCGGTGACCTCGGCACCCCGCTGCAACACCTGGACCTGCGCTGCGAACTCTGTCGGGAGGTCCCCGATGCCGTACAGCGAGATGAGGTCGACCGCCTCCTCCATGTAATCCATGACGTCGTCGAGGGCCGAGGCGAGGCGGTAGATGTCCTCCCGGTCGAACGGGGTCACGAAGGTGCTGTTCACCCGGCGCACGACCTCGTGGGTCGTTTCGTCGGCCTCGTGCTCGATCTCGCGCATCCGCACCGCGAGATCGTCGCGATCCGTCGTGGGGTCCAGCAGCGTGGCCATCAGCGTGGCGCCGTTGACCAGGTGGCGGGCCTGCTGGGCGAACAGGTCGTAGAACGACTCCTCCGTGGGCCGGAAACGTAGACGCACGGCGAACTCCAGGTGACGGTGTGAGGACGGCGCCCATGCTAGGGCGTGGTCATCTCAACCCGACACCTCGATGAGCTGCGTCACGCCGTGGGTCGCAACCCGAGGATCTCGTCCACCTGCGCCTGAGTCAGCGGTCCGTCGTGCTCGGACGCCGCGATCATCAGGTTGCTCGTCATCTCGATCTCCGACAGGACGTCCTCGTCACGAAGGCGCAGGTCCAGTTCTTTCCCCATCGGGGCACCTCCTCGGCCACCGGCCGCCGGTGTGTGTCCATCAGCGTACGCCGAGCGGATGAGCACGCACTGCGGAACGGTGGGAACAGTCCGGCCGAACGTACGACATGACACTGCGTGATGAGAGCACATACTTTGCGTGACATCTGTTCACATTCCATCCCTGGAAGCCGCCCTCATGCCGACGCCCCCCACCCGTACCCTGCTCGACACCGCTGTGGGCGCAGGCGTGGCTCTCGGGCTCGCCGCCTGTTTCCTGGCCACCGCGCCTGCCCATGCAGGTAGCGACGCCCCGCTGCCCTTCCCTGCCAATCCGTCGGGCATTGCACCACCGGGACCAGTCGGCAGTCAGGTCGACGACGCCACGGGCTACCAGGGCCAGGTCTCGTGCGCGAGCAACCCGCTGCCCGGAACCGCACGGCTTCGCGACCTGGTGCTCTCGACGTACGGGCAGGGGTACGACGGCGGCACGATCCGTTCCTGCTCCAGCGGCGGTGCGTCTGAGCACAAGGACGGCCGCGCCTGGGACTGGATGCTCGACGTCACGGACAAGCGGGAGCGTCAGGCCGCCGCAGACTTCCTCGGCTGGCTGACCGCGCCCGGACGCGACGGCACCCCCGCCGTGATGGCCCGACGGCTCGGCGTGATGTACGTGATCTACAACCGCAAGATGTGGTCGAGCTACACCGGCGTGTGGAGGGACTACTCGGGCTACAACCCGCACACTGATCACATCCACATCTCGCTGTCGTGGAACGGCGCCCGAGGCAACGTCAGCTTCTGGACGGGCCGGACATGGGCCACCGACTACGGCACCTGCCAGGTGTTCACGGAAAGCCCGGCCACCATCGCTCGTCCCGAGCCGCGCACCCGGCCCTGCGCCGACCCGGTCGTACCGGCTCGGCCGCTGGACCAGCCGATGCTCTGGCTGGGCTCCACCGGTGACGCCGTGAGCACAGCGCAGCGGCTGCTCGGTGTGCCGGCGAGCGGCAGCTTCACCCGCGAGACCCGCGACCGGGTGCTCGGCTACCAACGCCGCCACGACCTGCCGACCACCGGCGCGGTGGACCGTGCGACCTGGGGCTCGCTCAAACCGCGCGCGGCGGTACCGAGCACGCCGAGCTGGACACCCGCGCAAGCCGGTGACTGGGGCCGCGACGAAGCAGGCTCCCCACGGTTGTATGCCGGCTCCGCCGGTGTCGCCGTGACAGCACTGCAGGCGGCACTCGGACTGCGCGTCATCGAGCGGACCGGCTACTTCGGCCGGCGTACCCGGTCCCTGGTCGGCGTGCTCAAGGAGTCGCATGGGCTTAACGCCACTGCTGTGGTGACCCCGAAGGTCTGGCGGGTCCTCCCTAGCAGCCATGATGGTCTGCGTGAGCGAGCCGATCAGCAGCGCCGGCAACCCGCTGGTCAAACGGCTCCGGGCGCTGAGTGACCGGCGTGCGCGGACCCGCGAGCAGGCGTTCGTCGTGGAAGGTGTCGCGCCGGTCTGGCAGGCGGTCGAGGCAGCAGCGCGGATCGAGGTGCTGGTGTGCTGCACCGAGCTGCTGGCAGACTCCCCGGCCGTCGCGATGGTGGAGCAGCAGGCGGCCCTCGGTGTCCGGGTGGCCGAGCTGACCCGGGAGCTGTTCGAACGGGTCTCCGGGCGTGACGGTCCCTCCGGGTTGGCAGCGATCATCTCCTCGTCCACGCTCGCGGCCCACGACCTGCGGGTCGCCACCGACGGGTTCCTCGTCGCCGCCCACGAGATGTCCAACCCCGGCAATCTCGGCACCGTGATCCGTACCGCCGAGGCGCTCGGCGCGGATGGCCTGCTGCTGGTCGGCGGCGGCGCCGACCCGTTCTCTCCGCAGTCGGTCAAGGCGTCGATGGGGTCGTTGTTCCACCTGCCGATCGCGCGACTCCCCGACCTCGGGTCGTTCTTCGACTGGGCCGAGGACACCGGCGTACGCACCGTCACCAGCTCGGCGCGCACCGGCATCGAGGTCGCCGGGGCCGACCTCTCCGGGCCGGTCGTCCTGCTGCTGGGCGCCGAGCGGACCGGTCTGCCCACCGAGGCCATCGACCGCAGCGATCTCGCCGTCGCCATCCCGATGGCCGGACGGGCCACATCCTTCAACGTCGCGGTCGCAGCGGGCATCCTGATGTACGAGGCCAGCCGGCAGCTCCGGCGTTG
>JACCXZ010000145.1 GCA_013696745.1 Nocardioidaceae bacterium | reverse complement strand
CGCCACGTCGCCCGGGCAGGTGCTGGTCATCGGTCCACACGGAGTCACCGGGCGCGCCATCGCCGAACAGCTGAGCGCGAGCGCCGAGTGGAACCCGACCACTGCGTCCCGCAGAGGGGCACCCTCGCGGAGTGCTGAGGGCTCCGCCGGGGCACCTCACGTCAGCGTCGACCTCCTCGACGCCACCGCCAGCGCAGCCGCGTTCGCGCACCTGGGCCACGTCACGCACCTCGTCCACGCCGCGTACGTCGAGCGCCCCACCATGGCGGAGACGACCGCTCCCAACCTGGCGATGCTCGCGAACACACTGGACGCGCTCCGAGGCGCCGGCGCGGCCGTCCAGCGGGTCGTCCTCATCGGCGGAGGCAAGTCCTACGGCGAGCACCTGGGCCCCTACAAGACTCCGGCCAAGGAGTCCGACCCGCGCGTCCTGGGGCCGATCTTCTACAACGACCAGGAGGACCTGCTCGCGGATCGTTCCGCAACGGATGGCTTCACCTGGACGGTCCTGCGCCCCGACGTGGTCATCGGCTTCAACACCGGCTCACCGATGAACCTGCTCATGTCCATCGCAGTGTTCGCTGCCCTGTCCAAGGACGCCGGTGTGCCGCTGCGCTTCCCCGGGTCCGCGCAGGCGTGGACGGCACTGCACCAGTTCACCGACGCCGACCTGCTGGCAGCTGCCACGCAGTGGGCCCTGTCCAGCGACACAGCGACCAACGAGATCTTCAACGTGCTCAACGGCGACCAGTTCCGCTGGCAGCACCTGTGGCCCGACATCGCGCGAGACTTCGACATGCCCACCGCTGCCCCGCAACCGATGAGCCTGGCCGATCAGATGGCCGACAAGGAAGCCGCCTGGGACGGGCTCGTGAGCCGCCACCACCTGCAACCCACACCGTACGACCAGGTCGCCTCCTGGGCATTCGCGGACGGCATCTGGAGCGCCGGCTTCGACATGGTCCAGAGCACCATCAAGATCCGCCGGGCCGGGTTCGCCGGATGCGTCGACTCCCACCAGAGCCTTCTCGGACACCTGGCGCGCCTGCGTGAGCTGCGGTACGTGCCGTGACGCGAGAGGCACGTCTCCACTGCCGCCATCGATGGGTTCACCGGTCGCGCGATGGGTCCGCCGACGGGTGAGCTCGGACGTCGGCCCGGGCCCTGGTGCCGGCTGCCGGGGTCATGTGTCGGTCGGGCCGCGGAAGGTGTTGCGGTAAGCGCTGGGTGAGAGGCCGAGGGTGGTGTGCAGATGCTGACGCAGCGACGCGGCGGTGCCGAAGCCAGCTTCGAGGGCGATCCGGTCTATCGGTAGGTCGGTGCCTTCCAGCAGCTGCCGGGCCCGGTCGAGGCGCTGTTGGGTCAGCCACTGGCCCGGGGTCGTCCCGGTCTCGTCGCGGAAGCGGCGGGTGAAGGTCCGGACGCTCAGGGCCGCGTGGGTGGCGAGTTCGCGCAGCGAGAGGGGCTGGTCGAGGTGTTCCAGCGCCCAGGCACGTGCGGTGGCGGTGGACGACGGCGATGGGTCGGGAATGGGTCGGGGAATGTACTGAGCTTGGCCGCCGGCGCGATGCGGGGGTACGACGGTGCGGCGGGCGACGTCGTTGGCGACCGCTGCACCATGGTCGCAGCGGATCATGTGCAGGCACAGGTCGATACCGGAGGCTTCCCCGGCCGAGGTCAGCACGTTGCGGTCGTCGGTGTAGAGGACGGCGGGGTCGAGGTCGACCGCCGGGTAGAGGTAGCGGAAGTGGTCGACCGACAGCCAGTGTGTGGTCGCCCGCCGGCCGTCGAGCAGACCGGCAGCGGCGAGGACGAAGGCGCCGGTGCAGATCGAGGCGACTCGGGTGCCGGGTCGGATGCGGGCCAGGGCGTCGGCGAGCCCCGCGCCGAGCCTGCCGGTCGAGTCGGTCTCGCCGGGTGCGTGAGAGGCCGGAACGATCACCGTGTCGGCCGCGGCCAGGGCACGCGGCCCGTCGTCCACGTGGATGGAGAAGTCGGCGTCGGTGCGGACCTCGCCGGGTGTGGGTGTGCACGTCACCACGTCGTACAGCTGCTCGTCGTCGGCGGACCTGGTGGCGCCGAACATCTGGTGCACGATGCCCAGCTCCATCGGCATCACCCCGTCGCGGACGAGCACGGCGACCCGATGACCCCGTGGGTGCCGTCCAGCGCGCACCCTGACCGCCATGGCCCGATCCTTGCACATGTTGGCCATCGGGCACTCGTACGACCTAGGTCGTCGACCCATGCTGGAGCTGCGACCAACGGCAGGGGCAACGCAACGGCGCGAACGGCGCTCAGCCTCGCCCGCGAGAGGAGGAGGATCAACGATGCAGGTGCTGTGGGTCCTTGCCCATCCGGACCCCCGCTCGTTGAACGGTGCCCTGCGAGACGAGGGTGTCGGCGTGCTGCGTGAGCAGGGCCACCAGGTCCGCGAGTCAGACCTCTACGCGATGGGGTGGGATCCGGTGGTCGATCACGACGACTTCGACCACGACACCGGTGAGCGTCTGGACGTCCTCGCCGCCTCCGAGCAGGCCCTGCGGTCCGGGGATCTGGCTGCGGACATCCGCGCCGAGCAGGACAAGCTCATCTGGGCTGACACGCTGGTTCTGCAGTTCCCGCTCTGGTGGTTCGGCCCGCCCGCCATCCTCAAGGGTTGGTTCGACCGGCTGTTCGTGCAGGGGTTCGCCCAGGGAGTCATCGAACCACGCACCGGCCGACCCTTGCGATACGGCAACGGTGGGCTGGTCGGCAGACGTGCGCTGGTCATCACCACGGTCGGCGCCAACTCCGCCACCACCGGACCGCGCGGAATCCACGGCGACATCAACGACGTGCTGTTCCCGGTGCTGCACGGGACGTTGTGGTACACCGGCATGTCGGTGCTGCCGCCGCTGGTGGTCAACGGCGCGGTCGAACTCTCCGGCACCGACTACGAGGCCGCCGCGGCGCAGCTGCGGGACCGGCTCGCCTCGCTCCCGACGAGCGAAACGATCCCGTTCCGCTCCCAGGACGGTGGAGACCACGACGAGCGCCTAGTGCTGCGCCCCGGCCATGCACCCGAGCAGCAAGGCCTCCGCATCCACTACCGCACACCCGAACCCAGAGCCCAGTGCCAACGGGCAGGTGGCCAGAGCGAAGCCGCCCGCTAGCACTCGCTGCCGCGCCGCCTATTGGCTCCGGCGAGGGACCGACGGCCTCCTCGGCCGGGACTTCCGGCCGAGGACGGCTCGGCGTGCAGGTAGGCACGACCTGACCGACCATGAGGAGATGAGTCCTGTCGCAAGGGTCCGACACGCCGTGGGGGCCGCCCTCTTCCACCGGGTGGCCGGTCCCGAGGGTCCGGCCCGGCGGGCGCGCATCCACGGCTCGGTCGGTCCGCGCTGGTTCGAGCCGGACAGCCCGATCCGGGTGGTGCACGGCGACGCCTCGATGTTCGTGGGCGGCATCCGGGCGCTGCTCCTTCAATCCCTGCACCCGGTCGCGATGGCTGCGGTCGCCCAGCACTCCGGCTACCGCGGCGACCCGTGGGGACGTCTGCAGCGCACCAGCACCTTCCTCGCGACGACCACCTTCGGCACCGCGAACGACGCCCAGCGCGCTGTCGACGTCGTCCGGTCCGTGCACGAGCGGGTCCGTGGCGTCACCGACGACGGGGTCGCGTACACGGCGTCCGACCCGCACCTGCTTACCTGGGTGCACGTGGCCGAGGTCGACTCCTTCCTCGCCGCCCACCAGCGGTACGGTGCCCGGCCGCTGAGCCCCGGCGCGGCCGACGAGTACGTCGCCCAGGCCGCGCAGGTGGCGTGGGCGCTCGGCGCCGTGGAGGTGCCCACGACCGTGGCGGAGCTCAACGACACTTTGGCGTCCTACCGCCCGGAGCTGCGCGGCACACCGGAGGCGCGCGAGGCGGCGCGGTTCATGCTGCTGCGCCCCCCGCTCCCCGTTCCCGCCCGCGCCGGTTACGCGTTCATCGCGGCCGCCGGGGTGGCGATGATGCCGCGATGGACCAGGCGGCAGCTGCGCCTTCCGTGGTTGCCGCTCGCCGAAGCGACTCTCGTCCGCGCGGCCGGGGTCGCCTCGACATCGACCATCCGGTGGGCGATGAGTCCCGGCTAGCTCCGGCCGGCCCCCACCACGTTGGCGAGGGGCGTGCCGGCAGCGAAGCGCACAAGCTGCTCCTCGACCAGGCGCGTCACCCGCGGCTTCATAGCGCTCGTGGCGCCGCCCACGTGCGGGCTGACCAGCACACCCGGAGTCGTCCACAGCGGATGCTCCGGCGGCAGCGGCTCGGGGTCGGTGACGTCAACGGCCGCCGTCAGCCGCCCGGTCGCGCACTCTGCCACCAGGGCTTCGGTGTCGACGACGCCGCCGCGCGCCACGTTGACCAGCAGCGCACCGTCCTTCATGCGGGCCAGGAAGCCGTCGTCGACGAGCCGGCGGGTGGAGTCGTCGAGTGGCACCATCAGCACCACGACGTCGGCGGACCCCAGCAGGCCGGGCAGGTCCTGCCAGCCGTGGACCCCGTCGCGGGCCCGCCGGGCCACCCGGACGATCTCGCACTCGAATCCGTCGAGCCGGCGTTCGAGGGCGGCACCGATGCTCCCGTACCCGACGATCAAGACGCTGCGGTCGGCCAGGGCCGGGCGCACCCCGTGCAGCCACCGTCCATCGGTCTGGGCGAGAGCGAAGTCGGGAATGCCGCGCAACGACGCCAGGACTAGACCCATCGCGAGCTCCGCCGTGGAGGCGTCGTGCACCCCCCGGGCATTGCAGAGGGTCACCCCGGCGGGTACGTACGGCTCCACGTTGTCGACACCTGCGGTCTGGGTCTGCACGACCCGCAGGTTGCGCATCCGCGGCAGTAGGACCGACACGTCGAGCCCGATGTCGTAGGACGGCACGAAGAACTCGACCCGCTCCACTGACCCGGGCGGCTCGCCACCCTCGTACGTCTCGATCTGCAGGCCGTCGGGTGGGTCGCCGAGGTCCTCGGCGGCGAACGGGAGCCAGACGAGGTGCGGGGCAGCCATGGCACCGACCCTAGCCACGGGCGCCGACCGGCGTGCGGCGCCCACTCGAGCGTGACAGCCTGGTCGCCCACCGTAGTGCTTCAGCAGTTCCGTGAACCCGCCGCTGACCGACCGCCAGCGTGAGCCGTACGCCCAGCACAAAGCACCGGTGCAGCCGGTCGGGACGGGGCGGGCGTGTGCGTCCCGGTCGTCGAGCAGGCACCCTTGGGCGGATGAGGACACGAGCCGGAGCAGCGGCCCTGACCCTGTGCCTGCTGGCGCTGACCGCCTGCGGCGGCAACGGCGAGAGGGAGGAGGAGCCCGGGCCGGTCGTGGTCTCTCCCGACGACGAGACCACGCCGACCGATCCCGAGCCGACGGAGACGGAGGAGACGCCCGAGGAGACACCAGATCCCGAACCGGGCCCGGCCGAGCCGCAGATCGACACCACCATCACCGAGGGGCTGACCAGTCCGTGGGGCCTGGCGTTCCTGCCCGAGGGGGATGCGCTGGTCTCCGAGCGCGACACCGGCCTGATTAAGCGCATCCCCGTTGATGGCGGCGAGGCGGTCACCGTCGGCGAGCTGCCCGAGGCCGACCCGTCCTCCGAGGGCGGCCTGCTCGGTCTCGCGGTGCACCCGGAGTTCCCCGAGCAGCCGTGGGTGTACGCGTACTACTCGACGCCGTCGGACAACCGGGTCGTACGCATGCGCTTCGAGGACGACACCCTCGGCCCGCAGGAGGTCCTGCTCGAGGGCATCCCGGTCGCACAGATCCACAACGGCGGCCGGCTCGGCTTCGGCCCGGATGGCTTGCTGTACATCAGCACCGGCGACGCGTCGGAGTCGGGCACCGCGCCGGACCGCGGCTCACTGGCCGGCAAGATCCTGCGCCTGACCCCGGAGGGGGAGCCGGCACCGGACAACCCGTTCGGCACGGAGGTCTACAGCCTCGGGCACCGCAACGTGCAGGGCATCGCCTGGGACGACGAGGACAACCTGTACGCGAGCGAGTTCGGCCAGGACACCTGGGACGAGCTGAACCGGGTCGCTGCCGGTGCGAACTACGGCTGGCCGACGGTCGAGGGCAGGTCCGGTGGCTCCGACGAGTTCGTCGACCCACTGGTGCAGTGGGGCACCGACGAGGCGTCACCGTCGGGCATCGCGTACGCGCAAGGCTCGGTGTGGATGGCCGCTCTGGCCGGCGAACGCCTGTGGCGCATCGACGTGACGCCCACCGGCAGCGTCCGCGGCGAGCCGGTTGCGTTCCTCACCGGTGAGTACGGACGGCTACGGACCGTCGAGGCCGCGCCGGACGGCTCCCTGTGGCTCGTCACCTCCAACACCGACGGCCGTGGCGACCCCGACGAGGCGGATGACCGGATCCTGCGCCTGACACTCTCCTGATTGAGCGAAGGGGTCCCCTGTGCCCGACCTATGAGAACGGGGACCCCCTCGCTCACTCGGAATGCTCGTGAACCGCCCCGTCAGGTCAGCCGGGACAGGATCAGCTCGCGAACCCGGCCGGCGTCGGCCTGCCCACGCATCTCCTTCATGACCGCACCGATCAGTGCCCCGGCGGCGGCGACCTTGCCCGCGCGGATCTTGTCGGCCACGTCGGGACTGGCCGCGATCGCCCGGTCCACGGCCGCTCCGAGCGCAGCGTCGTCGGACACCACCTCCAGGCCGCGCGCGGCGACGACCTCCTGCGGTGTCCCCTCCCCGGCCAGCACGCCGTCGAACACGCCTCGGGCGAGCTTGTCGTTGATCCGACCGGCGTCGACCATCGCCTGGATGCCGGCCACGTCCGCCGGTGTGATCGCGAGCTCACTCACGTCGACGCCGGTCTCGTTGGCCCGGCGGGTGAGCTCCGAGAGCCACCACTTGCGTGCCGCCTGCGGGGATGAACCAGCGGCGACCGTCTGTTCGACGAGGATGAGCGCACCGGCACCGACTATGTCGCGCATCTCCAGGTCGCTGGCTCCCCAGGCCTGTTGCAGCCGCGCCCGGCGCACCCGCGGGGCTTCGGGCAATGTCGCACGCAGCTCCTCGACCCAGTCGGCGGTCGCCTCGATCGGCGTGAGGTCCGGCTCGGGGAAGTAGCGGTAGTCCTCGGCGTCGGTCTTGACCCGCCCGGCGGTCGTTTCGCCCGTGTCCTCGTGGAAGTGGCGGGTCTCCTGGACGATCGCAGCCCCCGCGCCCAGCACCCCTGCCTGGCGCGACACCTCGAAACGGATGGCCCGCTCGACGCTGCGCAGCGAATTCACGTTCTTGGTCTCCGTGCGGGTGCCGAAGGTCTGCTGCCCGACCGGGCGCAGCGAGAGGTTGACGTCGCAGCGCATCGAGCCCTGCTCCATGCGGACGTCGGACACCCCGAGTGACAGCAACAGCTCGCGCAGGTGCGCCACGTAGGCCCGAGCGACCTGTGCGGCCCTGGCCCCGGCTCCCTCGATCGGCTTGGTGACGATCTCGATCAGCGGCACGCCGGCGCGGTTGTAGTCCAGCAGCGAGTGCACGGCGCCGTGGATGCGGCCCGTCGCGCCACCCACGTGCAGCGACTTGCCGGTGTCCTCCTCCATGTGGGCGCGCTCGATCTCCACCCGGAACACGTCGCCGTCAACGTCGACCTCGGTGAAGCCGTCGTACGCGATCGGCTCGTCGTACTGGGAGGTCTGGAAGTTCTTCGGCATGTCCGGGTAGAAGTAGTTCTTGCGTGCGAACCGGCACCAGGGCGCGATCGAGCAGTTCAGCGCGAGGCCGATCCGGATCGCGGACTGCACCGCGGCGCCGTTGACGACGGGCAACGCACCGGGCAGCCCGAGGCACACCGGACACACCTGGGTGTTGGGCTCGGCGCCAAAGCCGGTGGGGCAGCCGCAGAACATCTTGGTGGCGGTGTCCAGCTCGACGTGCACCTCCAGACCCATCACCGGGTCGAAGGTCTCCAGCGCCTCGTCGAAGCCGACCAGGCCGGGCAGCGTCGTCATCGTCCAACTCCCGTGCTCGAGGCCAGTTCCGGCGCCCGGCCCAGAAGCGGACCGCCCCACTGCTCCTCCAGCAGTCGCTCCAGCACCGAGCCCACGCGGTACAGCCGGTCGTCGGCCATCGCCGGCGCGAGCACCTGCAGCCCCGACGGCAGGCCGTCCTCGTCGGCCAGGCCGATGGGCAGCGACAGACCGGGTACGCCGGCGAGGTTGGCCGGGATGGTCGCCACGTCGTTGAGGTACATCGCGAGCGGGTCGTCGAGCTTGGCGCCGAACTCGAAAGCCGTCGTCGGCGTGGTCGGCGAGACGAGCACGTCGGTCCGGCCGAACGCGGCGTCGAATTCGCGGGAGATCAGCGTGCGGACCTTCTGTGCCGAGCCGTAGTACGCGTCGTAGTAGCCGCTGGACAGCGCGTACGTGCCCAGGATGATGCGTCGCTTGACCTCCGACCCGAAACCGGCCGCCCGGGTCGCGGCCATGACCTGCTCGGCGCTCGGGGCGTCGACCCCCTCTGGCCCGACCCGCAGGCCGAAACGCATCGCGTCGAACCTGGCCAGGTTGCTGGAGGCCTCGCTGGGCAGGATCAGGTAGTACGCGGCGAGCGCCTTGGTGAAGCTGGGGCAGGACACCTCGACGATCTCGGCACCCGCCTTGGTGAGCAGCTCGAGGGACTCCTCGAAGCGAGCCCGCACACCCGGCTGGTAGCCCTCGCCGCCGAGCTCGGTCACGACGCCGACCCGCAGTCCCGTCAGGTCGCCGTCGAGCGCGTCGAGCACCGGCGGCACGGGCGCGTCGATGCTGGTGGAGTCGCGCGGGTCGTGGCCGCCGATCAGGTCGTGCAACAGCGCGGCGTCACGCACCGTGCGGGTCACCGGGCCGGCCTGGTCCAGGCTGCTCGCCAGCGCGACGAGGCCGTAGCGGGAGACACCGCCGTACGTCGGCTTGACCCCGACCGTGCCGGTGACGGCGCCCGGCTGACGGATCGAGCCCCCGGTGTCCGTGCCGATCGCCAACGGCGCTTCGTACGCCGCGACCGCGGCCGCGGAGCCGCCTCCGGACCCGCCGGGGATGCGCCCGAGGTCCCACGGGTTGCGGGTCGGACCGTACGCGGAGTGCTCGGTCGAGCTGCCCATCGCGAACTCGTCCATGTTGGTCTTGCCGAGGATCGGCAGCCCGGCTGCACGCAGCCGCTCGACGACCGTGGCGTCGTACGGAGGTATCCAGCCCTCGAGCATGCGCGAGCCGCAGGTGGTGGGCATCCCCTTGGTCGCCAGCAGGTCCTTGACCGCGATCGGCACGCCCGCCAGCGGGTGCAGCAGCTCACCGTCGGCGCGGCGGCGGTCGACCGCGTCTGCCTGTTCGAGCGCCCCGTCGACGTCGACGTGCAGGAACGCGTGGACGTTGCCGTCGACGTCGGCGATCCGGTCCAGGTGAGCCTGCGTGGCCTGCACCGACGTCGTGTCCCCCGCGGCGAGACGCTCGGCCAGCTCGGTGGCGCTGAGGCGGGTGAGGTCGTCCTCGCTGCTCATCAGGCCTCCTCGGTGAGGATCCGGGGCACGCTGAATCGTTGCTGCTCCTCCTGCGGGGCGCCTGACAGCGCCTCCTCATGGGTCAGGCCCGGGCGCACCTCGTCGGCGCGGAACACGTTGCTGGTCGGCACCGCGTGCGACATCGGCGGGATGTCGGCGTCTGCGACCTCACCCACCACGGCGACCGAGTCGAGGATCACCCCGAGCTGAGGCGCCAGGTGGTCGAGCTCGGCGTCGGTCAGGTCGATCCGGGCGAGGCCGGCGAGGTAGGCAACGTCGTCCCGGCTCAGGGCAGGGTCGTCGGACACGCTCATAGCGCAGCGGATCCCTTCGTGGAAGTGGGTGCAGTGTCAATGGTAGTGGCGGCGGCGACGCTGCCGGCCGACCGCGGCGTCACCGCTCGTCCAGCGCCCGCACAAGGCTCGGCGGTGCCACCGTGCGGTAGGCGTCCTCGACCAGCTCGGCTACCTCGTCCCAGTCGGGGGGCGAGCCGTCGGCGACGACGAGCCGCACACCGATCCAGCCCCGGTGACCGACGTACGGCGGACGGAAGAAGCGCTCGGGGTCCGCGGCGAGGATGCCGGCCTGCTCGCCGGGTGGTGCCGCGCACCAGAAGCCGATGTTGCCGTCGCCGTGGTGGTCGTCCACCCAGGTGAGGAAGGTCTTGCGGACGAAGAAGGTCGGGGAGCCGTGGCTGAGCTTCTCGGTCGCCTCCGGCAGCGCCAGGCAGAGGGTACGTACGCGCTCGAGCAACAGGTCGGGGTCGGTGGTGGCGGCCATGCTCAGGAGCGTAGGACGCGGCACCGACAGGTCGAGCTGCCATGGCCGCCGCAGGTCATCGGCAGCCAGCCACCGGCAGCATGCCTCCTTAAGGTGACGTTCGCCCCGTCCTGCGCGGATGATGGACGCCAGTACCCCGAGAAGCGTGTTGAACGGTGGTGACCGTGCCCCTCGAGTCTTTGGATCCGAGCACGCCGTACCTGGTGGTGGACGCCGACGTGCTCGACCGCAACCTGCGTCGGGCGGCGACCACAGCGCGGACCAGAGGCTTGGTGCTGAGACCGCACGCCAAGACCCACAAGTGTCTGGAGATCGCCCGACGCCAGATCGCCCTCGGTGCTGGTGGGCTCACCGTGGCGACCGTGGGTGAAGCCGAAGTGTTTGCTGCGGCGGGCTTCGGTGACCTGTTCATCGCCTACCCGGTGTGGGTCTCGGGCGGGCGGGTAGCCAGATTGCGCGCACTCGCCGAGCAGGTCTCCTTGCGCATCGGGGTCGATTCAGTGGAAGGGGTCCAGGCTTTGGCCAGCGCAGCGTCGGGTGCCGGCATCGCCGTTCTCGTCGAGGTCGACAGCGGTCACCACCGCAGTGGGGTGCAGCCCGAGGCGGCCGGAGAGGTGGCCGCCGCGGCCAGCCGGGCAGGACTCGAGGTGCTGGGCGTGTTCACGTTCCCCGGCCACGGATACCAGCCCGACGGTCGTGGCCAGGCGGCCGCCGATGAGGCGACGGCGCTCGATGTTGGCGCGCGGTCCCTGCAGCGGGTCAGTGTCGACCCTGTGGTCCGGAGCGGGGGGTCCACGCCCACCGCGGCTCTTGCCGATGCTGCGTCCCTGACCGAGATGCGACCCGGCGTCTACGCCTTCAACGACGCCCAGCAGGCAGAGCTTGGCAGCTGCGGGTGGTCCGATGTCGCCCTCACGGCAGCCGCGACCGTGGTCAGCAGATCCGGTCAGCAGGTCGTCGTCGATGCCGGTAGCAAGGTCCTCGGTGCCGACCGACCGACGTGGACCACAGGAGGTGGACGCCTGCTGGACCACCCAGACGCCCGGATCGTGGCGCTGTCCGAACACCACGGGACCGTCGTGTTCCCTGAGGGTTCGGCCCTTCCCGCACTGGGCGAGGTGGTGCGGGTGGTACCCAACCATGTCTGCTCGGCGGTCAATCTGGCGGACCAGCTCGTCGTCGTGTCGGCGGGCAGGCAGGTCGAACACTGGGCGGTCGCGGCCCGCGGGGCCAACACCTGACGGCCGCAGGCAACGGAGTGCAGCGGGTTGGGCCGGACGAACCGCGTTCCAAGCTGCTGCTACGTCTCGTCCACGCCGGTGGCGATGCGCTCGAGCAGGGCATGGACCTGGTGACTCGTCAACGGCAGGAAGCGATCAAGGCCAGCAGCGGCAAGTACGCCCATGCCTTCAACGTCGACTACCTCGCCGATCTGCGCCACGACTGGGCCCGATGATTGCGCTGGACGCCAGCGTCCTGGTCGCGGATCTCTATCCGTTCGACGTTCACCACGACGTCGCGACCGGCGTTCTCCTGATGCCGCCGACGAGCCGTTGCTCGTGCATGCGCTCACCCTGGCCGAGGTCCTGGTGGGCGGCGTGAGGATCGGGAAGGGCGTTGACATGCGGGCCGATCTGCAGGCGGCCGGGATCCGGTTGGCCGATCGGGACGACGACGAACCCCTACACCTGGCGGAGCTGAGGGTCACGACAGGGCTGAAGCTGCCAGATTGCTGCGTCCTGGACACGGCCGTGACCAACGAGACGAGGTGGCCACCTTCGGCGGTGCCTTGGCGACCGCCGCCCGTCGGCTCGGTGTCCGTGTGGTCCCCTGATCGCTTGCTCGCGCCGGCGGACGTCGAGCGACCTCAGCCGCGCTGACCAAGCGCCGAGTCGGGCACCTGCGCCACGGCTCGTGCGGCGTCCGGCCCCTGCTCGAGCAGCGTGGCGAACCCGGTCTCGTCGAGCACCGGGACGCCGAGCTGGACGGCCTTGTCGTACTTGGTGCCGGGACTGTCCCCGACCACGACGAAGTCGGTCTTCTTCGACACCGACCCGCTGGCTTTGCCGCCACGGGCGAGGATGGACTCCTTGGCCTCGTCGCGGCTGTAGCGATCCATCGACCCGGTGACGACGACGGTCAGTCCTTCCAGCGTGCGCGGCACCGACGCGTCTCGCTCGTCGGCCATCCGGACGTCGGCCGCAGCCCAGGCGTCGACGATTCCTGCGTGCCAGTCGACCTCGAACCAGTCGATGACCGCGTCGGCGATGGTCGGCCCGACACCTTCGACCCCGGCGAGCTCGTCACGGTCGGCGGCACGGATCGCGTCCATGGTGGCGAAGTGCTGCGCCAGTGCTCTGGCTGCGGTCGGGCCGACGTGACGGATGGACAGCGCGACCAGCACCCGCCACAGCGGCTGCTGCTTGGCCCTCTGCAGGTTGGCGGCCAACCGGGCACCGTTGGCGCTCAGCACGCGGTCACCGGCGCCGGCCTCGGGCTCGGACTTCTTGGCCGCACGGGTGAACAGCGGCACCTCCAGCAGTCGCTGTTCGTCGAGGTCGAACAGCTGTCCCTCATCGACCAGCACGCCGCTGGACAGCAGCCCGACGGCCGCCTCGTAGCCGAGCACCTCGATGTCGAACGCGCCCCGGCCGGCGACGTGGAACAGGCGCTCGCGCAGCTGCGCTGGGCAGGACCGCGCGTTGGGACAGCGGATGTCCTTATCGCCCTCGCGTTCGGCCTTGAGCTCGGTGCCGCACTCCGGGCAGTGGGTCGGCATGACGAACGCACGCTCGGTGCCGTCGCGGAGGTCGACGACCGGCCCGACGATCTCGGGGATGACGTCGCCGGCCTTGCGCAGCACGACTGTGTCGCCGATCAGCACCCCCTTGCGCTCGACCTCGTGGGCGTTGTGCAACGTCGCCATCTCGACGGTGGAACCGGACACCCGAATCGGCTGCATCCGACCGAACGGAGTCACCCGACCAGTGCGCCCGACGTTGACGAGGATGTCGAGCAGCTTGGTGTTGACCTCCTCGGGCGGGTACTTGTACGCGATGGCCCACCGCGGCGCCCGTGAGGTCGAGCCCAGCCGGCGCTGCAGCGACACCTGGTCGACCTTGACCACGATGCCGTCAATCTCGTGCTCCACGGCGTGCCGGTGCTCACCGAAATGCTCGATGAGCTGCTGCACCGCGGCCAGGTCGGACAGCACCTGTGCGTGCGGGCTGATCGGCAGCCCCCACGCACCCAGCGCCTCGTACGACTCCGACTGCCGGGTCGGGGTGAACCCCTGCCGGGCACCCAGCCCGTGGCAGATCAGCCGCAGCGGGCGCGAAGCGGTCACCTTCGGGTTCTTCTGCCGAAGCGACCCGGCGGCGGCGTTGCGTGGGTTGGAGAACGGGTCCTTGCCGGCAGCCACCAGCGAGGCGTTCAGCTCCTCAAACGCCTCGACGGGGAAGAACACCTCGCCCCGCACCTCCACGTAGGTGGGCACCGGATGGTCGGCGTTGCCGCTCAACCGGTTCGGGATGCCCTCGACTGCACGCACGTTGAGGGTGATGTCCTCCCCCACCCGTCCGTCCCCGCGGGTGGCACCACGCACCAGCTTGCCGTGCTCGTAGGTGAGGTTGACGGCGAGGCCGTCGATCTTGAGCTCGCACAGGTAGTCGATCCGGGTAGCGTCACCGACCTCGTGTCGGAGGCGCGTGGCCCACGCCTGCATCTCCTCTGCGGAGAACGCGTTGTCGAGGCTCATCATCCGCTCGCGGTGCTCCACGGCACTGAACTCGGTGGAGACCGCTCCACCGACGCGCTGGGTCGGTGAGTCAGGGGTGCGCAGGTCGGGATATTGCTGCTCGAGCTGCTCGAGCTCGGCCATCAGCGCATCGAACTCGGCGTCGGAGGCAGTGGGACCGTCCAGCACGTAGTAGCGCCAACGGTGGTCCTCGACCAGCTCGGCGACCTCTCGGTGACGTTCACGTGCGGACGGCGGCGCAGCCTCGGGAGCGGTCACGGCGTCGGTGGCTGGGTCGGCGTCGGCGGACTGGGACACGGTCACATCCTGCCCGGTCCCACCGACACCGGTGAAGCCACACGCCCGCGAGCACGACCGCCACGCGCGCGCTGGTTCGTCACGGGGTGGCCCCGCTACGAACCTAAGGTCACGGGGCCACCCCGTGACGTGAACAAGTGCGGCTCAGCTCAGCCTGTGACCGCGGCGGCCACCCGCGTGGCCAGCCGGAGTGCCACGCGCGTCCAGTCCGGGGAGGCGCCCGCCAGCCCGCAGGCCGGCGTGACGACGATCCGCTGCGCCAGGGTCGGCGCGTCATGGCCGAGCCGGTCGAAGAAGCGCAGCAGCCGATCGGTCAGCTCGGCATCGGTCACCGCGGTCTCCGGCCGCGTGGACGGGACGACACCCGGCCACAGGTCGACCCCTGCCTCGAGGGCCTGGCTCCACACGTCGTCGGGGCGGGCCTGCGCCAGGTTGTACGAGATGGCCGTGAACCCGGCGCCGACGAGCAGGGACACCGGGACGTCGGACGCGCAGACGTGCACGACCGGGCGGGCACCGGCACCGCTGATCGCCGCGGTCAGCTGCTGCAGGGCGGCACTGGCAGTGGACGCGTCGACCGAGCGGTGTCGCCCGAAGCCGCCGGCGGTCGGCACCGCGGCCGCGAGTACCGCCGGCAGCGCGGGCTCGTCGACCTGGACGACGACGTCGGCCCCGGGGACGCGCCGCGCGACGTCGGCGACGTGCTCGGCGATCCCCTCGGCGAGAGAGTGGGTGAGCTCCCGGCGGGCACCGTGGTCGGCGAGGACCCGGTCACCCCGTGGGCGCTCCATCGTCGCCGCGAGCGTCCACGGTCCGCTGACCTGCACCTTGAGCGGACCGGCGTACCCCCCGGTGTGCTCCTCGATTGCGTCGAGGTCCTGCGCGAGCAAGGACACGGCGCGGCGGTGGTCGATGCCCGAGGCGTCGGTGAGACGCCAGCCGGCTGGCTGCAGGTCGGCGGCCAGGCCGGCGAGCAGCGCCGCAGCGCGTCCGGTCATCGAGGCGTGCGGCGCACGCTCGGGCAGCTCGGGCAGGTGCACGAG
The DNA here is from genome assembly GCA_013696745.1 of Nocardioidaceae bacterium. Lineage (GTDB taxonomy): Bacteria > Actinomycetota > Actinomycetes > Propionibacteriales > Nocardioidaceae > JACCXZ01. The sequence continues at coordinate 303 of JACCXZ010000145.1, read as the reverse complement.
GTCGGGCAGCTCGCCGGTGACCACGCGGACCGCCTCCACCACGTCCTCCCCCGGCATGGACCCGATGCCGGTCGCCCGTGCCCTGAAGACAGCAGCGCCGCTCACCGGGACGTGCTCGCGATGGTGGCGCTGCCGACGACGCGGCTGCCCTCGTACACCACGACCGCCTGCCCCGGTGCGATCCCGGCGGCGGGCTCGTGCAGGTCCACGACCAGCTCGTCGCCGAGCAGCGCGACAGTCGCCCGGTGCTCGTCACCATGCGCACGCAGCTGCACGGTGCATTTCAGCGGCCCGTCGGGGGCC
>JACCXZ010000093.1 GCA_013696745.1 Nocardioidaceae bacterium | reverse complement strand
CGCGGCTCCTCCTCGAGCACGAGCTGCCGGTGCGCCAGCGTTGCCGTCAGGACGAGATCGGCGTCCTGGATCAGGCTGCGGCGCAGCGCCCGAGCGCGGAAACCGTCGGCATCCACTCCTCGGGCTCGCAGTTCTGCCGCTGCCGTGGCGTCCATGGCGTGGCCGACCATGCCGCGGGTGCCGGCGCTGGCGACGCTCACCTGGTCCTGCTGCTGCCCCAGTGCGGCATCGAGGAGAGCGCGGGTCAGCAGCTCCGCGAACGGCGACCGGCAGATGTTGCCGGTGCAGACGTACAGGATCGAGAAGGGCATCGACTCACTCGCCGACGACCTCGGCGCGACGCCGGTCCCAGGCAAGGGCACTCGCGATCCCGTCGTCCAGCCCGAGCTCGCTGCGCCAGCCGAGCAGTCGGGCGGCCTTGTCCACGTTGGCCCACGCTCCGATGGCGTCCCCCGGCCGTGGGGGTCCCTCGCTGATGGGGACCGGACCGCTCACCCGCTCGAACGCCGCCACCAGCTCCCGAACCGTGACTCCCTGACCGGTGCCGAGGTTGATGACGCTGCTGGCCACCCCGTCCTGCTGCAGCGCGTCGTCGAAGCGCTCCACGGCAGCGACGTGGGCACGCGCGAGGTCCCAGACGTGCACGTAGTCGCGCAGCCCCGTCCCGTCCCGGGTCGGCAGGTCGGTCCCGGTGATGACGAACGACTCCACGTCGCCACGCGCCGCGGCGACCAGGCGCCCCAACACGTGGCTCGGCAGCGCATCACGCGTCCCGCTGCGCAGGGAGGGCGAGGCACCGATCGGGTTGAAGTAGCGCAGCGAGATCACCCGCAGGTCGGTGCCGGCCGCGATGTCCGCGAGCGCCATCTCGAGGACCATCTTCGTACGCGCATAGGGCGATGTCGGCGCCAGCGGCGACTCCTCGTGGACCTCGAAGGAGTCGCTGGGTGCGTACACCGACCCCGACGAGGAGAAGATGAACCGCGCCTTGCCCCTCTGCACCAACTCGTCGACCAGCTCCAGCGACCTGCTGACGTTCGTCAGGTAGTAGTCGTAGGGATGCGCAACGCTGTCCGGCACGACGATCTTGGCGCCGCAGTGGATCGTGGCGTGCAGGTCGGGGTGCTCGCCGATGATGTGTCGGATCAGCGCACGGTCGCCGTAGTCGCCGACGTAGAGGTCCCACCCCCGAGTGAAGGCACGGGCGCCACGGGACAGGTCGTCGAGGACCACGGGTACGTGACCCGCCTCCGCCAGTGCCGTCGCGACAGTGCTGCCGATGTACCCGGCACCGCCGGTGACCAGGACCTTCATGCGCACAAGTTAGCCCAGCACGTCGTACTCCCGGCCGTGGACATCCGGCGAGCCAGAGTGGATACTTCTCGATACTTAGCGAAAGTATCGGAAGGTATCGGAGCGGTGTTGAATCCTTACACCCCGGGCGAACTGCCGCATGTGCTGGTCGGCCGCGACGTCCAGCTGGCGTCGATCCGGTCCGCCCTCGGCGGGGTCGCGACGTTCGGCCGACTCTCCGGTGCGCCGTATCTGTTTTCGGCCCCTCGCGGCATCGGCAAGACCTCTCTGCTGCGGGCGGCGCAGCGAGAGGCGAACGGAGTCGGGTTTGTGACCGCGTGGGTGAGTGCGCGTGACGACGAGTCGTTGCCGGCCGCGATCGTGCAGGCCGTCTCCGATGGCGTCGCAGCGGCCGGCCTCGACGAGGGGGAGCGAGCCGGTCGTTGGCGCGACAGCATCGACCGGGTGTCGGTCGAGGTCGGCGTACCGGGTGTCAAGGTGGGAGCGGAGCTGCGGCCCCGGGAAGGCGCTGGCCAGTCCGGATCGGCGACTGGCCTGGAGCAGTTGTTGGCGGCAACGGCCCGATTCGTTCGCGAGGAGAGCCGACCGGGCCTGATGGTGGTGGTCGACGAGCTCCAAGCCGGCTCGATGGGCGACCTCAGAACCTGGGCCTACGCCGCGCAACACCTACAGAGCGAGGCTGACTCGACCCCACTCGCGCTGTTCGGCGCGGGGCTTCCGTCGCTGCCTGATCGGCTGATGGACGCGGCAACGTTCGCCGAGAGATTCCACTTCGAGCAGCTCCAGCGGCTCACCCCACAGGCGACCCGAGAAGCCTTCACCCAGCCCTGTGAGCCTGCTTCGGTGAGCTGGCAGACGGAGGCGCTCAACCATGCAGTCGAGATCGCGGCCGGCTATCCCTTCATGGTCCAGGTTCTCGGCCACGAAACTTGGACGGCCGCCTCACCGAGTGGTCCGGGCCAGTTCACGCTCGAGCACGTCCGGGCCGGCGCCGAGCGAGCGGTCGTGCGCCTTCAACCCATGTTCCGCGGCCGCTGGTCGAAAACAACCGCTGCAGAGCGTCGCTTCCTGGCGGCGATGGCCGCTGCTGGCACCGACGTGGTCGAGCGCGCGGTGATCGCCGAATCCCTCGGCCGACCGACACGCGGGCTCAGCGGTGCCCGCGCGTCGCTCATCGACAAAGGTCTCATCGAGCCCGTCGAACACGGCCAACTGCAATTCACGACGCCCGGGTTCAGAGACTTCGTCCGAGAACACACCTGATCGCCCAGCTCGGCGGTGCCGGTGCTGCGAGGTAGTCCGCGGCCGGGGTAACGTGGCGACGGGCCGCAAGCCGACTGGGTGGCTGCGCTGCGGACTCCCCATGGCGTAGCCATCGTTACTGTGACCACGTGCCGTCCGGACCCCTGGTGAGCGTGATCATCCCCGTCTACCAGGTGGAGCGCTACGTCGCCGAGTGCCTGGACAGTGTGCTCGCCCAGACGTACACCGACCTCGAGATCGTCGTCGTCGACGACGGGTCGACCGACGGCAGCGCCGACATCGTGGCCGAGTACGCCGAGCGTGACCAGCGGGTGCGGGTCGTCAGGCAGGCCAACGCCGGCCTGGGTGCCGCACGCAACGCGGGGGTCCGCCACTCCCATGGTGAGTTCCTGGCGTTCCTGGACTCCGACGACACGCTGCCGCCCGACTCGTACGCGGTGATGGTCGACACGCTGGTGGGCTCGGTTTCGGACTTCGTCGTCGGTGCGATGACCAAGCAGATCGACGGTGCGTACCGCCTGCCCGGCTGGCTGGTACCGCTGCACCGGACCCGGCGGATCGGTGTCCGCATCGACGACGCGCCCGAGATGCTGCCGGACATCTTCGCGTGGAACAAGATGTTCCGGCGGTCGTTCTGGGACGCCGTGCCGCTCGCGTTTCCAAAGGGGTCCTACGAGGATCACGTCCCGATGACGACCGCCCTGCTGAGCGCCCACGCGTTCGACGTGCTGCCGGACGTGGTGTACCGCTGGCGTACCCGCGACGACGACAGCCGGTCGATCACCCAGCGCAAGCACGAGGTCGCGAACGTCACCGACGCCGTGGCGATCAAGCAGGCGGTGTGCGAGGTCGTCGACGCGCGGGCGTCACCGGAGGTACGGCGGCTGTGGCACCGCACAATGTTCAACGACCTGCGGCCGTACCTCCACGAGGTCCCCTCCGGGTCCGAGGCCTACTGGCACGCCCTGCACCACGGGGTCGCCGGCCTGCTCGCACGAGTCGACGCCGACGACTTCGCTGCCGTCGAGACCCGCCTGCGGGTGCTGTGCTGGCTCACCGCACGTGGCCGGCGTGCTGACGTGGAACGTGTGCTCGCGCGCTTCGGCGACCCGGCGACGCCCTCCTTGCTGCAGCGCATCGATGACCGCGACGTGCTCGTCGTCGACGATGTCGTGGACGGCATCCCTGCCGACCTCGTAAAGCTCTCCCCGACGGATCGCAACCTGCGTGCCCGGCTGGTGTCGGTCACCGTGGACGGCTCGCAGGTGATCATCCGGGGCGTCGCGCAGGTGATCGGCCTGCCTGACCGCGGTGTCGAGCCCACGGTGGCCGTACGACTGGTCGACCCGACCGCCGGGAGCGAGCACGACGTGGCTGCAGAGCCGGCGCCGGCGCTCGAGAAGCATCGGCCGCCCCGGCCGAACGGAGCCCCGACACCGGCAGGGTTCACGGCTCGGGTCGACGTGTCGGCGTGGGGCACCCGCGTGCTCAGGACGGAGGTCGTGGTAGACATCGCCGGCATCGTCGTCAGCGGACCGTTCACCGGACGCCAACCGGACGCGTTCACACTGGTCGAGCCGCCCGTGCACGCCAGCTGGCACCCGGGCCCCGGACTCGCACTGGCCCTGGTGCACTGACCTCGGAGGTTCACACCGTGACAGCAGTTCGGAGGCGAAGCCGGAAGCTCGTGGCGCGAGCCGCCGGCAGGCTCGGCGTGCGCCGCGACCGTACGCCTCAGGTCCTGGAGGAGGGTTCGCCGCTGGACTACCTGTTCATCGTGACGTACGGGCGCTCGGGCTCCACCCTGCTGCAGGGCCTGCTGTCGTCGATCCCGGGCTACCTGATCCGGGGCGAGAACGGCGGTGCTGTCTTCCATCTCTACCGGTTCCACACGCGCGTAGCGGTCTCGCGCAAGGAGCAGGGCCCCGGCACCGAGCCGACCAGCGCGTGGTACGGCATCGGCGGCTACTCGGACGCGACGGCGTACCAGGAGATCCGGCGTCTGATCCTGACGACGCTGATCCGCCCGGAGCCGGACTCGCGCGTCGTCGGCTTCAAGGAGATCCGGTGGCGGCAGGGCGACCTCGGCGACTACGTGTCGTTCCTGCGCGACGTGTTCCCCGGTGCGCGGTTCATCGTGAACACCCGCGAGCACGAGGAGGTGGCTCGCAGCAAGTGGTGGGCGAAGCGTCCGGACGCGCTGCCGGCGATAGCCAAGGCCGAAGGGGAGATGCTCGCCCTGGCTGAGCGGCTGGGGTCGGACTTCTTTCACATCCACTTCAACAACTACGTCGGTGATCCGCAGCAGCTGCGTGGCTTGTTCGACTGGCTGTCGGCGGAGTTCGACGAGGCCCGGATCGCGGAGGTGATGTCGCGCAAGCACGGGTACTGACGGCCGGCGGTGAGCCGCGGGTCAGGAGTCGGGCAGGGTGAAGGTGTCGGCGAGCTTGTCACCGCCGAACGCGGCCTGCAGGACGAGCGGGTTGAAGAACTCGCGGAACAACGGCGGAGACGTCGAAGCGCATGCTGGCGTACGCCTCGGGCAGGCCGCCGTACTGGCGACGTAGGGCGTCACCGGTGCCTGCGAAGGCGGCCAGGGCGGCGTCGATGTTCATCGCCTCGAGCTCGCTCAGGAACCCCTGCGCCACCTGCGCTGTCTCACTGCCGGGCTTCGGATCGGGGTGGGTCATGTCCGTGTCCATGCCTCATCCTGGTCCGCTGGCGACCTGCTTGACCCTGCTTGACCAAGACCTGCTGCCATAATCAGGTGTTACGGAGATGCTGCGTCCTCGCGCGCGAACTGCGTTGAGCTGCTGAGGTGCTCCCAGGCGTAGGCACGGGGAAGCCAACCGCGAGGGGCAAGCCGGACGGACGCCCGCGGGGTCGTCCACGTAGTGAGCGAGCCACCGCAGCCATTCTCGAAGCCGCTCGGGAGCTTCTCGAGCAGGTCGGCTTCCGGGAGATGAGCGTGGAGGCCATCGCCGCCCGTGCCGGGGTGGGCAAGGCAACGATCTACCGGTGGTGACCGACCAAGGCTGCCGTCGTCATGGACGCCTTCCTTGCCGCAACCGCCCCCC
>JACCXZ010000075.1 GCA_013696745.1 Nocardioidaceae bacterium | reverse complement strand
GCATCGAAATCGACACCGACGGCGCATTCACGTCGTTCACCGTCGAGCAGAGCGCACAGCCGGACTTCCCGACATTGCGACGGCATCGCATCGCGATCGGCCTGTACGACCGAAACGGAAACCGCCTGGTGCGACGCACGCGGGTCGAGACCGACGTGGTGGGTGCCGAGACCGAGGTGACCGAGCTCGTCGGGCAAGCCCAGCCCGACCTGGTGCTGCTCAACGACGCGGATCTGACCTACGCCAAGATCCGGCTCGACGAGCGCTCGCTCGCGACACTGACCCAGTCGATCCACCTGATCGACGACTCGCTGGCGCGGGCGCTGTGCTGGGGCGCTGCGTGGGACATGACCCGCGACGCCCAGCTACGGGCCACCGACTTCGTCTCGCTGGTGCTGACCGGCGTGGCCACCGAGACCGACCTGACCGCGGTCGCCGGCCTGCTGCGTCAAGCGCAGACGGCGGTGAACCTGTACGCCGCGCCGGAGCACCGCGAGTCCCTCGCGCAGCGCTGGGAGCAGGGGCTGCGCTCCCTGGTGCTGACCGCGAAGTCCGGGAGCGACCACCAGTTGGCGCTCGTGCGGGCGTACGCCGCCTCGGCGCGCAGCGAGCAGTCGTACGACCTGATCGCCGGGCTGCTCGACGGTACGTCGCCGCTGCACGGTCTCGAGGTCGACGCGGACCTGCGGTGGAGCCTGGTGACAACCCTGGCCCGCGGTGCCCGGATCGGCGAGGCCGAGATCGGCGCCGAGCTCGGCCGCGACGCCACCATCTCCGGGCAGGAGAACGCCGCCGCAGCGCGGGCCATCCGTCCCGACGCCGCCGCCAAGGAGCAGGCGTGGCAGGACGCGGTGCTGCGTGACGACGTGCCGAACGAGACGCAGCGCAGCATTTCTGCGGCATTCCAGGCGATCGGCCAGGACGATCTGCTGCTGCCGTACGTGGACCGCTACCTCGACGTGGCTGCGGCCGTCTGGGAGGACAAGGGGGTGCAACGGGCGACCACGTTCCTGACGTTCCTGTTCCCGCGGGCGCTGCCTCGCCAGGACGTGCTCGACAAGGTCGAGGCGTGGCTGCAGACCACGTCGGCGAACCCTGCGGCCCGCCGGCTCGTGGACGAGGGCCGGGCCGACATCACTCGCGCCCTGGCTGCACAAGCCTTCGACGCCCACTGACTCGTGACGTCCGCCCCCGCTGGGTCAGCTGGTGTGCAGCGAGGTGGGGGTACGGGCATGGTCGCCGAGCTGTTGGAGGCCGGCGACGATCCCACCGGACAGGTCACCTGCGCTGAAGGATGACTGCATCGACAGCACGGCAAACGCGCACTCGGTGTCGGTCAGCGTGCGCTGCGCGATCGAGCCGGTGACGACCTCGAGCACGCGCTTAGCCGGGTCCACCAGCACGACGACGCTGCGGGCCGGGTCCGGCAGCTGCTGCAGGAGCTGGTGCGCGTACGCCCACGAGTCCCCCTCGGCGGGGCCGACGTACACCGAGAAAACCAAGCCGCTCCCGGCCTCGGCGTACTGGATGGCACGCTCGATGCCCCGTCGCTGGTCGACGGTGAAAGCCTCACCAGCGGCCACGTGCGCCACCTCCCCGGGTGTCGATCGCCGAGCTGGGGCCGGCTTCCAGAGCCGTCGCCTCTGACGTCCTCGGGGCCGGCAGCGTACCGAAGTGCTCCGGCTCGGCGTACCAAGGCAGGTCGGGCCGGTAACGCGGACCCTTGGCCAGCGTGGGAGCCGCTGTGAGCAGGGCGATGACGGCGGTCAGTGCGGCAGGTATGCCGACGAAGATCGCGATGGCGTACAGCGTGGACATCGGCTCGGGCTCGGGCCAGCTGGCAGGGGTGGCCGACGCGGGGGAGGCGGCCAGCGCCACGAGGACCGGGAGGGCGACCAGGGCGCAGAGCCGAGCGGCGATGCGGGGAGACCATGCCATGGGGCTACGGTAGCGATATCTGGCGGGTCCGCAGCACGGGCACCGCTCTAGTCTTCGCTGCATGACTGCCCCCGACGATGTGTGCCTGCGCAGCGCCCTGGACCTTGCCGCGGCCTACCGCTCCGGCGAAACGACTCCCAGCGACGTCGTGGACCACCTGCTGGCCCGGATCCGGACCCACGCCGACACGGTCGGTGCCTTCGTCACCGTGACCGCTGACCGGGCGCGGGCACGAGCCGGTGCTGCCACCCAGCGCTTCAGGGACGGCGACGGTGCCCGGCTGCCCGCGCTGTACGGCGTGCCGACCGCGATCAAGGACCTCACGATGACGGCAGGGGTACGCACCATGTTCGGCTCCGCGGCCATGCGCGAGCACGTGCCGACGGTCAGCGACGAGGTGGGCGTGCGGATCGAGGCAGCCGGCCTGATCAGTCTCGGCAAGACGAACACGCCAGAATTCGGCTCACCCTGCTACACCGAGCCCGACGTGGCCCCACCGGCGCGCACACCACACGATCTGACCCGATCGGCCGGCGGTTCCTCCGGCGGCGCGGCCGCGGCTGTGGCGGCCGGCCTCGTGCCGGTGGCGCACGGGTCCGACGGTGGCGGCTCCATCCGTATCCCGGCAAGCGTCTGCGGGCTGGTGGGGTTCAAACCGACACGGGGCCGGATCAGCGCCTCCCCCGTGCATGGTGACATCAGCGGGCTCTCGACCCACGGCTCGCTCGCGACGACGGTCCGCGACGCCGCCGCCCTGCTCGACGTCATGTCCGGTCACCATCCCGGTGACCCCACCTGGGCACCTCCGCTGCCCGAAGGCGAGACCTACCTCGGCTGGTGCGACCGTACGCCGGGACTTCTGCGTGTCGCGTGCTTCAGCGAGCCGCTGATCAGTGACCGCGAGCTCGACCCGCAGGTACGCGGCGCGTACGAGGAGGCCCGGCTTCTGCTGGCGGACCTCGGTCACGAGGTCATCGAGATCGAGCCGCCACCGCTGCGCGACGCGGTCCCGGACTTCGAGGTCGTGTGGGCGGTCGGCACCACCGGGATCCCGGTGCCCGCCGAGGCGGAGCACCTGCTGCGCCCCCTCACCCGCTGGTTGCGGGAACGCGGCGCGGGCACCTCGGCCGCGCAGTTCCAGGCCGCCCTCGTCGGCATGCGGCAGGCAGCCGCTGCTGCACTCGCCACCATGCACCCGTACGACGCGGTGCTGACCCCGACTCTCGGGCAGCTCCCGGCGATGGTCGGCGCTCTGCGCAACGACGAGGACCCGGCGGCCGACTTCGAGGCACAGAAGCGCTTCACCCCGTTCACTGCTGCCTGGAACGTCACCGGCATGCCAGCGGTCTCCATGCCGACCGGTTGGTCCGACGAAGGACTCCCGATCGGCACCATGCTGGCCGGGCGCCCGGGCGAGGACCACCTGCTGCTGTCGCTCGCCGCCCAGGTCGAGGCAGCGCTGCCCCCGTTGCGCCGGGCTGTGGTGGGTTGAGCGATGAGGCTGGCATCCCGCACACCGCACCGGGCACTCGCGCCGTATATCGAGCGGATCTGGTACGCCTGCGATGACATGGCACCCGAGCGACGGGAGCGACGGCTGCCGACCGGAACCGTGCAGCTGCTGGTCAACCTCGCCGATGACCAGCTCAGCTGGTTCGACGAGCAGGGGCGCCACAGTGCGGCGGGGGCCGGATTCGCGGCCGCTCTACCCCGGGCCATGGACATCGACGTCGCCGAGCAGCGCGCCGTCCTCGGCGTCAGCTTCCGACCGGGTGGGGCTGCGGCGTTCGTCGGCGACCCCACCCTCGACGCACCCGTGGTCGACCTCGGTGCGGTGTGGCCGAGGGCTGCTGACCTGCGCGACCGACTGCTCAGGGCACCCGACCCACTCGAGACCCTGGAAACCTTCCTGCTGGACGCCACCCGGGACGCGCTACCGCTGCAGCCGTACGTCGGCCCGGCCGCTCGCGCCCTGGCCTCCGGTCGCAGGGTCGCCGACGTCGCGGACATGCTCGGCACCACGACCGGCTCGCTGCACCGACGCTTCCGCGGTGCCGTCGGTCTGGCGCCGAAGCAGTATGCACGAGTCGCCCGGCTCCAGCGCCTGCTGGGATCGCTCGTCCACGGCGACAGCCATGACTGGTCCGGCCTCGCCGCGACCCACGGCTGGTACGACCAGTCGCACCTCGTCCACGACTTCGCCGACCTCACCGGCATGACACCGTCCGCCTACCGACCCCGGCACAGCGCCTGGAGCAACCACGTCGATCCACCCGCATGAGCGATTTCTCCAATCGGCTGGCAGTCGAAAGACGGCAGGATGGGGCCATGTCCGTGACAGTGATTCCCCTCCTGGTGGTGCGCGAGTCCGACGCCGCGATCGACTTCTACGTGCGCGCCCTGGGCGCTGTGAAGGTCACCCGTTACACCGCGCCCGACGGCGCAGTCGTGCACGCAGACATTCGCGTCGGCGACGCACTTGTCGCCCTCAAGGACGAGGACCACGTCGATCGGTCCCCACTGACCCTCGGGGGCACCTCCGTCGTACTGACGCTCGACGTCCCCGACGCCGACGCCGCAGGCGAGGCGCTGCGCTCCGCCGGCGCCACCGCCCTGTTCGAGATCAACGACATGCCGTACGGCTACCGCCAGGGAAGATTCACCGACCCGTTCGGTCACCAGTGGATCGTCAACCAGGCCATTGCCGACCTGAGCCACGAGGAGGCCCAGCGACGCTTGGACGACATGTCAGCGCGAAATGGCAGGATTCGGACCACCTGAGCGCGCCGGCGTGGTCGAAATCCCGCCAATCCGGCCCCGACGGCATGTCCGGCCGCGCGGTGGCACAGCTTGGGTACGTCACCCGCCCAGCTGTGCGTGCTCTAGCCTCGCCGGGTGAACCGGCACCCCTACCCGTACGCCCGGCGCGACGACGTGGTCGACCAGCTGCATGGCGAGCACATTGCCGACCCGTACCGCTGGCTGGAGGACCCCGAGAGCGAAGCCACGACCACCTGGTCGAAGGCGCAGGACGAGCTGTTCGAGCGGCACCGGTCGTCGTGGCCGCTGCGCGAGCACTTCGCCGAGCGGGTCGCCGAGCTGCTGCGCACCGGGCACGTCGGAGCGCCGGTCTGGCGTGCGGAGCGCTTCTTCTTCTCCCGGCGGATGCCCGACCAGGACCACGCCGTGCTGGTCACCGTCGACCCTGACGGCACCGAACGCGTGCTGGTCGACCCGATGCAGCTCGACCCGGACGGCCTCACCACGCTGGACACCTGGCAGCCCAGCAAGGACGGCCGGTACGTCGCGTACCAGATCTCGTGCTCGGGCACCGAGGAGTCCGTGCTGTACGTGATCGACGCGACCTCCGGCGAACAGGTCGACGGGCCGATCGACCGCTGCCGCTACTCCCCCGTCGCCTGGCTGCCGGACTCCAGCGGCTTCTACGTCAGCCGGCAGCTGCCCGCCGTCGATCTGCCGGCGGACGAGGTGCAGTACCACCGGCGGGTGTGGTGGCACCGCCTGGGCGACGACCCAGTGAACGACACCGTGGTGTTCGGCGCCGACCTGGCCAAGACGAGCTTCTTCGGCGTGCGCGTGAGCCTGGACGGCCGCTGGCTGGTGGTCAGCGCGAGCCGCGGCACCGCACCACGCAACGACGTGTGGCTCGCCGATCTGGACGCCGGCGACCCCAGTGCACCCGACCTGCGTCCGGTCGTCACCGGTCTGGACGCGCGCACCGACCTGTGGGTCGGCCACGACGGGGTGCTCTACGTGCACACCGATCACGAGGCGCCCCGCGGGCGGCTGCTGGTCGGCGACCCACAAGACCCTGACCCTGCGGCGTGGCGTGAGGTCATCGCCCCGGACGACGAGGCGGTGCTCGAGGCCGTCGCGGTGCTCGAGCTGGCCGACGGCCCGCAGCTGCTGTGCTCGTGGACCCGTCACGCGGTGAGCGAGCTCAGCCTGCACGACCCCGTGACCGGCGCGCGGCTCGGCGCCATCGACCTACCCGGTCTTGGCACCGTCGGTGTCCTGGTCGCCCGTCCCGAGGGCGGCTCACAGGCATGGTTCAGCTGGACCGACCACGTCACGCCACCGCGGGTGCTGCAGCTGGACGGTGACACCGGCACGACACGGGTGCACGCCACACCGCCGGGCACGGTGCCCGACACGTCCCGGGTACGGGTCGAGCAGGTCAGCTACGACTCGTACGACGGCCAGCAGGTCCGGATGTTCGTGCTGCAGCATGCCGACGCGCCCGCCGGCCCACGTCCCACGATCCTTTACGGGTACGGCGGCTTCGGGATCTCGATGCGCCCGTCGTACTCGGCTGGCACCCTCGCCTGGGTGGAGGCGGGCGGCGCCTACGCGATGGCCAACCTGCGTGGCGGCGGCGAGGAGGGCGAGGCATGGCACCGGGCCGGAATGCTCCAGCACAAGCAGCGGGTGTTCGACGACCTGCACGCCGCCGCCGAGCGGTTGGTCGACGACGGCGTGACCCGACCGGACATGCTCGCAATCCACGGCGGCTCCAACGGTGGCCTGCTGGTCGGCGCCGCACTGACCCAGCGACCCGACCTGTACGTCGCGGTGGTCTGCTCGGCGCCGCTGCTGGACATGGTGCGCTATGAGCTGCACGGACTGGGCCGGTTGTGGAGCGAGGAGTTCGGCAGTGCCGCCGACCCCGTGCCGCTGCGCTGGCTGCTGACGTACTCGCCCTACCACCTGGTTCGTCCCGGCACCGCGTACCCGGCCGTGCTGTTCACCGTGTTCGATGCGGACAGCCGGGTGGACCCGTTGCACGCCCGCAAGATGGCTGCCGCCCTCCAGCATGCGACGTCGGCGGACCCGGCTGTGCGGCCGGTGCTGATGCGCCTCGAGCGCCACGTCGGTCACGGCGCCCGCTCGGTGTCGCGCGCCGCCGGGAGCTCGGCCGACACGCTGGCGTTCAGCGCCTGGGCGACCGCGCTCACCACGGATGCGGTTGAGTGAGCACATGACCTCGCAGCAGATTCTGAGCGTCCCGACCGGGCTGCTGGACGAGCTCCGGCAGAGCCGGTTCGCCGAGAACTGGGCAGACTACTTCGTCGTGCGCCCGATCACGATCCTGGGGCTGCTGATCCTGGGCTGGGCGTTGCGGTGGGCCGCATTCCGGGCGATCGACCGGATCACGGTGCAGGCCGCCGAGGGCTCGGTGCCGGGCGTGCTGTCACGCAACAAGGCGAGCAAGGAGCCCGAGGCCAGCGCGATAGCCACGGCCCGTCGAGAGCAACGCGCCGGGGCGATGAGCTCGCTGCTCAAGAGCATCGTGACGATCATGATCGCCACGATCGTCGGCTTCATGGTGATCTCCCAGCTGGGGTACGACATCGCCCCACTGATCGCCTCGGCCGGCATCATCGGGGTGGCTCTCGGGTTCGGGGCGCAGAGCCTGGTCAAGGACTTCCTGCTCGGCATCTTCATGATCCTGGAGGACCAGTACGGCGTCGGTGACTCCATCGACCTCGGCGAGGCCAGCGGCACCGTGGAGGCGGTCGGGCTGCGGGTGACCCGGCTGCGGGACGTCAACGGCACCGTCTGGTACGTCCGCAACGGGGAGGTGCTGCGGGTGGGCAACATGAGCCAGAACTGGGCTCGTACCGTGCTGGACATCCCGGTCGCCTACACCGCCGACCTCGACCAGGTCCGCACCGTGCTCCGCGACATCGCGCACGACGTGTGGGAGGACCCAGACTTCCGCAACGACGTGATCGAGGAGCCGGAGGTGTGGGGGGTGGAGCGTCTGGATCCCGACGGCGTGGTCATGCGCGTGGTGCTGAAGACCGCGCCGCTGGAGCAGTGGACCATCGCACGGGAGATGCGCGAGCGGATCAAGGAACGCTTCGACGTGCTCGGGATCGAGATCCCACTTCCCCAGCGGGTCGTCTGGCACCGCGACCCACCGGGCACGGATGCGCCCGACTCGTCGACTGGGAGCAACAGCAGCGACGTGCGCGGCACCTCCTCCTGACCCAGACTGAACCCATGCCCACGACCCTGAAGGCCCTGGTGACCGGTGCCACCGGCTACCTCGGCGGTCGCCTGGTCCCCGAGCTGATCCGGGCCGGGCACGATGTACGCGTCATGGTGCGCGACCCGCTGCGGATCGAGGCCCAGGCCTGGTCCGGTGACGTCGAGGTCGCCAAGGCCGATGCGACCAATGCACCATCCGTGCGTGCGGCACTCGAGGGGGTCGACGTTGCGTACTACCTGCTGCACTCGATCGCCACCGGCGACGACTTCGCCCGGACCGAGCTCGACATGGCGACCACCTTTGTCTGTGCCTGCGAGGACGCCGGGGTCTCCCGCGTCGTCTACCTCGGTGGCCTGACCCCAGCGGACGAGTCGCTGTCCCCGCACCTGGGGTCCCGGCACGCCGTGGGCCGGCTGTTCGTCGACTCGGATGTGCCGGCGGCGTACCTGCGTGCGGCCATGGTGATCGGCTCCGGATCGGCGTCCTTTGAGATGCTGCGCTACCTGACCGAGCGGCTACCCGTCATGGTGACACCACGGTGGGTCGACAACCTGATTCAGCCGATCGCCGTGCGCGACGTGCTCGGCTACCTCGTCGGCTGCGCCGCGCTGGCACCGGAGGTGAACCGGTCCTTCGACATCGGCGGCCCCGACACCCTCACCTACCGCGACATGATGCAGCAGTACGCCACCATCAGCGGCCTGCCCAGGCGTCGGATCATCCCCGTCCCGGTGCTGAGCCCCACGCTGTCCAGCCACTGGGTCGGGCTCATCACGCCCGTGCCGGGCGCGCTGGCCAGGCCGCTGGTGGAGTCCCTCAAGCACAAGGTGGTGTGCGAGGAGGACGACATCAAGCAGCACCTGCCGGACCCGGCCGAGGGGCTGCTCGGCTTCACCGACGCGGTCCGGCTCGCGCTCAGCAAGGTCCAGAACCTGCAGGTGCCCACGCGCTGGTCGTCGGCCTCCACGGCGGGCGCGCCGAGCGAGCCGATGCCCAGCGACCCGGACTGGGCCGGTGGCGACGTCTACCTGGACGAGCGAGAGCGCGAGGTCGACGCCTCCCCGCATGCCCTGTGGCGCATCATCGAGGAGATCGGGGGCGAGAACGGCTGGTACTCCTTCCCCCTCGCCTGGCGCATCCGCGGCTGGCTCGATCGGCTCAGCGGCGGTCCAGGACTGCGCCGCGGGCGTCGCAACCCGCGCGACCTGGTCGTGGGCGACGTCCTGGACTGGTGGCGGGTAGAAGCCGCGGAGGACGGGCGGTTCCTGCGATTGCGGGCCGAGATGCGGCTGCCGGGCCTCGCCTGGCTCGAGCTGGAGGTCGGGTCCGACGAGGGCGGCACGACCACCTTCCGTCAGCGCGCACTGTTCCACCCCCGCGGTTTGCTGGGCCATGCCTACTGGTGGGCGGTGTGGCCGTTCCACGGCATCGTGTTCGGCAGCATGCAGCGAAACATCGCGAATGCGGCCGAGGCGCTGGCCACGGATCCCGAGGCCGACCTCCGCGTGTGAGCTGCGGGAGGTGTCACCGTCCTGCACGACGGGCAGCACGGTTCGGGGACGCCGCCACCGGCGTACCGACCCGAGGCCTCGAGCCCTTGCGCTGGCAGGGATGATGGGGACGTGTCCGAGCAGCCCAAAGCCTCCGTCGAGCAGACCTTCTACGACGTCATCGGCGGTCACGAGACGATCGCCTTCATCGTGCGCCGCTTCTACGAGGGCGTCGCCACAGACGACGTGCTGCTCGCGATCTACCCCGACGAGGACCTCGAGCCGGCCGAGCGCCGATTCCGCATGTTCCTCGAGCAGTACTGGGGCGGTCCCACGACGTACTCCGAGGAGCGCGGTCACCCGCGGCTGCGCATGCGGCACGGCCCCTTCGCCGTGACGCACCTCGCGCGCGAGCGCTGGCTGCACCACTTCCGGGTCGCCCTCGACGAGGCAGAGCTGGCTCCCGAGCACGAGGCCCAGTTCTGGGCGTACGTCGAGCGCGCTGCTCTGCACATGGTCAACAGCCCGGACTGAGGTCGCTCGGCCTGCGACCCCCGCGCCGAGATCCGACCTGATGGTCGTGCGCGGGCCCCGGACTGACTCGCAACTCGGATCTCGGCGAGAACCACGGGCGATCGTCAGGCCGTCCGACACGTCAGGAGTACGACGCCGGAGCGGAACGGCTCGGCCTCGACAAGGGCGAGCTTGGGCACGGCGGTCGCGTCCTCCAACAGGCGCCGACCGCGCCCGAGCACCACCGGGTACACGAACAGCCGGTACTCCTCGACGAGCCCAGCAGCGATCAGGGCGTGCACGAGCGTGATGCTGCCGGTGACACCGATCTCGCCACCCGGCTGGTCCTTCAGCGACCCGATCTCGTCGACCAGCGGACCCCGCAGCACCGTGGTGTTCTCCCACTCCGGATCCTGCATCGTGCTGGACACGATGTACTTGGACACCTGGTTGAGGTGCGCGGTGATGCCCGTCGTGTCGTCGATCTGGGCAGGCCAGTACCCGCGGAACTCCTCGAACGTCGAACGTCCGAGCAGCAATGCCCCCTCCGACTCCATCTGCTTGCGCAACGTCTCCTCGACGTCGGAGTTGTCGACGTCGGCCGTCGACTGTGATGTTCTGGTCACGACGAGCTTCCGTGTGCTTGACATGCACGCTTCCCTTTCGCTAGCTGGGACTGTTGT
The DNA here is from genome assembly GCA_013696745.1 of Nocardioidaceae bacterium. Lineage (GTDB taxonomy): Bacteria > Actinomycetota > Actinomycetes > Propionibacteriales > Nocardioidaceae > JACCXZ01. Next base: position 11,117 of record JACCXZ010000075.1, on the reverse strand, counting down.
GCCGGATACCCAGTGCAGACCTGATCAGGCACCGGAACTCATCGGTCTCTGCGGTGAGGCGGGGCAGTCGCCCTCGTCGAGCAGGCCTGTGGATACGGCCTGTGGATACGCTCCCGCGGGAGTGCTTCCACAGGCGACCTCCGGAACCTTGCGTCCTGGCGCCAGTGGCGCCAGAATGGCGCCATGCCGAGCGTGCAGATCAAGGATGTTCCGGAGGACGTGCATGCGGTCCTGCGACGGCGCGCTGCCGCCGCTGGTCAGTCGTTGCAGGAGTACCTTCTGACTCAGGTGAGTGAGCAGGCCCGAACGCCCACGCTGGACGAGGTGCTGGACCGCGCGGGTGGTCGCGCGGGTGGTCGGCTGCGGGCAGGAGACGCCGTTCGCACGATACGGCGCGAACGCGACGGTCGATGATCGTCGTCGACGCCAGCGTCCTGGCCACAGCGCTGGGTGACGACGACGTGGATGGTGACCGGTTCCGCGCGCGACTGCGAGGCGAGTCACTGAGCGCCCCGGAGCTGATCGACCTCGAGGTGGCTTCGGCGCTGAGGCGTCAATCGGCGTCAGGACTGCTGAATGACCGGCGTGCAGCGCAGGCACTGAGTGACCTCATCGAGTTGCCGATGCGACGCGTACCGCACCGCCACCTGCTTGCCCGCTCTTGGGAGCTGCGCGACAACCTGACTGTCTACGACGCCTCGTACGTCGCGCTCGCCGAAGCGCTGGACCTCCCCCTGGTGACGGCTGATCGCCGACTTGCCAGGGCGGCCGGCATCGGATGTGCGGTCGAGGTGCTTGTGTGACCGACCGGCAGGACGTCAGTTGTCAGCCGACGGGTCACGGGTCGGGCTGGGGGGTCGCAGCCGTGCGTAGATCGCGGCAGCAGGCGCCAGGATGCCTGCGGACACGATCAGCGCGACGGGGATCGAGGTGCGGGTCGCCAGGGCTCCGAGCGGTGGCCCTCCGACCACCTGGCCCAGGGCATCGGTCTGGCTGTTCATCGACAGGACGGTCGCTCGGGATCGGGAGTCGACGTTGCGATTGAGCCACGCGGCCTGGATCGGGTACGCCACCACCCGGGCGGCGTCGCGGACCCAGATGGCTGCGAGTGCGAGCCAGAGGTTGCCGAGCAGCGCCAGGCCGAGCACGCCGGCCACCTGGATCAGCACGAGCACAGCGAGCAGGGCGTTGGGATGCAGGTCGTTGACCGTCTTCGTCCCGACCCGGTTGACGACGAGGCTGACGAGCAGCGAGACCAGTGTGCCGATCAGGACGATGAGAGCGAACCAGACGGCGGAGCTGTCGGTTCCGAACACGGAGGGGAACGTGAACTCCTCGATGAGGCGGGCCGCCCAGAGCCGGTCGAACACCTCACTGGACAACCCGACGAGCAAGCTGATCAGGAAGAAGGAGCGCACCACGGGGCGGCGGTGCACCTGGGCAAGGCCGTCGGTGAAGGACCGCCGCATGTGCGCGAAGGTCTCCCACTCGTCGCGAGGGGTGCGATGAAAGTTGCCCTCGGGCATGACGAGGACCAGAACGCCGGCAAGGACCACGTAGCCGATCCCGGCAAGGACGATCGGCAGCCGTAGGTCGACGATTCCGACTCCTCCGGCGGCGATGGTGCCGGTGAAGGTCATGGCGAGGCCCAGCTGTTCCGCACGGGTGAAGACGGGCTGAACGTTGCCCTCACCGATCTCGTCGGTGATCCAGGCTTCGGTGGCGCCGGAGGTGAAGGTGTACCCGATGCCCCAGACGATCTGGGCGAGGAGGACCGCCCAGAAGACCGGCAGGGCTCCCTGCAGCACGATCCCGGTTCCGATCAGTACGAGGCCGATCAAGACGGAGAGCCGGCGTGAGTACAGGTCCGCCACGATGCCGGTGGGGATCTCACCGAGGAAGCAGGTGACCTCCAGGAGGGTGCCGACGAGGACGAGCTGCAACGGTGTCAGGCCCACAACCTGCACCTGGTAGAGCAGGGTCAGGGCAAAGGCGAGGGAGTGGAACAGCGACCAGCTCCCCTGCAGGCAGTAGTACGTACGAGTCGGATCGGCAGACCTGCGTGGCCCGCGCAACAGCATGGTGAGCATGGACGAGTTCTCCTGAGAGACCAGACGGCGTCAACGGGAGACGGCCGGGCGAAGCCGTCGCGGGGCCAGTGGTCGGCCCGGGTTTCCGTTAGCTGTGACGTGCACCCGACACCAGCGCGGAGGAGCCGCGCCTGATCACTCGAGGGATGCAGCCTCTCAGGACTGTGAACGCATGGCAGACACGCTTTCGGACGACGGGACGGTTCGCGGCCGCCCCGTGGTGCACCCACGCAGCCAGGTCCGGCGCCATCAAGGCTGCGACTCGCGCCTCGTACGCACTGGCGTCCTCCGGGGTGAGCCACGAGCGCCACCCGCCGGACGTACCGCTGCGGAAGAACCGGCGGTTGTCCGTGATCAGGCCCTGCCGTTCGTCGGGCACCAGCTCATCAGCGCGATCACGCATCCGGTCGAACGTGGCCGCCTCGACCAGCTCCGACCACGACGCACCTGGCACCTCGATCCCCAACCGGTCGGCTAGGCGCCGCATCTCGCCCTCCAGATCACGCTCGAGGTCGGCGAAGTGCACGAACACGACGGACGGGTCGTCTCGCCGTGCCCAGGCGACCTGCTGCTGCCAGGCCCACCCGCGCAGCGTGCACAGGTCCTCGGCCGGCGGGTCGTCGGCGTTCATCCAGCGCAGCAGGCTGGACCGCTCGTCCAGTGGCTCGGGTGCCGGACCTGCTGGCTCCGGGGCGCCGGTCAGCCGGCGGATCGCGGCCCGGTCGAGGTTGGCGGCCTGGTGGTGCAGCGACACCGCAACGTCGCGCGGGTCACGACCGACCACCAGGTACGTCACGCCGTCCGCCCGTGGCAGGCCATCCAGCGGGGTGTGCGTCTTGACGAAGCGGCGGTGCTGCTGTGCGTCGAGCTGCCCGTACACCTCGGCTGCGGGCCGGACCAGCATGTCCAGCCACGGCGACAGCGTGGTCAGCGGTGCGGGCAGCCGGGCGGTGCCGAAGAGCAGCAGCGCGCAGATCATCTGGGTCCAGGTCGTACCCGCCTTGGACGGGGCGCTGATGACGATGTCGCCCTCGCGGAAGGCGAAGCCCTCCCATCGCGCGCTGTCCTCGATCGACGAGCAGTAACGCGTCGATGGCATCTGGAGACCGTAGCGCTCCCGCCCAGTGCCGTGGCATACGTCCGTGTGGTGGAGTTCCTGCGAGCACACACTCGTCACGGGCGTCAGACGCTGACGAGCACCGACTCGAAGCTCTTCCGTTCCGAGTCGCCCAACGGGCGCGATCGACCCGCGGCCGGATCGAAGCCGACCAGGACCGCGCGCGCCGTCGCGAACACGGTCTCCTCGTCGTGCACCGCCGCCTGCAGCTCGAACGACGAGCGCCCGATGCGGGTGAGCCAGGTGCTGACCTGTACCGGCTCGAGGCGGAACTCGATCGGGCGCTGGTAGCTGATGTCGAAACGGGCCACGACAAAGCCGCCGACGGTGCCCACGCCTGGCTCCGCCGCGGCCAGCGAGGAGATGAACGCGATCCTGGCCTCCTGGCAGTACTCGACGTACTTCACGTTGTTCACATGGCCGTAGGAGTCGATGTCGCTCCACCGGACCCGGCACGAGTACGTGTGCGCCGGCGAGGAACCCCGCAGATCGGGCACGCTGCTGCGCGGACCGCGCTCGACCACGGGCTCCCCCGTGTACACGCCCAGGGCCGTGCGTTCGTCGTCGCGGATGCGTCGGGGCCGGTCGTCGGTGAACGAGAACGGCGCGAGCAGCGAGCTGGCCCGCAAGTACACCCGGCGGTCCGGACCGGCATCGACCACCTCGTAACCGAGGCGGAAGGAGGCAGCGCGCACCTGCTCCACCCAGGACTCGATGCGCACCGGCTCGGGGGCGAAGACCAGCGGTCTGGCGTACTCGAGCTCGTGACTCACCACGACGACACCTTCGGCGAGCTCGGCCGCTTCGGGACCGGGTGCATGGATGCGCATCATGTCCACCCGCGCTTCCTGCAGGTAGTCGACGTACACGACGTTGTTCACGTGACCGAGGGAGTCCATGTCGGCCCAGCGCAGGGGGCAGTCGTAGAGGTGGCGCACCCGGAGAGTGTGGCAGAGCACCGGTGGCGGTACTGCGGTCATCGGTGGCAGACTGACTCGCGCTGGGCTAAGCAAGCGCTTACCCTTCATCGACATGATTCCCAAGCCACTGAGGAGCACGTGTATGCCTGAGCCGACGCAGCGCACCGCGATCGTGACGGGCGCCGCCCGGGGGATCGGCGCCGCCGTGGCCCTACGCCTCGCAGCCGACGGCATGCAGGTGGGCGTGATCGACCTCGACGAGGCGGCCTGCGCCGGTACCGTGGACGCCATCGCAAGGGCCGGCGGGCGGGCGCTGGCCGTCGGTGCCGACGTGGCGGACGAGGCGGCTGCGGAGGCCGCCGTCGAGCGGATCGCCACCCAACTCGGCGAGCCCGCCGTGCTGGTCAACAACGCCGGAGTGCTGCGCGACAACCTGTTGTTCAAGATGAGCGTCGACGACTGGGACACCGTCCTGGCCGTGCATCTGCGAGGCTCGTTCTTGATGAGCCGGGCCGTGCAGGCGTACATGACCAAGGCCGGGTACGGACGCATCGTCAATCTGTCCAGCACGTCGGCGCTCGGCAACCGGGGGCAGGCCAACTACGCAGCTGCCAAGGCCGGGCTGCAGGGGTTCACCAAGACACTGGCGATCGAGCTCGGCAAGTTCGGGATCACCTGCAACGCGATAGCGCCGGGCTTCATCGTGACCGACATGACAGCTGCCACCGCGGCCCGCATCGGCGTGGACTTCGAGCAGTTCACGCAGGCCACTGCCAAGACCATCCCGGTGCAGCGGCCCGGCTACCCCGAGGACATCGCGCACACGGCGTCGTTCCTGGTGAGCGAAGGGGCGGGCTTCGTGTCCGGCCAGGTGTTGTACGTCGCCGGCGGACCGAGGGACTGAGCGGCATGCGTACCTTCAACGGACTCGACGACGTCGCCGCGGCGGTGGGCGAGCACCTCGGCCACACCGAGTGGCAGACCATCACCCAGGAACAGGTCAACCTGTTCGCCGATGCGACCGACGACCACCAGTGGATCCACGTCGACGCCGAGCGGGCGGCGACCGGTCCCTTCGGCAGCACGATCGCGCACGGCTTCCTGACGCTCGCACTGATCCCGAGCCTGGGCGGGAAGCTGTTCCAGCTCGAGGGCATCACGATGGGCATCAACTACGGCACGAACAAGGTCCGCTTCCCCCAGCCGGTCCCGGTCGGTGCGCGCATCCGGGCCGGTGTCGAGGTGCTCGAGGCGACACCCGGCCGGCAGGGCATGCAGGTGGTGTGGAAGTACGTCATCGAGATCGAGGGTCTTGACAAGCCGGCCTGCGTCGCCGAAACCGTCACCGTCCTGGTCGCCTGACCCGCCTCCACCCCGCCCATCCGTGACTTTGGTGCCGCCCATCCGTGAGTTGCTGCGCCCGTACGCCGGGTCTCGCCCCACGCGGTCGCTTCAACGGCGAGCAGCTGCATGCGGAGTGGCATGCACGAGCACCGTTGGTGGGGCCTTGACGAGATCAGTGCCTACGACGGGCGTTGCAGCCACCCGAACTCACGGATCGGTGCACCCGAACTCACGGATCGGCGCACCCAAACTCACGGATCGGCGCACCTGAACTCACGGATGGTCAGGACAGGCGCTCGAGGACCATCGCCATGCCCTGACCACCACCCACGCACATGGTCTCCAGCCCGTACTGCTTGTCGTGGTGCTGCAGCGAATTGATCAACGTCGAGGTGATCCGCGCCCCGGTCATGCCGAACGGGTGGCCGACGGCGATCGCGCCACCGTTGACGTTGAGCCGATCGATGTCGATATCGAGGTCGCGGTAGGACGGGATCACCTGCGCGGCGAACGCCTCGTTGATCTCGACCAGGTCGATGTCCTCGATGCTCATGCCGGCGCGAGCCAGGGCCTGACGCGACGCCGCCACCGGTCCGTAGCCCATGATCTCCGGCGACAGACCGGTCACTCCCGTGGAGACGACGCGGGCGAGTGGCGTGACCCCCAGTTCAGCCGCCTTCGTGTCGCTCATGACGACAAGCGCCGCGGCACCGTCGTTGAGCGAGCAGCAGTTGCCGGCAGTGATGGTGCCGTCAGGCCGGAAGACCGGCTTGAGGCCGGACACGCCCTCCATCGTCACACCTGGCCGCGGGCCGTCGTCGGTCGAGACGACCGTGCCGTCGGGTAGCGTCACGGGGGTGATGTCCTTCGCCCAGAAGCCGTCGACGATGGCCTTCTCCGCGAGGTTCTGCGAACGCACGCCGAACTCGTCCTGCTCGGCCCGGCTCACCCCCTTGACGGAGGCAAGGTTCTCCGCGGTTTGTCCCATGGCGATGTAGGCATCGGGGACGTCGCCGGACTCGCGCGGATCGCTCCACACCGACGTGCCTGCACCCGTACGTGCCTGCGTACGTACCTGGGCGTCAGCGAAGCAGGGATTACGGGTGTCCGGATGCGAGTCCGAGCTGCCCCTGGCGAACCGGGACACCATCTCGACCCCCGCCGAGATGAACACATCCCCTTCACCGGCCTTGATCGCGTGCAGCGCCATCCGGGTGGTCTGCAACGACGACGAGCAGTAGCGCGTGACGGTCGTGGCCGGCAGGTGGTCCATGCCGAGCTTCACCGCGACGATGCGTCCCATGTTGAAACCCTGTTCACCGCCCGGCAGGCCGCAGCCGAGCATCAGGTCGTCGATGTCGGTCGGGTCCAGCGAAGGCACCTGGTCCAGCGCGGCCTGCACCATCACGGCGGCGAGGTCGTCGGGGCGCAGATCCTTCAGCGACCCCTTGCCGGCCCGTCCGATCGGCGATCGGGCAGCGGAGACGATGACGGCTTCGGGCATGGGCCCACCTTTCACAGAGGAAACGTACGGGAGCGGTCACAGACCGAGATCGCGGCCGATGAGCTCCTTCATGATTTCGTTGGAACCGGCCCAGATCTTGGTGACGCGGGCGTCACGCCAAGCCCGGGCGACGCGGTACTCGTTCATGTAACCGTAGCCGCCGTACAGCTGCACGCAGTGGTCGAGCACGTCGTTCTGGACCTGTGCGCTCCACCACTTCGCCTTGGCTGCGTCGACGGCGCTCAGCGTGCCCGCGTTGTGCGCGAGGACTCCCTGGTCGACGTACGCCTGGGTCACCTCGATGCGGGTGACGAGGTCGGCGAGCAGGAACTTGTTGTGCTGGAAGGAACCGATCTGCTGGCCGAAGGCCTTGCGCTCCTTGGCGTACTGGATCGTCTCGGTGAGGATCGCGGCGGCGTGGGAGAGGTTGGAGATCGCGGAGCCGAGCCGCTCCTGCGGTAACCGCTCCATCATGTGGATGAACCCGCGGTCCACGTCGCCGATGACCTGCTCGGTGGGCAGCCGGACGTCGGTGAAAAACAGCTCCGCGGTGTCGGACTCGCTCTGGCCGACCTTGTCGAGCTTGCGACCGCGTTCGAAGCCCTGCATACCCGCCTCGACCGCGAACAGCGTGATGCCCTTTGCCCTCTTCTCCGGGCTCGTACGCGCCGCGACGATGACCAGATCGGCGGAGTAGCCGTTGGTGATGAACGTCTTGGCTCCGTTCAGGATCCAGTCGTCACCATCACGAACGGCCGTGGATGTCAAGGCTGCGAGGTCCGAGCCACCGGAGGGCTCAGTCATGCCGATCGCCGTCACGATCTCACCGGAGCAGAAGCCGGGCAGCCAGCGCTGCTTCTGCTCCTGGGTCGTGAGCTCGACCAGGTACGGCGCGCATACGTCGTAGTGGATGCCGAAGCAGGACGCGAAGGCCGCGCTCACAGCGGACAGCTCCTCGCCCAGCACAGCGTTGAACCGGTAGTCGCCGGCACCGACGCCACCGAACTCCTCGGGTACCTTCAGCCCGAGCAGATCCTGTTTGCCCGCCTCGATCCAGATTTCGCGCGGAATCGCCCTGTCCTCGATGAACTGTTCGACGTGAGCGCGAGCATGCCGGTCCAGGAACTCGCGGACGGAGGACCGGTAGGCCTCGTGGTCATCGCCGTAGAGGGTGCGCTGCACGGGGAACCAATCGTGTGGGTGGCGGGACGCGAAACGCTGCTGACCAAGCGCTTGCTCAGGATGTCTCGCATGCGGCACGCTGTCAACGTGACGACCACCGCGAGCAGGGATTCCGGGGCTGCTGCACGCCGTCGCCTGCTCGAGGCCGCGGTCGAGGCTTTCGGGGTACGCGGCTACCACGCGACGACGACTCGCGACATCGCGGCGCGGGCCCGGATGAGCCCGGCCGCGGTGTACGTGCACCATGCGTCCAAAGAGGAACTGCTCTACGCGATCAGTCGCGAGGGGCACGAGGTCACCCTGCGGCTGATCCGCGAGGCGTACCAGGAGACGGACCCGGTGCTGCGGCTGCGGGCCGTCGTGCGCGACTTCACCGTCTGGCACGCCCGCCGCCACGCGGTCGCCCGGATCGTGCAGTACGAGCTGAGCGCGCTGACCCCGGAGCACTTTGCTGTCGTCGCCGCGGTACGCCACGAGATCGAGCTGGTCATGCGCAGGACCCTGCAGGACGGTGTGGACGCCGACGTGTTCGAGGTCCGCGACCTCCCTGGCAGCGCACTGGCCCTGCTGTCCCTGGGGATCGACGTGGCACGGTGGTTTCGTGCGGGCGGGGCGACCACGGCGGACGACCTGGGCGAGCTCTACGCCGACCTGGCCGTCCGCATGGTCACCCCGCGGTCACGCTGACGTCAAATTCGATGCGTCCTGCGACTGCAGGACGGCCTCGACGTTGAGGGTCACGGTGATCTTGTCGCCGATCATGACCTTGTCACCCTCGAGCGGGATGTTGAAGTCGATCCCGTACTCCCTGCGACTGATCGTCGTGGCCGCCTCGAGGCCCACGCGGGTGCCGCCCCACGGGTCGCCGCCGGTGCCGAGGTAGTCGACCTCGAGCTCGATCGGCTTGGTCACGCCCTTGATGGTCAGCTCACCGGTTGCAGTGATGCGGTCGCCGTTGACCGCCACGCCGGTCGTCTCGAACATCATCACCGGGTTCGCCTCGACGTCGAAGAAGTCGCTGGAGCACAGGTGGTCGTCACGCTGCGGGTTGCTGGTCGTGATCGAGGACAGCTGCACGGTGGCGGTGGCTCGCGACTCGAGGGGGTTCTCCGCGATGACGAGCTGGCCCTCGAACTGCTCGAACTTGCCGCGCACCTTGCTCATCAGGTGGCGTACCGAGAAGCCGATCTCGGTGTGCGTGGGGTCGATGACCCAGGTACCGGCGGTCGGGCCGTCGAGCTGCGACATGGTAGGTGCCTCGCCTCCTGCGGTAGGTTATTGAACGGTCAACTTTCAGACACATTACCACCATTGTCATTGAACTCTTAACTACCCTGGTCTACGCTCCCCTTATGAACGTCGAGACGACCGCACCTGCGGACAGCGCCGACGCTGGCACGCCGGCCCATCTGGATCCCACAGCAGTGACGCGGTGGCTCGAGCCTGCCGAGCAGCACGCGTGGCGCACGTTCATCACGGGTGTGACCGCGCTGTTCGAACGGCTCGACCGCGAGCTGCGTGAGCAGCACGACGTCTCACTGGCGGAGCACGAGATCATGGTGCGGCTGTCTGAGGCGCCCAGGCGCAGCGTCCGCATGGCCGAGCTCGCCGCGTCGGTGTCGCACTCCCGTAGCCGGACCACGCACACGGTCGCCCGGATGGAGCGGGACGGCATCGTCGCGCGTGTGGCCTGTCCGAGCGACGGCCGCGGCGTCATGGCGGTGCTCACCGACGCCGGCTGGGAACGCCTGGTCAGCGCGTCCCACACCCATGTGCGCGGCGTCCGAGCCCATCTCGTCGACGTGTGTGACCCCGCTGACCTCCTGGCCCTGGGGCGCGTGTTCGACGCCGTGCACGAGGCGAACACCGTGCCCGGTCACTTGGACTAGCGCGGTGAGGGCGTCGCGCGAGCGGAGCGAGCGGGAAAGCCCGAGCGACATTCCAGAACTGACGCCGTGCCTCAGCCGCGGACCAGCAGCTCGTCGACGGCGGCCGGGCTCAGCACCTGCGCCAGCACCAGGTTCGCCGCACCCACGACCCCGGTCAGCTCACCGTGCGACGTGGGCAGGATCCGTAGGTCCCGCGAGGCCAGCGTCACCGCGCCGGCGTACACGCTCTCCCGGATCCCGGCCAGCAGCGGCTCGAAGGCCCTCGCGAGATCCCCGCCGACGACGATGGCCTGCGGGTTGAGCAGGTTGACCACCCCGACCAGCAGGTCGCCGACCATCCGTCCGGACTCCCGAATCAGCGACACCGCCTCGCCGTCACCCTCCAGTGCCCGGCCGACCACGTCGCGGACGTGGCCGACGTCGCGTCCGCGTCCGCGCATCTCCTCGACCAGCGCCCAGCCCGAGGCGTGCGACTCCAGGCAGTCGATGCTCCCGCAGCGGCACGTGCGGCCGTCCGTACGCACGACCTTGGTGTGCCCGAGCTCCCCCGCGACGCCACGAAATCCCCGGTGCAGCCGCCGGTCGAGCACGAGGCCCACCCCGATGCCCGTCGACACCTTGACGAAGACGATGTCGTGGTGTGTGGTCATGAGGCCGTCGCGCTCGGCCAGGGCCATCGCGTTGCAGTCCCGCTCCAGGATCACCGGCACGTCGAGGTCGCGCGTCAGGAACGGCACCACGGAAACGCCCTCCCACCCCGGCAGCGCCGGAGCCGACAGCGCCGTCGCCCGGTCGGGCCCGACGACGCCGGGGATGCTGACTCCGATCCCGCGGACCGAGGCGGACGACAGTCCCGCCTCCGCGAGCAGCTCGTCGAACATCTCCCGTACGCGGGTGAGTACCACCGCCGGGCCGTCGGCCACATCCTGATCGTGGGTGGCCAGCGCAAGGGTCTGGCCGGACAGGTCGCACAAGCCGACCTGGATTCGACTGCGCCCAACGGCCGCAGCGAACACCGCACCGGCCGAGGGAGCGAACGACAGGCGCATCGGTGGGCGCCCGCCGGTGCTG